>DASXSR010000306.1:0-6428 GCA_036505875.1 Blastocatellia bacterium | reverse complement strand
CTGAATACTCGTCGCGCGCAAACAGAATCCGCGATTCCCTTAACCTCGTCCTCGCAAGTGCCCTTAGGTCATTTCTATTCATCTGTCCGCGAATTGGACTCTAGTATTTCGGCACGCTCGGATCGACGTCGTCCGACCAGCGGGTGATTCCGCCAACCAGGTTCTTCACCTTCCTGTAGCCCGCCTGCTTCATGAACTCGACCGCCATCCCGCTGCGCATCCCGCTCTTGCAGTGGACTACGATATCATCCGCAGTCGATAACTCATGCAAGCGCTCGGGCAACGTCGCGCGAGGAATCAGTTTCGACCCGGGGATGCGTGCTATCGCGAACTCTTCGGGCTCGCGCACGTCTACAAGGACAAACTGATCCCCGCGATCCATTTTTTCCTTCAACTCGAGCGGGGTGATCTCGAAGTCTGCGCCCACCTCAACCTCGGGCTGATGAGTGACGCCGCAAAACTCCTGATAGTCGATCAATTTGTGAATTGTGGGATTCACTCCGCAAATCGGGCAATCCGGATTCTTTCGAAGTTTCAACTCGCGGAACTTCATCTTCAACGCATCAAATAGCAATAGCCGCCCGATCATCGATTCGCCTTTGCCCAGTATGAGCTTCACGGTTTCAATCGCCTGAATGACGCCGATCACTCCCGGCAGCACTCCAAGCACTCCGCCTTCGGCGCAACTCGGCACAAGCCCCGGCGGCGGCGGCTCGGGGTACAAGCAGCGATAGCACGGGCCTTCCTTCGCGTAGAACACAGTCGCTTGGCCTTCGAATCTGAAGATCGAGCCGTACACGTTGGGCTTGCCCAGAAGCACGCACGCATCGTTGACCAGATACCGCGTCGGAAAGTTATCCGTGCCGTCTACGATCACGTCGTAATCGGCGAGCAATTCCATCGCGTTTTCGGACGAGAGCGCCGTCTCGTGAGGCACCACTTCCACGTAAGGATTGATCTCGCCGATGCGCTCCCTTGCGGAGTCGAGTTTTGGCCGACCGACGTTTGAAGTCGAATGAATTATCTGCCGTTGCAGATTGGTGAAGTCGACCACATCGAAATCGACGATGCCGAGCCGCCCGACGCCGGCCGCGGCAAGATACAACGCGAGCGGCGAGCCTAACCCGCCGGCGCCGATGCAAAGCACCTTCGCGGCCTTGAGCTTCTTCTGCCCCTCCAGCGCGACCTCCGGCATTATGAGGTGGCGGCTGTAGCGCAGAATCTCGTCGCGGTCCAACTCAACCGGGCGCTCTTCGATCACGGCGGCGCCTCCTGCGATTGACGGCACGATGCTGACCGAGTCACCGTCCTTAAGCGGCGTCGCATGCTTTTCAGAGTAGCGAATGTCTTCGTCGTTCACGTAGATGTTCACGAAGTGTCGCAAATGTCCTTCATCGTTATAGAGGTGCTTCTTCAAATCGGGATACTTCTGGGTGAGCGCGTCCAACGCGCCTCCCACAGTGTTTGCGTCGACCGTTACAGAATCGCTTCCACGCGCGTAGTTTCTCAGTGCGGTAGGAATCAAAATATTCACTGACATGAGCTCTCCTTCCAAAGCGCTTTATGATCCGTCGTAAATCTGAATTGTAGAGCCGAGACGCGGAAAAGCAAGCGTCAGGGTTGGTCGATCACGATCTCTTCCTGCTCGAACCTTGTGTAGTCAGGTTTGGTGAACGAGTTGAGTGCGGCCGCTTTTCCATGCTCAACCGCTACAATCATATAGGATTCGCCCGGCCAGCACGAATGGTCGAGATCGTAACCCGAAGGCGCGGCGGGATGATCCGGATGGGAGTGATAATAACCGATGACGCCAAGTGCGCGATTGCGGGCATAGTCATCCGCCCGTTTGTACTGGTCGGGTGTGATCAAGTAACGAGTCTCTCGCGAGTCTTGTCGTTCGTTTTCGGCGGCGTAGGTTTCAACCAAGACATTCGTCTCGCTCTCGCGTTTGCCAAGTAGAAACCCACAGCATTCGTGCGGATAAGCTCGCTCGCCGTGTGCTTTGATTTGCTTGAGATGCTCTTGTTTGACTTTGATTGCCACTTTTCGTCGATCCTTCATTTAGAACGTAACTTTATCCGCCGTCTTCACGGTGATTGCGTGCGAGCCGGCATCGAAGCCGTCCAGAAGCGCGTTGTGGTGAGCAATGATCTGAGCAGCGGTTAGAAGCTTGTTGTCTACAGTCGTGTGAGCGTCGCCGACAAGCGTAACGTCGTAACCGAGACTAACCGCGCGACGACTCGTCGTGTCGACGCAATACTCCGTCATGCACCCGCCAATGATCAAGTGCTTGATACCTCGGACCTCAAGCTCTCGCTGGAGTGTCGTCTCGAAGAAAGAATCAGACGCTCGCTTGTGAACGATTAATTCGCCATCATGCGGCCGGATGTCGGGATGAATCTCCCACTCTCGCGTACCAATCTCCAGAGGATGTCCCTTCTCGCCGTCGTGCTGAACGAAGACCACCGGTAAGCTTGCTACACGCGCTTCCGAGAGCAGCTTATTGATCTGACCAACCACCTCACGCCCGAGATACGCGCCCAAGCCGTCGATGATGCCAACTTGAACGTCGATGATCAACAATGCGCTTTCCCTGGTCACGAGTGATTTGTCCAGTATAACGCACGTTTTGAAACTCTGTCCTGACGAGTAGAAGTATTAAAATAACAACGTGCGTATCAGTGCTCGGGCCGACGGTTTACTGTCACTTCTTCGGTGCGTAGTAGCCCGATCTGGTTCTGAGGGCCAGGTCTTTCACTCCAGCGGCGCTGAGTCGTTGTTCAGTCGCGGCTGCAAGTCTAACTTTCAGGCGGCGAAACTTCCCGTCTCGCTTTGTATTCGAGGGCACGAACGCAAGTGTGTACCGCGTGCGAAGATGATTGATCAGCTCTATCAGCTTTTGCCCGGCGCTATCGTTGCCGGCATTCAGGACCTCGCCGCCGGTCATGTCCGCGTAGCTATGAACGTCGCCGCCTCCCCGTGGGAACCCTAACAGCTTCCTGTCGGCGCGAGTCAACAGGTTTCGATTGATTACGATACCGTAGACCACAACGCCGCTTTCAAGCACCATCTCAACAGCCTGCTCCTTTTGAAAGTACCTCCAATTGTACGCAGGAATCGTGATGTTGTCCGTAATCACAATGATCACTCTGCGGTCGACGGGTTTTGCGGTTTCTTGAAAGTGAGTTGCTACGCGGTACAGCGAATCGTGAAGCAGGATGCCGTTGTCCCCGAACGACTTGAGGTCCAGTTGCCTGAGCGTTTCGGAAACCGTGAACTTGTCCTTAGTGAAATCCTCAATGAGTCGAGTATCCTCCGCGGTGACCATGAGCGCAACTTCGTCTTCCGGTTTCAACGACTGCAAGGCTTCGAGGGCATTGGCTCGCAGTCTGTCAAGCACCGAGTACATGCTGCTGCTGGCATCTAGAAGCAACGCAACCGACAACGGAAGTTTGTCCTGACTGAACTGTTCGATCTGCTGACGCACCCCGTCTTCGTAGATTTCAAAATCCTTTTGAGTCAGACCGCTGACCGAGCGCTGCGTCTTCCTGTCGATTAACTGAACATCCAGAGCGACCAACTCGCTGCTGAGTTTTATGGTCTCCTCAGACCGCCTCTCTTTTACTGCTTGCGCGGAAGCAGATTGGAACGACAACAGCCACACGACGCTGAGCACAACAATGATTTTGCGCATCGGATGCCTTTTTTGCTTTACGCCGTAAAAGTCGAAATCGAGGCGACTCGTGCTCACCGAGTAGCAGAACGAGTTCCGAGACGTTCACTTGCAGGGGAATTCTTGGATGATGACAGTAAATCTCAGCGGGACTGCATTGAATTCGTGTATTGTGTTCAGCTTTCCAATTCGTGGGCGATGCTGTCGTCGACGTCGATCTCCATTCGCAGCAGAGCTGCGCTGTAGGTTTTTCCTTGCGCGTCGGTCTTTAGCGACAAGGTGCCGCCGCCGTCGAGACTTTCGTGAAGCAGAAAATTCAACGCGTGAAGATTCGGCACTTCGAACCGCTCTACCTCGCCAAGGCAGATCCCTTTGAAATGCTCCTTCACCCGCTCGGCCGTGACTTGCTCAACGAGTATCGGATAATACTCCGGTTGCCGGGAGATCAGCCCGACGTTCGCAGTATCCCCTTTGTCGCCTGAGCGCGCGTGCGCAAGCTTCAGCAGTTTCACTCTCGCCATTTTAAGCCTCGATGACTGAAGTCTCCGGCTGAACTTCGCTCTTTGGAATGAGCGCGGGCCAGTAGGCGACTATCTCCTCGACCTTGGGCCGTCCGGCGCCAAAGCCGGTCACAGTGGGAGGGCCGTTCAGAGCGAGTGGCGCAACCTCGCGTGTAAAACGCTCGACCGCGCGTTTATCTTCCGAGCGCACCGCGATCCGAAGAGCTACTTCAGCAATGTCTGCCGACGGCGGTCCCGCGAGCTCACCGTGGCAAGCGTTCACGCCCAAGAATTCGGTGCGCAATTTCTCGAACTTCAATCCGAGCCGGTCCAACCTTTCTCTCAACACGCGGTCAGCCTTCTGAGCTTTCTTGTACGCGTCCGGCCACGCATAAACAAGCGAGCCGACGGCCTTCCAACCAGCCGAGTAACTCACGCTTACTTTGTACATATCAGTCGCGGGCCGCCCTTTGATTCCTGAAAACCGCACGCGATTTTGTCCGTCCTGTTCAAGCTGAATAGTCGTGAAGTCAGCGATGCAATCGGGGGTGATGTACTCGCGCGGATCGCCCATCTCGTAAAGAAGCTGTTCCTTGATCGACGGAACAGTGATACGGCCGCCTGTGCCTTCGTGCTTGGTGATGACGAACGTTCCATCCGGTTGAGCTTCGATGATCGGGTAGCCGATGTCCGCCATTTCGGGGATCGTCTCCCAATCGACCAGGCAATTCCCGCCGGTGCATTGCGCGCCGCATTCTACCGTGTGTCCGGCAATTGTTCCTGCGGCTAGCTTGTTCCAATCATCGCTCGCCCAACCAAACTCGTGAATCATCGGTCCCAGCGACAAACCTGTATCGGTCACGCGACCGGCGATGACGATCTGCCCGCCTTTGCCGAGAACTTCGGCAATTGGGCGCCCGCCAAAGTAAACATTTGCACTTTGCACCCGCGAACGGACGGAAACGAGCGGCTCGCCGGTGTCGAGGTTCTTCAGCTCGACGCCGCGGGCTATGAAGTCATCCAGGCGATCCATTATGTCGTCGCCGGTGACGATCCCAATTTTGATCTTGCCTCCGAAGCCTTTGCGCCTTGTGACTTCGACTACGGCGTCGCGACACGATTCGGGATTCACGCCGCCGGCGTTGGCAACGACTTTGATGTTTCGCTCGATCAGGTCAGGCACGATCTCTGCGATGAGGTCGACGAAGTCGCGGGCGTAGCCCGAACGCGGGTCGCGAGAGCGCTGCTTCTGCATGATCGACATCGTGATCTCGGCCAGGTAGTCGAGAGTCAAGTAGTCGATCGGGCCGCGTCTGACCTGCTCGATCGGAGCCTGCAGAGAGTCGCCCCAGAAGCCTTGCCCGTTTGCGATTCGGATGGGTTTCATGTCGTTGCTGAATGGACCGCGGATTAGACGGATGAGACGGATTATCGCGGATCAGATCCGTGTCGATCAGTCTAATCCGTTTCATCCGTGGTCCATTCTCTACAGCTTCGGGACCGGTGGCGGTAGTTCTCTTGCCTCGACCTCGGATTGGAACCCCACTCGCGCGTGACTGCCGTCGCAGAACGGTTTGTTCTGCGAATGCCCGCAGCGGCAAAGCGAAACCACCGTGCGTCCCGCAAGCCCAAATGTATTTCCGCCGACGTCCTTGATGATTATGTTGTCGCCCATTACTCGATAAGGGCCGTTGTTGTTGACCATTATGACTGTATCGGTTTGATCACTCATTGATTGCCTCCACTGAGAGAATTTATGCTAGCCGGTCATTGTAGCGCAGCGGATGGTTTCCCAGAAAGTTGTGTCCGCGAGCGGCGAATCCATTTTTACTTTTGCGAGCCTAAGCAATACAATGCCCGCTCGTCCGAACCGATATGGCTCAAGCTCAGCCAACACAAGAAGGTCTCATCAGAGGCATCCGCCGGTGGGACCTGATCGCCGTCGCCATCAACGCAATCATCGGCGCCGGAATCTTCGGATTGCCGTCGAGGGTCTACGCGCTGATCGGCTCTTACAGTCTGATCGCGTTCGGCGTCTGCGCGATCGTCGTGGCCCTGATCATTCTCTGCTTCGCAGAAGTAGGCAGCCGGTTCGGTGAGACTGGCGGGCCGTATCTGTACGCGCGCGAGGCGTTCGGATCGACGGTCGGCTTTGAAGTTGGATGGCTGATGTGGTTGGCGAGGCTCACCGCGTTTGCTGCGAACTGCAATCTGCTTGTCGATTATTTGGGCTTCTTCTGGGCGCAGGCTACGAC
>DASXSR010000305.1:0-34853 GCA_036505875.1 Blastocatellia bacterium | reverse complement strand
ATTATCCAACGTCCGTTTTGACCACCGCGCGCGACATCATTTACCTGTGGGTCTCGCGAATGATCATGTCCGGCCTGTACTTCATGCACGAGATTCCCTTCGAGGACGTGTACATTTATGCGACGGTGCTTGACGAACACGGCAAGCGACAAAGCAAATCTCTGGGAACAGGCGTTGATCCGCTCGACGTCATAAAACTATACGGCGCCGATGCGCTGCGATTCGGGTTGTTGATCCGCGCGGCAAGAGGCCAGGATATTCGTTTTGCAAAAGTCGAGAGGAATGAAAAGAAAGAACCGGTACGCCAGAAGCAAGTTGAGGAGTCGCGCAACTTTGCCAACAAGATTTGGAACGCGTCGCGGTTTGTGCTGATGAATCTCGGCGACGCAGCCGGCGTCGCGCCGCGATGGGTACCTTCGGACGCGCTTGGCGACCGGTGGATTCTTGCCGAGATGAACTCGACGATCGAGCAGGTAACGAGTGCGCTTAGTGAGTATCGCCTCAACGAAGCGGCGCAGACGATGTATCACTTCTTCTGGGACTCGTTCTGTGACTGGTATATCGAGCTGAGCAAGTCGCTGGTCGCGTCGCGAGAAGATACCGACGAAACGCGCGCCGCTCGCTGCAGAATAGTTTATGTCCTGGAGACGAGCTTGCGGTTACTTCATCCGTTGATGCCTCACATTACAGAGGAGATTTGGCAGCGCCTTCCGCACGAGGGCGAGTCGATAATGCTTGCGTCGTGGCCGGAGTCGAATCATGCGCGGGAAGACCCGGAAGCGCGGCAGCAAATGGAAACGCTGATCGCGCTTATTACCAGCGTTCGAAACATTCGATCGGAATTGAACGTTCCGCCGCAGAGCCGGCCTAGTCTGTACGTGGCCACCGGAGACCTGGCCACGGGCGCTCTGGTAAGCGATAACACCGAACAGATCAAACGGCTTGCGCGGGTCGATCAGATATTGCTTTCCAGGACGCTTCCGATCCTTAGGTCCGCGGCGCGTGGCGTTGTTTCCGGAATGGAGATCGCGGTTCCCCTCGAAGGCTTGATCGACCTGGACAAGGAACGCGAGCGCATCGGAAAAGAGATGAGCCGAAAAGAGGACGAAGCGCGGGCGTTGGCTTCGCGTCTCGACAACGTCTCATTCGTCGAGCGCGCGCCCGGCAACGTGGTCGAGGAGGCGCGCGCTCGCCACGAAGAGTTGATCGGCGAGATAGAAAAGCTTCGTGCTACCTTGAGCGCGCTGAGCGGAACTTGAGACTCCCACGTATTTGCGAGTCTTTGCTTCATTGGTAGAAACCTGTTTTTGTTCAGGGCAAAGGACGCGAAGACTCGCAAAGACGCCAAGTCGAGGGGCGATGTCGACAAAGAACTCGTTGAAGAAATACAAAGAAAAACGCGACTTCCGCAAATCGCCCGAGCCAGCGGATGGTGTGAGAAGGAGAACTCCCAACAAACCAATCTTCGTCATTCAAAAGCACGCGGC
Organism: Blastocatellia bacterium; assembly: GCA_036505875.1. Classification (GTDB taxonomy): domain Bacteria; phylum Acidobacteriota; class Blastocatellia; order UBA7656; family UBA7656; genus Onstottus_A. Next base: position 33,366 of record DASXSR010000305.1, on the reverse strand, counting down.
TCGGAACCTGCACTACGACTTTCGCCTGGAAGTCAAAGGCGTACTCAAATCGTGGGCCGTGCCAAAGGGACCATCGACTAACCCGCGCGTAAAACGCGCCGCCTTCGCAGTCGAGGATCATCCGCTCAGCTATGCTAAGTTCGAAGGTATTATCCCAAAAGGCGAATACGGCGCGGGCGTTGTGATGGTGTGGGACATAGGGACTTATAGCAACATCACCGAGAAGGACGGAAAGTCAATACCTATCGACCAGGCGCTCAAGAACGGTCATGCAAGCGTGAAGCTGAACGGCAAGAAACTTAGAGGCGGTTTCGCGCTCACACGGGTCGAGAAAGGCGAGAAAGAACGCTGGCTGCTGATCAAGATGAGAGATGATGACGCGGACGCCCGCCGTAACCCACTCAAGAGCGAGCCAAACTCCGCGCTGACAGGAAGAACCATGAAGCAGATTGAACACGACGAGGAACGGTGAACGCTAGCGCGGCGTTCCCGAGAGATAGTCTCGCCGAGGGAATGCGCGACTGAAGAGTACCAATGGGCAAGCTCAGATTCGGCCGGGTTGCGGTCGAGACTTCTAACGAAGACAAGACCTTCTTCCCGGATGACAAGATCACCAAGGGCGACCTGATCGAATACTATCATCGAATCGCCGATACCATGTTGCCCCACATAAGACAGCGGCCGCTGACAATGAAGCGCTTCCCGGACGGCATCGACGGCGGGTCTTTTTTCCAGAAGGAGATTGGCGATTATTTTCCGGATTGGATAGAACGAACAACGGTGAAAAAAGAAGGCGGCACGGTTACTCACGTGATTTGCAACAATGCCGCCACCCTGGTGTACCTCGCCAATCAAGCCTGCATCGAACCGCATCTTTGGCTGAGCAGAAAGGACAGACCGAACCATCCCGACCAGTTGATAATTGATCTGGACCCAGCGGGCGAAGATTTCGCTTCGGTTCTTTTCGCGGCCCGCGCGACAAAGCAACTGTTTGAAGCTCTTGATTTGAAAGCATTCGTTAAGACGACGGGTTCGCGCGGCGCACACGTGCTGGTACCGCTCGATCGAAGCGCGAATTTCGATGCCATCCGCGAATTTGCCCGAGACGCAGCGCGCTTGCTTGTTGCGCGTCATCCGGACAAACTGACAATCGAGACGCGCAAAGCGAAAAGACGCGGACGGCTCCTACTGGATACAGCGCGCAATGCGTATGCGCAAACTGCGATCGCCCCATACGCGGTGCGGGCCAAGCCAGGCGCCCCGGTTGCAACTCCGCTTGATTGGGATGAGCTTGGCGACGCCAGGCTTGATGCGCGACGATACAACATCAAGAATATTTTTCAGCGGCTGAGTAAGAAGTCAGACCCGTGGAAGGAGGTGCCGCGGCTGGGCCGCTCGCTGGACGATGCTCGTCGGCGATTGGACAAGATGTTGAAAGAAGAAGTCGGAAGATGATTTGATGGCTGACCCTTTCGATCCTGCGAAGCATAAGTTTATGCCAGAACTAGACCCCGGAATCATTTTCGCTTTTGCGGCCGATCTGTTGAAGGAAGACCTGGGCCGCAGCGACATCACAACTCAGAGCGTCGTGCGCGGCGGGGCGCGAGGACGCGGGCGATTCCTTGCCAAACAAGACTTCGTGTTGTGCGGACTTGAAATCGCTGAAGCGGTCTTCAGCGCGCTCGACAACAGCGTGGTGCTCGAGTCTCGGGTTTATGATGGCGAAAGGATCAATGCCGGGACAGAGTTCGCGCGAATCGAAGGGCCCGCCGCCGCTCTGCTCACGGGGGAGCGGACGGCGCTCAACATCATGCAGCGGTTGTCGGGAGTAGCCACGCTCACCAGGGCTTTTGTCGATCGAGTTGAGGGCAACGGCGCCCGAATCACGGATACGCGAAAGACAACGCCGGGCCTCCGGATACTTGAAAAGTATGCGGTCACGGTCGGTGGCGGGGCCAATCATCGGTTCGGGCTGGATGACGGCGTTTTGATAAAGGACAATCACATAGCCTTGGCGGGCGGAGTCCGCCGAGCCGTCGAGCTTGCGCGCAACTCCGTGCCGCATCTGATGAAGATCGAAGTTGAAGTCGCTAATAACTCACAGCTTCGGGAAGCCATTGCCGCGAGGGCGGATGTGATAATGCTCGACAACATGGCAGTGGACGAAATCCGCGAATCGGTAAATCTGATAAGAGATCAAGCTCCTGGCGTGTTAATCGAGGTCTCGGGCGGAGTCACGATAGATAACGTCCGCGCGTTTGCAGAATGCGGAGTCGATTTGATTTCAGTAGGAGCAATCACGCACTCCGCCGCCGCGGTTGACATCAGCCTAAAGATAAGACCGCTCTAACCGCCAAACTGTTTGGAATTCGCGCCCAACCGCGCTAGAGTTCTCACTTGAGAGAGAAGGGTTTGACCGGCTCCCGATGGAGTTCTTGCTATGCCGACGACTCCCGATCGATCTCGTCTGCGATTTGATCGCGCAACGGTTATCGAAGAAACTGCCGAGCGATGCCGAGTGCGGGTGACGCTGGCGCTCGGGCAATTGATCTTTCAGAGCGATGAGGAGCAGGCCGCCGAAGGGAACGGACCCTTGAAAGCGGCTGCTGTGGCCACTTTGAAGGTCGTGCAGCAAGCAGCAGCCGACAAATTCACTTGTTCGCTAGTGGATCTCGATCGCGTGAAGGCTCTGGGGAAGGATCTGATCGCGGTATTGGTGGACGTGAAATTTGAAGGCCGAGACGTTCAGGTGTTCGGCAGCTGTCCGATCACGGGAAGCGAAATCGACGCTACAGTTAGAGCCGCACTCAACGCGACAAATCGATTCTTTGAGCTTGCGATGCGCGACTGAATGTCATCAGGGCTTTGTCCCTTGTCATTGGTCCTTAATCCTTCGTGGAAGACGCACTGATAACCAGACACATAGCATCAATGACAAGGGACGAATGAAAAGCAAGTTTGGATCAACTCTGTTGCAGTACGACCGCGTATCATCAACAAATGATCTCGCGCGGGAGCTGGCTGCGTCGGGCGCAGATGAGGGAACTTGCGTCCTGGCGCGGGAGCAGACAGCCGGCAGAGGCCGGCAAGGGCGTTCATGGTCGTCGCCGGCAGGAGAAGGGCTCTACCTCTCGTTGATACTGAGACCAGAGATAAGAGTTGCGTGGTCGCCCGTAATAACACTGGCTGGGGCGGTGGCTGTGGCGGAGACTCTAAGGTTCCCCTTCGGTTTGCCGACCGACATCAAGTGGCCGAACGATGTGTTGGTATCGGGACGGAAATTATGCGGCATTCTTGTCGAGTCGGCGATCGAAGGAGAACGACTCGATTACGCAGTTATGGGAATCGGTGTGAACCTTGGCCAAGCTTCTTTTCCGGTAGAGATTGCGGATACCGCGACTTCTCTCTTGATCGAAACTGGACGATCGGTGCCGGCGGAGTTTTTCATCGTACCGTTGTTGGAGCGGCTCGAGTATTGGTACCGAACCGCCACAACAAATCCGGATCGATGTATCGCTCGATGGGAAGAGTTATCGTCTTATGCTCGAGGTTGCCGCGTCCGAATCGAATCGATAGAAGGCGCAATCGAAGGAATCACTGACGGGCTCGCGTCATCGGGGGCATTGATCGTCGAGCTTGCTAATGGCGAGAAGCGCGAGATCGTCTCGGGTGACGTAAGAATTCGGGCCCTTGGAGCTCAGGGTTGATCTCCTGATCTCGTCTGACTTGAACTATTAACTATGCTACTTGTACTTGATGTGGGAAACACCAATACCACGCTCGGCGTCTATGACGGAGCTAAGCTTACGTACAGTTGGCGGCTGACCTCCGAACGCCAGCGCACCGTGGATGAATACGGTATCATGTGCCGCACGCTGCTAGAGCTCGCGGCGTTGGATTCTTCGTCGATCAGTGGCATCGCTATTTCGTCAGTAGTGCCGCCGCTGGACTTCACTCTGCGCAAGATGGCGGAGGTCTATTTTCATATCGAGCCCCTATTTGTCAGTGCTGCGAATGCGGGGATAACGATTCTCTATGATGATCCACAGGAAGTGGGTGCCGATAGAATCGTCAATGCGGTTGCGGCGTTGGCGAAGTACGGCGCGCCTTGCATCGTAGTCGATTTTGGCACTGCTACCACTTTCGATGCGATATCGCGCGACGGAGAATACCGCGGCGGAATCATCTCGCCGGGCATCCAAATCTCTGCCGACGCGCTGTTTCAGCGGGCAGCCAGATTGCGTAATACCGAGATTCGGCGGCCCGACAAGTTGATCGGGACAAACCCGACTGGCAGCATTCAGTCAGGCCTATATTACGGCAACATTGGGTTAGTCGATGGCGTGTTAACGCGAATGATTCAGGAGCTCGGTGTGGGCACGCGCGTTGTGGCAACCGGCGGCCTTGCGCCGCTGATCAGCCGAGGTTCTCAACTCATCGAAGTCGTAGATCCAGATATAACGCTGGAGGGATTAAGATTGATCTACGAGCGGTGCGTTTCAAAGTAAACAGGGTAAACGTCGAACTCAAGCTTCAGCTTGCCACTAGCGCAACAAGCTGAAACTTGAACTCAGAATTCTGAACTCTAAACCGAAATTGTCACCGTCGCCGAAGTAGCGCCGTTCGGGTTCTTCACAACGACCGTGTGCGTAGAAGGCGATACGAAGATATCGCGCGGTCTCAAGTTGCCGGGAGTGCTCCTGGAGCTTTTGAACACAACCCATAAATCGCCATTCAGTTCGAGCGTGAACGTTTCTCTGCCGTCCACGATCAATGTAGCACCCGCCACAACGTTCGATCCAGCAGCCTGAAATCTCAGGCCCTGCTTTCTGAATTCCAGCCCAACGATGACCGGGACAACGGTTTGGGTGAGGCTAGTGCCTCTGAAAGGAACAACGGTTACCTGAGAATCGGCATCGTTGCTGATTACGTTGAGGGTGCTCGTGAACACGCCGACAGTCGTTGGTGAGAATGTAGCGGTCAATGTCTTGGACTCGCCGGGTTTGTACGTACCGGTTATTGACCCGGTCACCCCGAACGGCGCCAGAGGCGGAATTATGCTGGCAATGACAAGATCGGCCTCGCCGACGTTCTTGGCTTCAATCGTTCTGGGTGTTGTCGTTGTCCCGAACTCAATGGCGGCAGGTGTCAGCTGAAGCTTAGCCACGGGACGCGGAGCGCCGACGCCAGTTAGACCAACGTTTACAAGAGGCGTATTCGGGTCGTTGCTCGAGATCGTAAAGACTCCGCTTACGTTCCCAAGCGCCGTCGGCGAAAAGCGAACGGATAATACCGTGCCCTGATTGGACGTTAATGTGAGCGGAAGAGCGGGCTTGCTCACAAACGAAAACGGCAGCGCGGGGTCGCCGATATCTGAAAGGATCAAATCCGCGCTACCCGCATTTGTGATCGTCAGTTTCATTGTGCTCGATTGAGTGATCCGCACCGACCCGAAATCAAGCGAGGCAGGGTTCACAACAATAACCGGATTCACCGGAACAGGGTTGGGAGGAGTCTGCGCGAAGGCGATGTTGGACGGATCCGATGTTCCTAAACCATTGAACGCGAACACTCGATAGAAGAAAAGAGTGTTGGCCGTAACCGTGGTGTCGTTGAAAGTTGTGACGTTCGGGCCGACTATGGCGATCTCGGTGAAAGCAGATCCGTCCAGACTGCGCTGAATTCGAAACCCTTGCTCATCACTAGAGTTGTCTTTCCACGTCAGATCGATTTCAGTGGTAGAGACCGCGGTTGCAGTCAGATCGCTTGGCGCCGACGGAGGATGCGGGTTCGATGGCTGAAGTGAGAACGTGAAATCGCCGCCCTCTCCGCCGAATCCGTCAACTACTATCAAGTAGGTAGTTCCGGCATTCAAGTTGCGGCGCACCGTCTCGGGATTTCCGGGGCCGAAAAAGTCCGAACCAGAACAGTTTGCCACGGTGGAACAATCAGTGGTGACGTACACAGACGTATCGTATCGGCCGAAAGGAGTCACCGTAATTATGTAAAGCTGAGTATCTGCGGGCGTGAATTGGTAGACGACGTCGGGGCCGCGTGTTGATGCCCTATTTGAAAAACATGAAGTGCCGGGATCCACATCGTTCGCCGCACCAAACGTAGTTGCGGATACCAAAAACGGCAATCGACTCGGATCGATTATGGCAGCAGTTGCGCAAGTATCGTTAGTGGCTCTTCCCCTACGCAGCGAAAAGTGAAAGCCCCCCGCGTTGTTGTCGACGCCGGGCGTGTCCACGACGATGAAGTAGCGCGTTCCCGCATTCAACGTCGGAGTCAGAAACTCTCCGCGATCAAGCCCAAATGCATTCGTGCCGGCCACGCACGTCCCCGTCGGATTCGAACAGTCCGTAACAATGTAAAGGCTGATGTCGAAAGGAGTCATTGGCGTAGCGCCGATGGTGTACACATCGGTCGCTGCGGGTGTGAATGAATAAACTACATCGTTCCCCGCTCCGGGCGCGCAGCCTGAGATTCCTGGATCTATGTCGTTGGCTGCGAACGCCAGCGTCGAATCCTCTGCGAACGGGAGCGTCGCCGGATTGATTATTGTCGCGGCCGCGCACGTGTCCCCTGCCGCCGGCGAAACAGCCTTGGATCCGCTCGTTGAAGCGATGCCTGCGGGCTTTGTCAACGCGATCACAGAAAAGACAACAAGAGAGATCACCGAAGCTAGCGGCCAGGCGCGCCCAGGCTTCAAGTTCAGCGTTGGAATGAGATTCGACATCATGTCGGCGATACTCCGTTCAAAGAAATCTATCGGACACAAGGCACACAACCGAATCAACTGGAGGCGAATCGTCTTGACCTGCTGATACCACGGAGTGGGCCTGTGTGAGCAACGCATTATATCGAAGTCTATGTTAATTGGTAAAGAGCAATAAGATGGGGCTGTGTCCCCTTTTGCAATCGCGAACCGGAACCTGAATACTTGAAATGTCGTAATCTAGTTACGAAAATACTCGTAAGGAGGCGTTTGAGAAAATGGCTAACCAAAAAGATCCGTCTGGCGACGTTATTATCGAAGAAAAGACTGCTGACAGAGACGATATCCTCGTAACCAATCTGCCGAATGATGAATCTCGTCAGAAGTCCGGGTTTGACGAACTGGCGTCATCCGTCAAAGAAGTGGCGCAGAAAACAGGTGAGGCCTTGAATAAGGCAACCGAATCAATCGGCAAGGCGATCGAAGCGGCACTTGTAGCCAGAGACCACGTCGTCGTCGTGCGCGTCAACGACGATTCGTTGAGAAGTCTCGACGCGTTGGTCCAATCGGGAATTTTCAAGAGCAGATCAGAGGCTGCAGCCTTCTTGATCAGCGAGGGCGTCAAGGCGCAGGCGGTTTTGTTCGAGCGCATATCCGAAAGAATCAAAGAAATCGAGCGTCTGCGCGCGGAACTCAAAGACATCGTGAAGCCGTCCGAGGATCAATAACGGTGTCGCAGGCTGTTTGATTGGGGAATCCCGACGCCAGCTTCCAGTTACACAAACCACGAATGACAACTCGGGTTTGCTGAGGCTATTGGTTGTCTTCTTCTCTTCGGGGATGTAGTGTTTAATGAGACCGATAGAGAAACTTCCAAGAGGTCAAGCATGTATCTTAAGCATTCGGTAGCGTTTCTGATCCTATCTGCGATGCTATTCTGTCTACGCTCGGCGGGCGCGAATGGGGCCGACGTCCAAGAAGAAAAGGCTGAGAACAAGACTGCCGCGAAGGCCGCTGACGTTCAGCGCATCACTGTCGAAGAATTGAAGGAGATGATCGCGAAGAGTTTGCCGGTGACTATCATCGATGCTCGAAGCGCCGGTTCGTACGACTCTACGACAACCAAGATCAAGGGTGCAATTCGAATGACGACCGGGGAGATCCCGTCTCACTTGAAGGACCTACCGCACGACAGGGAGGTCGTTACATACTGCACCTGACCGAGCGAAGCTACAAGCGCCCGGGTGGCGCAGATCTTCATCGAAAATGGTTTCAGAGCGCGCGCGTTGAAAGGCGGTTGGGACGCTTGGGTCCAAGCAGACGGACCAGTTGAGCCGAAAGGAAACGCGAAGGACGAGAAGTAAATCGCGCTAGATTTGATGTTCGTAGCCCAACGACGGGAGCGGCTCAAGCCTGCTATCGCGTTCCATTTGCAATCCGCGTCCTGGCAGGATGTTACCAATGCTGGTGACTGCAACTTCGCACGCAACTGACAGATCTTCGATTCTCCGCTGATTCTCTGGGCGCGCAGTAAAGAGGAGTTCGTATTCTTCCCCACCATGAAGCGCAAGGGCCAACGGATCGATGTCCTCGCTTTCGGATGTTAGTGACTTGACACATTCGGCGATCGGGATCGCGCCGGCGAGAATGATTGCTCCGCACCCGCTTTCGTCGCAGATGTGCCCGAGGTCGGTACTCAAACCATCGCTTATATCGATCATCGCCGTGGCCACTCCTTCATCTCCTATTGCTCGACCAAGCTTCAATTGAGGGTTGGGACAAAGGTGCTTTAGAACGGCTTGAGTGTTCGCGCTGCTCGGATCTTCAGACTTGTTAAGGTTGAACCCGCTTTCCAGCAGGAACAATCCCAACGCCGATGCGCCAAGCGATCCGGTGACATAAATCGCGTCGCCCGGCTTTGCTCCACCACGAGTCACAGCTCGTCCGCTTTCGCACTCGCCTAACACACTCACATCGACGAACAACGAGTCGCGCGAGCCAGACGTGTCGCCGCCGATGATCGATACTCCGGAAGCTTCTGCAAGCTCAAAGACTCCACCAAAAAGCTCATCAATGAATTCGGAAGAATATTTTCGAGGTATAGCCACGCTAATCATCGCAAACCTTGGCACGCCGCCCATAGCCGCCACATCGCTCAGATTAACTGCCAGTGCCTTGCGGCCCAATAGGCGAGCCGGCATCCACTCCGCTTGAAAGTGAATTCCTTCGGTCAACAAGTCGCAGCAAGCGATCAGGTCCTTTCCGCCAGCGCCGTTGATGACCGCCGCGTCGTCGCCAATTCCCACAAGCACCTGGCGGCCAACACGGGCGCGCTTTCTCAGTTGCGCGATGATTTCGGATTCACGTGCCATAGCTCGTACATTCGAATCGTAGCATTCGCGTTTAACCGGCAACAATTCTATAGCTAACGGCTTTCAAGTATTGTAGAATGACTTCGCCCTTGCCTCCTTCTTATCCGTTCAGATTAGACCTTGATGCAAAGCGACAACAGCGACGCTGTCGGGCGCGCCGACTCCATCTCGCTTTCCGGCGCCATCGATGAGGTAGATCTCTATCATGACCTGTGCCGCTTCATGGACCTGTCGCCGGAGCGGGTAGGGCAGCGGCATCAGCCGGATTCAAAGAAGCCTCACCTGGCTGAGCCTGCTAAACACGAATTCGGCCCGACGCCGACGCCCCCAAGCGATGTTGAACTCGAGCTGACAAAAGATCGACGCGCTCTTGAACTCCTCAACACGCACGCAAGTCAAGAGAAGTCTCCACCCGAATCGAGCGCACATTCGGTAATCGAACAGACAATACATTTGGACGGCATGTCTCCGCTCGAGGTGCTCGAGTCGCTTGCTTTTGAATATCAGAGCATTATCTCGGCTGCCGACGTTGGAGATGATCGACTCTTAGCACAGGGAGTCTGTCTTGCTTGCGGCGCCGAGTCTGAAGCCGAGGATCTATTCTGCGTGACGTGCGGCACCTTTCTCGATAGCGTTGCCTCTGTGCCGGCCAATCCAACGTGCGCTGAATGCGGCCAAGGGAATATTGCGGATGAAATTTTTTGCCCCTGGTGTGGATCATCGCTGCCCGCCGAGTAAACTGCTTAGTGTTGTGCTTGTTCCATTGCTGCGCGTAGCGCGTCGATGGCCAGCACCACGCAATGTGACTTCGCCGGCGGCAGGTGGCCTAGCGCGTTGACCACGTCCTCTCGCGTGAGTGACTGGACATCCTGAACTCTCCGCCCGATTATCAATTCGGTTAACACTGATGCAGCGGCTATGGTCGGAGGACAACCTGAAGCCTTTACTTTCGCCTCGATGAGCGTTTCGCCCTCGAACCGCACGGTCAATCTGATGCGATCCAAACAAACTTCATTGGTCACATCACCGAGACCCGAAGGGTTAACCAACTCACCGACATTGCGTGGGTTTGCTATGTGTTCCGCGACTATGGCGCTGTACATCTCAAGTCCATTCAGATCGCGTACTCAGCCGGGATCATTTCACGGAGTCGAGCTACCGTTTCACTCAAAACCGATACCGCGTAGTCGATCTCCTCACGCGTTGTATAAGCGCTCAAGCTGAAACGCAAACTGCCCCGAACCTCTTCGCGCGAGAGACCGAGCGCTTGCAGCACGTGACTTGGCTCGAGCGATCCCGAAGCGCAGGCTGAGCCCGTTGAAACAGCGATCCCCTTCAGATCGAGTGCGATTAACAGGCTTTCACCATCGATCCCTTCGAAGCTTAAGTTCGAGATGTTGGGCACTCGACGCGCGCGATCGCCATTAACGCTCACGTCCGAAACCAGCGACATCACGCGTCGTTCGAGATAATCTCGCAGCTCGCGCATCCGCGTCATTCGTTCATCCAGCTGAACGAGCGCCGTCTCGGCTGCTCGACCGAAGCCGACGATGCCAGGCACGTTTTCAGTCCCTGCCCGTCGGTCGCGCTCATGATGCCCACCGTGGAGCAGCTTCGACAAACGAGTTCCCTTCCTTACGAACAACGCACCGACGCCTTTCGGTCCATGAAACTTGTGCGCCGAGAGTGAAAGCAGATCGGCCCTCGACCGCTCGACGTCGACCGGTATCTTTCCGACGGCCTGAACTGCGTCCGTGTGAAGATACAATTGACGGCGGCCTGGCGCCCGAGCTTCAGCCACAATTTCCGCGATTTCCTCGATGGGCTGGATCGTTCCCGTCTCGTTGTTCGCGAGCATCACCGAAATCAGGGTTGTGTCCTCGCTGATTGCGTCGCGCACGTCGCTAATATGTACGAGCCCTTCGCGAGAGACCGGAAGATAGGTAACTCGAAAACCGGCCTTCTCAAGGGCCTCGCATGTTGACAGGACCGCGGGGTGCTCGATCTGTGTCGTGATAATATGGTTGCCGCGATCGCGGTGAGCTTCAGCTATTCCACGTATTGCGAAGTTGTCAGCTTCGGTGCCACCAGATAGAAAGACAATCTCAGTTGGAGATGCATTTATCAGACCGGCGACTTGACGACGCGCCTTCTCAAGCGCCGCTTTGGAGCGCTGCCCAAACGAGTGAACGGACTGCGCGTTGCCCATCTCATCGGAGAAATACGGCAACATCGCCTCGATGACTTCAGGCGACACCGCGGTCGTAGCGCTGTTGTCAAGATAAACCCTCATATCGGCGTCACTCGCCAATTATCTCTTGTTCCTCGTTCCGAACAAACGAATTGCACGCCTCACAGTGATAACTCGTTGTCTTGATCTTCTTTTTCTTACCCTGAGAATCGAGAGTTTGTCTGGTGGAAGTTTCAACTCTCATGTTCTGAATCGTTAAACATTTCGGACAGAGTTCAGCAGCCATAGACTCCTCGCATTGAGCGACCTTCCGGACCTAGAGTCCCGTTTTGGCAGAAGCCTCCCAAACTGACGCAAGCTCTCGCAGTTTTCTAACAGTCTCAACAGCTCGGGTAATGGCATAGTCGACTTCTTCTTCAGTATTGAATCGACCCAGCCCGAACCGAATCGAGCTGTGAGCCAGGTCATCGCTAACGCCGATCGCCTTCAGCACGTAGCTCGGCTCGATGCTCGTCGACGTGCAAGCCGCCCCCGATGAGACTGCGATATCGTTTAGGCTGGTCAGGAGCAGCTCGCCTTCTACGTGCGCGAATGACACATTGAGGTTTCCGGGCAGCCGCTTCGTCAGATGCCCGTTGATCGAAACATCCGGGAGTCCATTCTCAATTCCTCTGCGCAGCTTCTCACGCAGTGTCAATAATCGTTCGTTCTCACTCGCCATTTCTTCCCCGGCGATCTGGCAAGCTTTGCCCAGTCCGACGATGCCGGTGACATTCAACGTCCCGCTTCGCATGCCGCGCTCGTGGCCTCCCCCATCCATCATCGACGCGAGGCTTACCCGCGGGTTCTTGCGTCTGACGTACAGCGCGCCGGCGCCCTTCGGTCCGTAAATCTTATGTGCGGTCATCGAAGCGAGATCGACGTTCAGTTCGTCAGCGTTGAACGGGATCTTGCCGATGCCTTGCGTGGCGTCAGTGTGGAAAAACACTTCCCTTTCTCTGCATATCTTCCCGATTTCCGCGATCGGTTGAATCACTCCGATTTCGTTGTTAGCCATCATCACCGATACGAGAATCGTCTTGTCAGTGATTGCCGCCCTCACATCATCGGGCGAGATCAAACCTTCGCTGTCAACTGGAAGATACGTGACCTTGAAGCCGTATTTCTCGAGCCTCTTACAACTGTCCAACACAGCCTTGTGCTCGGTGATGACGGTCACGATATGATTACCCCGCTCTCGATAGTTTTCGGCGATACCCTTTATTGCCAAGTTGTCAGACTCTGTCGCGCCGCTGGTGAACACGACCTCCTTAGGCGATACCCCAATCAGTTCGGCTACCTGTTTGCGCGCGTTCTCGACCGCCTCTTCAGCCTGCCAACCGAATTGATGATTACGGCTGGCGGCGTTTCCGAACGTCTCGATGAAATAAGGGCGCATCGCTTCGAACACCCGCGGGTCGCAGGGCGTCGTCGCGTGGTTGTCCATGTAAATCGGAAGGTTTAGTGCCATTTTCTTTCCCTAGCCTCACTTTGGACTTTAGGATTCTTCGCAATCGGCGTCAAGCCTCTACACACCACTTAAGCTTTCGCTTGCGCTTCCGCTAAGTAAACGAATAGTGAGTCTTAACCCGACTCGGACAACGATCAGCCTCAATCTTGACTTTGAAGTACAGATTCTCTACTATTTGAACGGCTGTTCAAATAAGAACACGAAGAGGAATCGATGGCTACCAACAATGAAGCGCTTCAATCGCTGGTCGACCGCGAGTACAAGTGGGGATTTGTCACCGATATTGAGACTGACTCGGTGGCGCCAGGGCTGAGCGAGGACGTGATACGATTGATCTCGGCGAAGAAAAATGAGCCCGAGTTCATGCTCGAGTGGCGACTAAACGCATACCGCCACTGGGCAAGCCTGGAGAGAGCCGAAGCCGAACCAAAGTGGGCGAACGTTCATTATCCACCGATCGACTACGAGAGCATCGTTTATTACTCAGCGCCAAAGAAGTTGAAAGACCGACCGAAGAGTCTGGATGAGGTCGACCCAGAGCTGCTCAAGACCTACGAGAAGCTCGGTATCCCGTTGCGCGAACAAGAAGCGCTCAGCGGCGTGGCGGTCGATGCGGTGTTCGATAGTGTTTCGGTTGCTACGACGTTCAGGGAAAAACTAGGCGAACTGGGAATCATTTTCTGTTCGTTCTCCGAGGCTGTTCGGGAGCATCCTGAGTTGATCCAGAAATACCTGGGCTCAGTCGTGCCTTACACCGACAACTTCTTCGCTGCGCTCAACGCTGCGGTGTTCACCGATGGATCGTTCTGTTACATACCAAAGGGCGTGCGCTGCCCGATGGAGCTGTCGACTTACTTCCGCATAAACGCCAAGGACACCGGGCAATTCGAGCGCACGTTGATCATCGCGGACGAGGGAAGCTACGTGAGCTATCTCGAAGGCTGCACGGCGCCGATGCGCGATGAAAACCAGCTTCACGCCGCGGTCGTCGAGTTGATTGCGCACGACGACTCGACGATCAAGTATTCGACCGTACAGAACTGGTATCCTGGAGACAAAGAAGGAAAAGGTGGGATTTATAATTTCGTCACCAAGCGCGGCAAGTGTCTCGGTAAGAATTCCAAGATTTCCTGGACGCAAGTCGAGACCGGCTCCGCGATAACCTGGAAGTATCCGAGCTGCATCTTGCAAGGCGACAACTCGATAGGCGAATTCTATTCGGTGGCGTTGACCAACAACTATCAGCAGGCCGACACGGGCACCAAGATGATTCATCTGGGCAAGAACACTCGCAGCACGATCGTGTCCAAAGGTATCTCGGCAGGTCACGGACAAAACACGTACCGGGGCATGGTGAAGATTGCGAAGAACGCCAAGAACGCGCGCAACTACTCGCAATGCGACTCGCTGCTGCTCGGCGACAAGTGCGGCGCACACACGTTCCCGTATCTCGAAGTGAAGAACTCCACTGCGCAGTTGGAGCACGAGGCCACAACTTCGAAGATTGGCGAAGACCAAATTTTTTACTTCCGGCAGCGCGGGTTATCGAGCGAGGACGCAGTCAACATGATCGTCAATGGTTTCTGCAAACAAGTCTTTCGCGAGCTGCCGATGGAATTCGCAGTCGAGGCTCAAAAGCTTCTCGGCGTCAGCTTAGAGGGAAGCGTCGGGTGAAATCGACGGGACTTACAGGACTAACAAACATTGGCCTGAAAGAATCCGATTCATCCTGTAAATCCTAACTAAATTTTGTTTGAGGACACGAATGCTAGAAATCAAGAATCTACATGCGAGCGTCAACAACAACGGAATCCTGAGAGGTATCGATCTCACCGTGAACACCGGCGAAGTTCACGCCATCATGGGCCCCAACGGGTCAGGCAAGAGCACTCTCGCACACGTGCTTGCGGGACGCGAGGGTTACGAGGTGACTGACGGACAAGTGCTCTACGAAGGCAACGATCTGCTGGCGATGTCACCCGAGTTGCGGGCTCGCGAGGGCGTATTCCTCGGATTTCAGTATCCGGTCGAGATACCCGGCGTCAGCAACACCTATTTTTTGCGAGCCGCGCTCAACTCGATTCGGAAGCATCGCGGACTGGACGAGCTTGACGCGATGGATTTTCTCAAGCTGATGCGCGAGAAAATGAAAGTGCTTCAGATGGACGAGAGCTTGATGAATCGTCCGGTGAACGAGGGGTTCTCGGGCGGCGAGAAGAAGCGTAACGAAGTGTTCCAGATGGCGGTGCTCGAACCTAAGCTGGCCATTCTCGACGAGACGGACTCCGGCCTGGACATCGACGCGCTCAAGACCGTCGCCGACGGGATCAACCGACTTCGCGGGCCGGAGCGTGCGATCGTGCTGGTCACGCACTATCAGCGGCTCTTGAACTACGTCGTGCCTGATTTTGTTCACGTGCTGTCGGATGGTCGGATAGTCAAGTCGGGGGGAAAGGATTTGGCTCACGAGCTCGAACAGAGGGGCTACGCCTGGCTGGAAGAAAGCGCCGAGCCGGCTAAGTCAGGAGTGTCCACGCGATGACCGGAGCCAGGAAAACGCCAGATGTTTATCTTTCAAACTTCGCTCAGCTTGAAAAGCGACGGGGGCGAAACGGCGATTCGTGGCTTAACAGCTTGCGCAACAATGCGATCGCGCGCTTCACCGAGTTGGGTTTTCCGACAACCAAGTTGGAAGACTGGAAATTTACCAACGTCGCTCCGATTACGAAGATTCCGTTTCAGATTGCCGAGCCAGGGCCCGGTGGTTTAACCGCCGACCGTTTAGCGCACATGCCTTTCGCGGATACAGCTTTTTGCGAGCAGGGCAGTCGCATAGTATTCGTCGATGGCCACTACAGCCGCGAGCTGTCGTCGCCCGACGCGCCGAGAGGGATAACAGTCACAAGTCTTGCTGAAGCCATCAAGAATGAAGCGCCGGGCCTGAAGGCGCACCTGGCGCGCCACGCGAGCTTCGACCGGCAAGCCTTCGTTGCTCTCAACACCGCGTTCTTGGAAGACGGTGCGTTTGTCGAAATAGCGCAGGACGTGCCCCTCGAGCGGCCGATTTACTTGCTGTTCGTTTCGACTGCGCGTGAGCGGATTGCTTCACATCCGCGCAGTCTGGTGATCGTCGGCGAGGCCAGCCAGGCGGCTATCATCGAGGACTATGTTGGGCTTGAAGATGGTGTCTATTTCACTAACGCCGTTACCGAAATTGTCGCGGGCGAGAATTCAGTCGTTGAGCACTACAAGCTTCAGGACGAAAGCGCCGCGGCATATCACGTCGCGACCCTCCAAGCCTATCAAGCTCGCTCCAGCAGCTTCACTTCTCACTCGACGTCGTTTGGCGGCGCGCTCGTTCGCAACGACGTGAACGTTGTACTCGACGGCGAAGGCGCTCAGTGCACGCTCAACGGGTTGTACGTGACCGCCGATAATCAGCACGTCGATAACCACACCGTGATCGATCACGTGAAGCCGCACGGCGCTAGCCGTGAGCTTTACAAAGGCATCCTCAGCGATCGGTCCAGCGCCGTATTCAACGGCAGCATAGTTGTGCGAAAGGACGCACAGAAGACCGATGCTCGCCAGAGCAACAAGAATTTGTTGCTCTCGGAAGAAGCAACGATCAACAGCAAGCCGCAGCTCGAGATCAACGCCGATGACGTGAAGTGCACTCACGGAACAAGCATCGGACACCCGGACGATGACGCGATCTACTATTTGCGCTCGCGCGGTATCGGAGAGGATGAAGCGCAGGCGGTGCTGACTTATGGTTTCGCCGACGACGTTTTGAACAAGATGAAAATCGCCGGGCTGCGCGTGAGGCTCGAATGCGCGCTGCTGTCGCGATTATCGAGTCGGCGCACTCACACGGAGGCATGATGAAAGCGATCAGGGAGGTTTCGGCTTCCGAAAAACGAACGCACCTCGACGTGAATAAGATCAGAGAGGATTTTCCGATACTGAAACAATCCGTTCACGGCAAGCCGCTGATTTATCTGGACAACGCCGCCACCAGTCAGAAGCCGCGCACGGTGATCGAAGCCACAACGCGTTACTACTCTTCGGATAATTCAAACATCCACCGCGGCGTTCACGCGTTGAGCGAACGCGCAACCAAAGAGTACGAAGAGGCGCGACTGAAGGCGCAGCGATTCATCAACGCTCCGCATGCTCACGAGATAATTTTCGTCCGTGGAACAACCGAGGCAATAAACCTCGTGATGAGCAGCTACGGTCGCGCAAACGTCGGCGAAGGCGATGAAGTGCTGATCACCACGATGGAGCATCACTCGAACATCGTTCCGTGGCAAATCCTCTGCGAGGAGAAGCGCGCGCGGCTGCGGGTGGCGCCAATCAACGACGACGGCGAATTGATCTGGGACGAGTTTGAGAAGTCGCTAAGCGAGAAAACCCGAATCGTTGCGGTGGCCCACGTAGCCAATTCGCTGGGGACGATCAATCCCGTTAGCAAGATCGTCGAGGCGGCTCATCGTCGAGGCATCCCCGTGCTAATTGACGGCGCGCAAGCTGCGCCACATTTGAGAATCGACGTGCAGCGGCTCGACTGCGACTTCTACACGCTGTCCGGTCACAAGCTCTTCGGCCCGACCGGCATCGGGGTGCTGTACGGTAAGACCGCCCTGCTCGACGCGATGCCTCCGTACGAAGGCGGCGGCGACATGATTGCATCGGTCACCTTCGAGAAGACGACCTACAACGTCCTGCCGCATAAGTTCGAGGCGGGCACGCCAAACATCGCAGGAACGATAGCCTTCGGGGCTGCGATCGATTATGTGACTGAAGTTGGGCTGGACGAAATCGCAGGCTACGAGCACGACCTTCTGGCGTACGGCACTGAGGCCCTCTCGAGAATTCCGGGGCTTCGATTGATCGGCACGGCTAAAGAGAAAGCGAGCGTTCTGTCGTTCGTCATCGAAGGCATTCATCCGCACGACATCGGAACGATCCTCGACCGCGAAGGGATTGCGATTCGCACTGGCCACCACTGCGCGATGCCCGTCATGGATCGATTCGGCGTGCCGGCTACTTCGCGCGCCTCGCTGGCGTTCTATAACACCAAAGAAGAAATCGATGCGCTGGTGGCCGGGATTTACAAGGCGAAGGAGGTCTTTCATTCATGACCGATCTTCACGAACTTTACCAGGAGCTGATTCTCGATCACGGCAGGCGTCCGCGAAACTTTGGCAAGCTCCAGGAAGCAAATCGGAGCGCTGAAGGTTACAACCCGCTGTGCGGCGATAAGGTGAAGGTCTACGTGAAGTTGGATAACGACGTTGTAAAGGACGTCAGGTTTGAAGGATCGGGCTGCGCAATCTCGACGGCCTCCGCTTCAATAATGACTGAGACATTGAAGGGTAAGACGCGCTCACAGGCTGAAGACCTGTTCGAGACGTTTCACGATCTGGTAACTGGAAAAGCGGCTAAGCTTGATGCGCCGGATCTAGGAAAACTTGAGGTGTTCTCAGGCGTGAGCGAGTTTCCGATTCGCGTGAAGTGCGCTACGCTCGGCTGGCACACGCTGCGGGCGGCGCTAGCTGGGAACGGCGAGCCTGTATCCACGGAGTAACCATGGAAGCTGAACGCGAAATGAAAGTCATCGATCTCAAGGAACCAATAGTTGAAGTGTTGCGCACGTGCTATGACCCTGAGATCCCAGTTGACATTTACGAGCTTGGATTGATCTACGATATCGACGTCGAGCCTTCGGGCAACGTGAAGATAAAGATGACGCTGACCGCGCCCAACTGTCCGGTCGCCGGAAGTCTTCCGCTGGAAGTCGAACAGAAGGTGCGATCGGTCTCGGGCGTGGCAGACGTCAAGGTCGAGCTGGTTTGGGATCCGCCGTGGTGCATGGACAAGATGTCGGATGCGGCAAAGCTCCAACTCGGGATGTTTTGAGGAGTGAGGAGTGATGCGTGATGCGTGATTCTTGACAGTTTTTCTTTTCACAGATCACGAATAACGGATCACGTTTCACGGATCATTCAGACGAGGTTACGAGCATGAAATTAAGCTCTCAGGAAGAATATGGACTTCGATGCCTGCTCCGCATAGGCGCTCGAGGTGACGGCGGCACTCTGACCATTCCCGAAATCAGCCGAGCCGAAGGGATCTCTCCTGAATACGTCGCCAAGCTCATGCGCATTCTCAGGCGAGGCGGATTGGTGACTAGTGCGCGGGGGGCGGCGGGAGGATACGCGCTTTCGCGGCCTCCGGAACAGATAACCATAGGCGAAGCGCTCTATCCGCTGGGCGGCCGTTTGTTCGAACCGGACTTCTGCGATCGTCACTCAGGGTTCGAGAACCTGTGCACGCACTCGATTGATTGCTCGTTACGCTCGCTGTGGCGCGCATTGCAGAATGCTGTTGATCAGGTGCTTACGAGAATGACTCTTAAGGACTTGCTATGCACAGAGCCCGAGATGGTGTCATTGATGAGCAGCTTGGCAAAGCCTTCGGATTATGACCATCAGCGGAGCCTGTGATCCAAGGCTGCTTATCGCCGATTAGGGAGCGATTTGAGTTTCTGCAGCCGCTCTTCCGCAGCAGCGAGCGTTTCGTCCTTCTTGCAAAACGTGAATCTCACCTGTGAGCGCCCCAACGCCGGCTCGTGATAGAAGCTGCTCCCCGGCACGACGGCCACGCCGATGTCCTTCACCAGGAAGCGAGCGAACTCGACATCGTCCTTGTAGCCGAACGCGCTGATGTCCGTCATCACGTAGTAAGCTCCATCAGGATCGAAGCAGCGGAAGCCCGCATCTTTAAGTACGCCAAGTATTCGGTCGCGGCGCGCTGCGTAGTCTGCTTGCAGCTTGTCGTAATATGAACGTGGCAGTCTCAAGGCATGCGTGCCCGCCTCCTGCAACGGGGCCGCAGCACCCACGGTCAGGAAGTCATGCACTTTGCGAATCGCAAGGGTGATTTCGGGCGGAGCGATCGTGTAACCCACTCGCCACCCGGTCACGCTGTAAGTCTTAGACAATCCGTTGATCGTGATCGTGCGATCGCGCATTCCGTCGAGCGTCGCAATTGCGATGTGCTTCTTGCCCCCAAACAGGATGTGCTCGTAAATTTCGTCGGTGATCGCAATCACATTCCATTTGTGGCAAAGCTCTGCGATGGTTTGAAGCTCTTCACGCGAGAAAACCTTGCCCGTCGGGTTATTCGGAGTGTTGATGATGATTGCCTTAGTATTGTCATTGAACGCTGCTGCAAGCTCGTCCAGGTTGAAATGCCAGTCGGGGGCATATAGTGTAACGTATCGAGGCGTCGCCCCTGAAAGAATCGCATCGGGTCCGTAGTTCTCATAAAACGGCTCGAAGACGATGACCTCGTCGCCGGGATTCACGATGGCCATCATCGCCGCCATCATCGCTTCGGTTGAGCCACACGTGACCGTGATCTCACGTTCGGGATCAACTTCCAGTCCCAGATACCAAGAAGACTTCTCCGCAATCGCGTCGCGAAAACTTTTGGCGCCCCAGGTGATCGCATACTGATTGACGTCGGCCATGATCGCGTCGCAAGCGGCGAGCTTTATTTCTTCAGGCGCGGCGAAATCCGGAAACCCTTGGGAGAGGTTGATTGCGCTGTAAAGCTGCGCCTGTCGAGTCATGTCGCGGATGACTGACTCGGTGAATTGGTTAGCCTTGTGGGATACGATCTGTTTCGACATAACTGATGTCACCACAAAGACACTACGCCACAAACGTTCTCCCGATGACTTGGTGCCTTAATGGTGGGTTTCCTTGTCCTCTTCCTTCAATCTTTTGATAATTGATTCAACCGCAGAAGCATATTCGCCTTCGGGATCGAGTCGCAAGTAGTTGCGATAGGCTTCAATCGCTTCTTTCGCGCGATTTGCCTTCTCGAGGATCTCCCCAAGCTGATAATAAAGAATCGGCTCGGTTTCCATGTCTTGTGTTATTCCAATGCGGTACTCTCTGGCTATCTCATCGATCAACCGACGATCGTTGTGCGATTGACTGAGTTCATTAAGGGCTATCGCGAGCCCGATGTGCGCTTCGAACGCATTGCCTCGTGCGAGAAGAATCGCCTTTCTATATTCGACAATTGATTCGTCTATCAGTCCCTGCGAGCGCCGAAGATTCGCCAGCACGGTTTGCGCGTCGATCTGCGCTCGCGCTCCGAGCTTCATCGCCGCCCGAATTTGCGCCTCGGCTTCCCGAAAGTCCTGAAGCGCGATCAGGCTTCGAGCCATCGCGGTATGTGGATCGGGAAAGGCGGAGCGCAACGACACGGCCTTCCTAAGCTCCTCAACCGCCTCTTTGTTCTTACCTTTGTCTCGCAACGATTCGCCGCGTTGATAATGCAGCGTTGCCTCGTCGGTAGTCGGTAGCTGCGTCACTCGAAGGGTGCGATTTCCGCCGGCGGCGATGACCACTGATCCATTCCAGTCAGCGTAGCCGACCGTCCTGACTCGAACCGGGAACGCGCCAGCGAAAACGTGCGGCAGGTCGAGCTCGCCTTTTTCGTTCGTTGCTCCGTGTCGAATGCTGTTAATGAAAATGACTGATTCCGGATGGCCGGTGATCACCCTGAGCGCGCCAGTTGCCCTGGCGCGGGCGGTTGCCGAAGCGGATCGCGTGCGCGAAGGAGCTTGCGTGGCGAAGGTGATAGACGCGATCAGCAAGAGTGAGAGAAAAACAACCCCCAAGCGCCGACTACTGAGATCCGAGAATCGAGGATCGCACTTGCGATCTTCTATCCTCAATTCTCGACTCTCATTTCGTTCTCGGTGCTTCGGCACGAAAACATCTTACTATTCTTTGTAAAACCTTCGGTAGTTCGCGGCGTAGCGGAGGACGTTCTGGATGTAGCCGCGGGTCTCGGAAAACGGGACGCTCTCGATCCAATCTTCGATGTCCATCGAGCCGCGCTGGGCGATCCAGGCTCGAGCTCGCCCCGGTCCCGCGTTGTAAGCCGCCGCAGCGTACTCGATTCGTCCGAACTCTCCGAGCATCTGCGCGAGGTAGTTCATTCCGAGCTTGATATTGAGTGACGGGTTATATAGATCGGCTGCAGTGATTGCGCCGTTGCCCTGTCGTTTCGAGATCAACTGTCCGGTGGCCGGCATTACTTGCATCAATCCGCGAGCGCCAACGCGCGAAATTGCATTTGGATTGAACACGCTTTCCTGGCGAATCAAGCCTGCGGCCACGTAAGGGTCGATGCTGTATCGCTTAGCTTCTTGTTTGATCGTACTCCAGGCAATGAGAGGGAAGAATATCTCCCACGCCTCGCGCGGCAAGTCCGCGTCGCGATACGAGTACAAATCCGGATAGCCCTTTCGCAGTACCAACGTCGCTTGAAAAGTTTCGCCGCGACGCGAGTACAACTCAGCCAATCGCAAATTGAGCTTCGGTGACGTGGGAGCGGCTTCCAGAGCCTTGTTCAGCTCCTTGATTGCAAACTCGTCGAGCCCGATGATTTCCAGATCATTGGCCTTCGCAAGCCGGCCGGCTTCTGAGCCATTAGCTGTTTCCTGAATTGGCTCAACCTGCAAGACGTTCGCGCGAATCACTTCGAGGTCCGAGCCCGGCTTCGGCTGTTCGGGCTTGAGCGCCGGTTCTGCTTTTCGCAGCGCCGCCGATCTAAGTCCTGCGACGTAACCGTGATAACCGTAGCGGTAGCGCTCGTTCACCAAATCATATAACGCTAGCGCTCGCGATTTGTGGCCCATCCGCTCCTCAGACTTCCCCGCCCAGAAACATGCTTCGCCGATAAACTTCGTCTCTGGGTATCGATAGTTCGCCAGATGCTGCTCGAGTATGCGCGCAGCCTCGGAATAATTCTTCGAACGATACGCAAACCAACCGAGATTGTAAGAAGCCTCCGGCGCGTAGCCACTCTTTGGATAAGAAGCAAGCAGTTGCCGATAGCGAGTAGCTGCTTCTGATTCGCGATCTTGCTTCTTTAGATAGGTCGCGAGACTGTAGAGTGCTTCGTTGGCCCAGTGACTCTTCGGATACTGATTGAGTAAGCGATCGACCAACACCGAAGACTCAGAAGAACGAGTCGCGCGACGCAACGCTTCAGCCTGATTAAACAACGCTTCAGCGCGCAGCTCAGGGTTGCGATCGCTCACGCGAGCGAGCACGCCTACGGCATTCGCAGCTTGCTTGTTATTAAACAGGCTCACGCCGTGGCGCAAATGAATCTCGTCGATCCGGTCGGCTTCCGGGAAGCGAGCGAACAACTGTTCATACGCGATCGCCGCTTCAGCGTACTGATTGGCGTCGAACAAGGCGTCGGCTCGCGATCGCTCCTGTTCAAACGACCCGGGAGTGTCTTTAGGGGACGCGTTCAACGCAGCAAGCCTCGCCTCCGCTTGAACGCTCGCCGTCGTGGCGGGAAGCTCGTAGTAGATTCGGAGATATTGCAACGTAGCCTGATCGGTTTTTCCAATCGACTCAAATGCTTGAGCCGTCACATAGATCGCATTGGCGTCGTTTGCTTCGACCATCCTTGCGAGTTCCTTGATTGCGCCGGCAGGATCGCCGAGCGCAATCGCGATTTCCGAGGCTCTAAGTCTGGCTTCACGTGCCTTCAAAGAATCGGGATGTTTTGAGTAGACGGCGTTGAAGTCGCGCCGGGCGTCGCTCTTGGCGTTGACGGCCGCCTCGCTCTCCGCCCGAAAGAACAGTGCATAATCAGCGAGCGCGCTGGCAGAGCCAATCATCCTGGTGTCAAGCGCTTCATTAGCAGCTTGATAATTTTGGACCGTGTAATAAAGGTACCCTCGAAGAAACCGCGCGAGAGCTGCGGCCCGCGACCGGGGATAACGAGCTTCAATGCCGGTCAAATCGCTGACGGCCGGCTTTCCGTTCCCGTCGCGCGCCAACCTCTGAAGCTCCTCGATGCCGGCGTCAGGATCCTTCGGCCCGCGCTGACACGAGACCGTCAGGGGTGTAACCAGGGCGAACGTTATTATGGGCAAAAGTGCAAATGCGATGCGTTTGCGCATTATTGCTCCTAGGACTTGAGAGTGATCCGACACAAAGGAATCCTGGGAGCGTCCTTGCCTGCGAGTCTCTGAAGCAGGCGGGGATGCCTGCGCTCCGAGGGAGTCTTCAATTTCCCACTGCGACCGAGGGTCCCGGACAATCCGAGCCGAGTTTGGATGGGTCGCCTTCCGCAAGAGTGCTGACCAATTCATCATAGAAATAGTCAAATTTAGCGGCCACGCTTGGAATAACGCGCTTGTCGTACATCTGCCGGCTGCGGTCTACATCTTCCTTGAGTCGATCATACAGATCGCCCGTCCGACGTCCTTCGGCAACCTTTTGTTCGTTGTAGAGTTTTATCTCGCTCACCAACAACCTGGCGAATCGACGCGCGTCATTGTGCGCCTTCTCCTCCTCCTCGTGCAGCCCGCTGGAAGCGGGCCCTGAAGCCGCGAACGTCGATCCAACGGCAGGCTCGGCCGTCGGCCTGAAAAACGTCGGCGACGGTGCACCAGCCGGCCTCGCGTCCACCGAAGGCTGTGCGAGCGGCTGCTGCAGGCCACCTGATTGAATTCCCGCACTTGTTGTCGGAGCGGGCACCGCAGCTGGAGTCGATGCAGCCGGTCTCGGAGCTTGCACACCCTCTGAGATCCTGGCTCGAAGCGACACAAGCTCGACAACCAATCCAGCGGTGTTAGTCAACAACTCAATCGCCTCGACATTGATGGCGCTTTCTCCGCGTTCAGCCGAGTCAGCATAAACCAGCCCGGCCGTCTTCCCTCTTACCTTCAACGGCACGGCGAGAACTCTTTGAGGATGGAGCGCGCCAAGTCGTGTAATCAAACTCTGGTTTTCCGATTGCAAATCGGGCGAGCCGTAAAAAGGTTGCTGCGAGTTGACCGCGGCTCCCAACACCGTATGCGATTGCAACGGAATCGACATTCCGCGTATCTGCCCCGCGCCCGGGCCGTCTTCCAACCCACGCGCCGCCCAACCGACCGCATTGCCACTCTTAACAACGAACAACACAACACGCGGAGCAAAGTTGGAAACACGCGCTATGAGTGCATTCAAGACTTCTGCTTGAGTTCGCTGCTCTTCAAGCTCGCTGACCGAGTCCCTCAACAGCGCGATGTCTGCCCCGAGGCGCACGCTTTGGGTGCTCGCTTCATCGACCTGGGCGTTCACTTCAGCGGCGATTTGCGAAACCGATTCATCGTCATCGATTATCGAAGCAGCTACATCAGTCTGTTCACGCAAACGGTTGAATGATTCATTAATCTCTTGTTGAAGCCGGCTGATGTCCTGATTGAGCGAGCCCACCCGCGTTCGCACGATCTCTTCTATCCGTCGGCGCAGTCTCTCCTGACGCTCGTTTTCCACCCTTGATTCCTCCCACAACTGCGAAGATGATCCGCGGGGACTTGAGATTGGTCTTCAGATTATCACCGACGTTGTCCCGATTGTCAATAAAACTCTAGTCTCGACAATGAATAGACCCGATCAGGGAATAGGAGGCTTGGAGGGCTGCGTCGGTTTTTGCGGCTGCTCGTTGGGAGGTTTCGGCGACCGTGCAGCGCGAAGGCATGCCAGGATTTGGCCCTTAACTTCCGCGTAAGGCTTATCGACGGGCTTATTCGTCTTATCTCGCCATCCTCTGACGACATCGCCGGCTATTGCGAACTGACCGTACTGATAATTCACTGTGTGGAACAAGCTGTCTTGCGGCTCGAGGAAGACCAGCATTTCATCGTCTTTGTTGTAGTTATCTTCGGCGCATCGCACGCCGGAGCGCGCGAGAACAAAGATTTCTTTGAGCGTGAAATCGCCGTCGATCACATCAACTGGCTGCAACTCGGCCAACTGGTTGAACTCGCCGCGATATTTTGCCTTCTCGACTTTATGAACTTTGATTCTGGCGATTAGAATTGACTGCCTGGTCAGCTCCTCAACGGGCATCACTCTCAGACAATCGTTTAACGCGCGCGCCGCCACAGGCAGGATCAGCAGGCATAGCGCAATCAACAAGATAACCTTTCGAATATAAAACAGATGCACTCCTCCAAATTTGTTAATGTTACCACACGCGCGTTGGGGCCGAAAAGTTCCATTTCCAGCAAGTTTACACGTAGACCGAAATCAGTTCGTCCCTACGTACGGGGCGCTTGAACGACGTTCATCTGTTTTGGACGGCGTGAGCGAAGGAAGCTTACAAAGAACGCCAGCCCTGCTAATATCGCCGCCGCGATCAGTACTTTCCAGCCGTGCTGTCGGATTATTTGAAGCGCGTCGTTTCCGAATCTTATTGCCAGCCAGCCTTCGAGTAAGAACCTGATTAAGCGCCCAATGAAAATCGCGGTGATGAATCTCCATGCTCTCAGTCGAAATACGCCGGCGCCGAGAATGAAGGGTTTGAACGGAAAAGGCGGCGGAAGCACCGCCGGCACCATCACCGCCACGAGATCATATCGGCCCAACAGGTTCTCGATTCGGTCACGCCTTGCGGGTTTGACTCGCTTGAGCGCGGCTACCCCGGCGCGCCGCGCCGCCTGATACAACAGAAAGCTCCCAATGGCAGAACCTGCAGTCGCGGCCAATGCGTAAACCGGCATGAGCTCTTGATTACCTGCGCTAAGCAAGATCATCACCCCATCGGGACCTCCAGGCAGCGGAACAAACGAGTCAATTAGTGATATTCCAAATAATCCAAGCGGACCAAAAGCTTTCAGCCATTCGAGCAAAGACTCGAGTCTGCTCGTGATGCCAATTAGTAAGGGTGCGGTTTCGTTCATTCGCAAAGTTGCTCGCAATTTCCCCGAGTCATAGAACAAGCAAGCCCGGCGGAGACTCCTCTCACCGGGCCTGGGAGCGCAGGGCATCTTTGCCTGCTGCCGCTGTTCTTGCCGAGGGAAGCAGACAAGATGCCTGCTCTCCCAGGGCCGTTACTTCTCAATCGCCTTGAGCGGCGCAGTCGTGACGCCGCCGTCAGTCACTTCGGCTGCCGCCGCCAACTCTTGTCTAACTTCGAACATCTCGCCGTACGCTTCGCGATATGGATCAATTAGCGCTCCGCCCTCGGACTTGGTGAACGTGAGCTTACCCGTCTCGGCGTCGTAGTCGATGATCACAAGATCGCCGGTCGCCACTTGCTCGGTCGCCACGAGGTTAGATATCGGATACACGAGAAATCGTTCGATCGCTCGCTTCAGATGGCGCGCGCCGTATTTGAAGTCGATGCCCTCGTCCAACAGGAACTTCTTCGCTTCGTCGGTGCAGGTGAAGATAAACTTTTCACCGATGCCGCGCATGATTCGGTTTTGGACCTGGCCAAGCTCCAGCTCGAGGATCTGCTTGAGGTGATATTCCTTCAAGCTGCGAAACACTACGACCTTGTCGATTCGATTCATGAACTCAGGCGAGAACTTGCGCTTTGCGGCCTCGGAAGCGGTCCGATAAATCTTTTGATCCACTTCGTCTTCCAGCAGCCTCTTACCGCGCGCGGGCGCGAAGCCAATCGAGCCGGTGATCAACTCGCTCATCTCTTTCGCGCCCAAATTCGACGTTAAGAAGATCATACACTTCGAGAAGTCGACTCTTCGATTGTCGCCAAGGGTAAGCGTAGCTTTGTCCAGGATCCCCAGGAGCAACTGCCAAAGCGCGTCGGACGCCTTCTCGATCTCATCGAACAAAACAAACGTCAGCTTGTCTTGCTCGGTGTGATACTTATCGAGATTCTCCTGGGTGAGCATCGGCGCGGTTTCGCGATGACCCAGATAACCGGGCGGCGAGCCGATGAGCTTGGCGATCTCGTGCGAATGCTGAAACTCCGCGCAGTCGATTTTGACAACAGCGTTCGCGTCAGTGAATAACACCTCGGCGGCCGCTTCGACCACGCGAGTCTTTCCCGAGCCGGTCGGTCCCAGGAACAACATCGTTCCTATCGGCCTGCCGGGGTTCTGCATACCGGCAAGGTAGATTTGATAGAGCCCGGATATTCGACGGACGGCGCGTTCCTGTCCCACGATCAGCGAGCCGAGCTTAGACTCGAACTCCGACGCGCGAGGGCTCTTCATTTCCGGGTTCAAAGATACGCGACCTTGTGCTTGAATCTCGTCCACGTTCACACTCCACATTCTATAGGATGCCCAAGCGTTGCCACCTGTTTTCCTATTTTTGCAAAGAGCCAATCGGTTGGCTGCGGTTGAAGCCCCCGGGCACTGGTCGTCAAGTAAATTATAACCCTTGCCACACGAGGCCTGCCACGTGGCTGCTCTTGCTCGCAAAAACGGGGCGGTTCTAGGTGCCCTTTTATTCTAAACCGGTTCGTTTGTCAAGCAGTAAATGTTTGGCAGGTATTCTCTGGATTAGGTGGAAAGCGTACGGGGCCGAGTCATCATGCAGATCTCTCCATTTGATCGCGGCCTCAAGCTAGCTCGTAAACCTCACGCTCGTCGTCCTTTCGCTCAATAACAAGTCTGTTGTCAGAGACCGCGTAGTCAAGATGCGCTACGGTCTCCGACAACGCAAGGAAGCGATGATAGCCGTGAGTCTCGGGGAACAATAGCATTGAGGCTTCCCAAGCGGTCGCGCCGTTTTTCGGGATCATCGATAGCAGCTTAGACTGTCGTGACTTCGTAAACCGATATAGCCGATGGAAATGCTCGTCGTAATCGGTCACGTCGTCTCCGTGGCCCCCCTTCAATACTGTTGGCGAAAGCCCACGAATTCGAGCCAGCGATACAAGATACTCGCCCAGCGACTGAAACCGCCGCGTGCTGTCAATCGGGTCGGGACTCAGGACGGGATTGGGAGTGATCGTCTTAAGCACCGTATCCGAAGCGAACACGAGACGGTTTGCAGTTCGCAGTAGACAAATCGAGCCGGGCGTGTGCCCGGGCGTGTGAACTACGGTCAAGCTCTCGTGATCGAAGAGAATCTCGTCCTCATCTCTCAGCACCTCAACTCGCTTAAGCGGATAAGCGAAGCCCCGGAACTTCTCGTATCCCGCTTCCATTTGATCTATGATCTCGCGAGGAACCCCGGCCGCCGTGAGCAGCTTTCGATACGCTTGATAATCCATTTCGGCGGAGACTGCCGGCGCGTCCCATTCGTGGATGTAAGCGGTGGCGCCGGACTCTTCAACGATCAACTGAGCGAGACCGTAGTGATCAGAATGCGCGTGAGAGATGATGATTCTCTTGATATCCGAAAGCTTATAACCGAGTCGTGCCAGCCCCGATCTCAGCGCTTCGATAGATTCGTCGTCACGCGGACCCGCATCGATCAGCGTGAGCGGGTCTTCTTCAATCAGGTAGACATTGACGGGACCGACATAGAAAGGCGTCGGCACGCTGATCCGTTGAACCTTCATATTGAGGATTGTAAATTGCGGATTGCGGATTTGAAGAGTGCGGTCAACAACCTCAATCCGCAATCCGAAATCCGCAATCCGCAATCCGCAATTCTTATAGGTTATACTTTCCCGCTTCTATAGTCGAATCTGCGATTCGGCGGCGAGCAGCAACTGTGTTCACCGGCGTGTACTTCATATAACGCCGAAGCACTGCCATCATCATGCGCAGCTCGTCGCCTTCCACCATCGCCGCAAGAGCCGTCTTCGCGTGATGCTCGACTCGCTGGATCGAGTCATTAACAAACACGCGAGTCGCATCGATGTGATTCGCGCAAGCCGCTTCGCCTCGACCGGCGATGAACTTTTCGGTTCGGAGAATCGCGCTCTCCATTTCGAAAATCTCCATGATGATGTCGCTTGCCGCCGCCAGGACTTCTTGTTGTTCTTGCACCTTGTCGCGGTACTTCTGTGCGGCAGAACCCAGCACTGCGACCGCCGCTTTCTTGGCGTTGGAGAGCGCGACTCGTTCTTGTGCGAAAGTTCCGTTGGCGGGCTCTTCAGGCATAGACGGCGACAACATTTCGTCCTGCAGCTTCCTCGCGGCAGCAAATAACGCGAGCTCTCCCTTCGCCGCGCGCCGAAGCAATTGACCGGAAATGATCAGCCGATTGATCTCGTTTGTGCCTTCGTAGATTCGGCTTATGCGCGCGTCACGATAAGCTCGCTCAACTGGATAGTCCTTCGAGTAACCATTGCCGCCGAAAATCTGCACCGCTTCATCGGCAACGTAATCCAGCGTCTCGCTTCCAACAACCTTTAAGATCGAGCACTCGATGGCATAATCCTCAACAGCCTTTAGCATCTGCTCGGGATTGTCGCGGTCAATCGTAGTGAAGGCGTCTTCGATCATCCCGACAGTGCGATAAGTCATGCTGTCGGCCACGTAAGTGCGAATGGCCATCTCGGCAATCTTGTGCTTTATCAACCCGAACGACGCGATAGGCACACCGAACTGATAGCGTTGCTTTGCGTAATCAGTCGCGATCGTTGTGAGTCGCTTGGATGCCGTAATAGTGCTCACACCAAGCTTCAGGCGTCCGATGTTCAAAATGTTGAAAGCGATCCTATGACCCTTGCCGATCTCGCCGAGTACATTCTCCACTGGCACTTGCGCCTGCTCGAGGTTCACTGCGCAAGTCGACGAGCCGTGCAGTCCCATCTTGTGTTCCTCTTTCGCAATCGAGACGCCGGGGAAATCGCGTTCGACGATGAAGGCAGTGAATTTATCGCCGTCGACCTTGGCGAACACAGTGAACACGTCGGCAAAACCGGCGTTCGTTATCCACATCTTTTGACCGTTGAGGATATAGTGCTTTCCGTCTTCTGACAGCACGGCCTTAGTCTTGGCGCCGAGCGCGTCCGAGCCCGAGCCGGATTCGGTCAACGCGTAAGCGCCAACCCACTCAGCCGTCGCGAGCTTCGGCAGATACTTCTTCTTCTGCTCCTCGGTGCCGAAGTAGGCGATCGGCAAAGTCCCGATCGTTGTGTGCGCGCCGACAGATCCCGAAAACGACGCCTGCCCCGACAACGCTTCCGCAGCAACCAGCGAGCTGAGCAAATCGAGCCCTGCGCCGCCGTACTCTTCGGGGATATCGATCGAAAGCAACCCAAGTTCGCCGGCTTTTCGCAGCAGGCCGCGAGTCAACTCGTAATCTTTCGACTCGATCTCGGCGTCAAGCGGTATCACTTCTTTCTCGGTGAACTCGCGAGCCGTCTGCGCGATCAACAAGTGCTCGTCGCTCAAATCGTCGGGCGTAAACACCGAGCTGGGATCGTGATCTTCAAGGATGAAGCTTCCGCCCTTGATTACTCTTTTTGTTTCTACAGCGCTACTCATAATCTTTGTTCTCCTCCGAGTTTCGTAGTACCGCCTTCAGGCGGAAGTTCGTATTGCGCTTAGATCACTGATTGGACGGTTGACGCGGGTAAAACACGGATCTGATCCGTGCGGATTCGTCAAACTCGTCCGATCCGTGGTCTATTCCGTCTGAACTCTCAAGTCACATCAACTCAAAAATTCCCGCCGCGCCCATGCCTCCGCCAACGCACATCGTCACCATCCCGTACCGAGCGTTGCGACGTTGCATCTCGTGAAGGATCGTCGCCGTTAGTTTCGCTCCGGTGCAGCCGAGCGGATGACCTAAAGCGACCGCGCCGCCGTTCACGTTCAGCTTGTCTTGATTGATGCCAAGCTCCTTCACCACCGACAACGCCTGCGCCGCGAAGGCTTCGTTCAACTCGATCAAGTCGATGTCATCAAGCTTCAAGCCTGCGATCTTCAACGCCTTCGGTACCGCAGCAACCGGACCGATGCCCATGTAATCCGGAGCGACCCCCGCGGTCGCAAAGGCGATCAGCTTTGCGATCGGCTTCGCTCCGATCTCACGCGCGCGATCAGCCGACATCACCAGAGCCGCAGCCGCGCCGTCGGACATCTGCGACGAGTTACCGGCAGTCACCGTCCCGCGCGCGTGAAATGCGGGCTTGAGTTTCGCCAGAGCTTCCATCGAGGTGTCCGCGCGCGGGCCTTCGTCGGTATCGAAGACATTTTCTTTGACGACTCGTTTTGCTTTAGCGTCAAGCTCGATTGTCTTGACCGTCAGCGAAACGATCTCGTCTTTGAATTTCCCTTCGTTGATCGCGTTGATTGCCTTCTGATGGCTGCGCAGCGAGAACTCGTCTGCTTCCTCACGCGAGATTGAATACTTCTTCGCGAGGTTCTCAGCCGTGAGCCCCATGCTCAAGTAGTAATCGGGCCAGTTATCGACAAGCGTCGGGTTAGGCACGACCTTGTTTCCGCCCATCGGTACGAGGCTCATCGTTTCGGTCCCGCCGGCGACGATGCAATCAGCCCAGCCGGCCATTATTCGTTCGGCGGCGAAGGCGATGGCTTGAAGCCCAGACGAGCAGAACCGATTGATCGTAACCGCCGACGCTTCTTTCGGCACACCTGCAAGCCACGAAGCCTGCCGAGCGACGTTCATTCCCTGCTCTGCTTCAGGCATCGCGCATCCGAGGATGACGTCTTCGATCATCGACGAGTCGAGCCCGGGCGTGCGCTCGACTGCAGCTTTGATGACGGCTCCGGCCATGTCGTCGGGTCTTGTGTCTTTGAGTGTACCGCGCGGCGCCTTGCCGACTGCGGTCCGTAATGATGTGACTATCACTGCTTCTTTCATCTTGTTTTCTCCGGTTTACAGATCGCCGATCTTATCGACAGACATTCAATTCTCTTTTCATACTGCCTACGCTCCGTTTTGATCTCGCGCCTTCATAACATCAGCTTCAAGAAACAAGTTATCCATATCCGCGAGTGGCCAGAAAGCATGTCGTCCAAACAGAACGTTGATGTGTTTCTTCACTACCTCGCGATCAACTAGCCCCTCTTCTCTGAGTAACCACATCAGGTCAATTTGATCCTTACCGCGACCGGCCATGTACTTCAGAATCACCATCCACTCAGGCGTAATAATCGGCAGCCCATCGTCAGTTGAGACAGCACCGGCCAGGGCTGCTTCGTACACTTCCTTCTTTTCATCGTCGCGAACAATCCAATCGACCTCTATTTCTTTTTCGTCGTCTGATTGTACACCGTAGGCTTCGCCACCCATCTCCAGCTCTCTAGTAGCCGGCAGGGGCAATCTGGCCGCAGCTATGAAATCCACGTCCACCGTCGCTCGCGTGAATCCGTATACGTGCATTGCGAGTCCCCCGCACAAGGCGCATTTGACATTGTTTTCTTCCGCCTTGTTCACGACCTTGTTGGCGACGTCCAGACCTTCCTCAGTCGAAATCGATTGCTTGGCGTTCGATGATTGGTACCGACTGTGCTTATCCCTCAGCAATCGACTGCGGCTCTTGCGGCGATCGACTGACGCCTTTATTTGTGTTGGGGCTTTTTGATGCTTTGAAACTGTCACTCCTCCGAGATATAGCGTTTCATAGCTCAGATCAATCTCGCCCGGCCATTCAATTGAACCCGAGACCGCCCTAACAGCCTTGAAAAGCGAACGGTTTCGCAGGCGCAGGAAAACCCCGTGAGTCATATACGGTTTGACGTCGAATATCCGACGCTCGCCGTTCTCAAACAGAACTTCCAACCGGTAGTCGTTGAGCGCGCGTACCGAAGTAACATGTGGCGGCTCCATAGCTTCTCCTACTTCAG
>DASXSR010000304.1:0-11297 GCA_036505875.1 Blastocatellia bacterium | reverse complement strand
GCATTTAACCAGACGAACCTGAACAATCCAAGTACGAGCTACGGCAGCCTCACGAGTCCCAGCAATTCTTTTGGCACGATCAACGGAGCTGCGCCCGGCCGAAACATTCAACTGGGATTGAAGCTCGTCTTCTGAGGATCGGAAATTGGGGGCTGCGGTCGTTTGAGATAGGATGTGTGGGTCGTATGCGCCGAATAAATCCTCAGAAGTTTAGGATTGCGACGCGTGGCACGTCGCGCGAGATAAACCGGCAGATCGCGCTGAACCTCATTCGCACCCATCAACCGATGTCGCGGGCTGATCTCGCGCGAATGATGGGGCTTCGTCGCGGCGCAGTCAGCTTAATCGTCAATCAGTTGCTGGCCGAACGCCTGATCTTCGAAGGGCTGACCGGCGAAGCGCGGCGCGGTCGTAAGCCGACTTTTCTGTACATCGAGTCGCGCGGAACGTCAATCGTAGCGGTGGACATCCGGGCGACTCGAACCTACATTCAAGTCACTGACCGCCTCTGCAGGTCCCTGGTCGGCCCGGTAAGTTTTCCCACAAATCGGACACCGAAAAAGCTGGTTGCGCAGTTGAATGAGCGGATCAGGCAGGTGCTCGCCGATCACAAGGAAGTCGGCGATTGCGAGGGAATAGGCGTGGCGGTGCCCGGCATGATCGACTTGCATACCAACCTCGTTCTCAACGCTCCGACGCTTGGGTGGCGAGATGTCGATATTCGCGGCCCACTCGCGGCTGTAACCGGACTTCCGGTGCACATCGAGAATTCGGCCAAAGCGTGCGCGTTCGGGCAAGCTTGGGCGGCGCGAGGCGACGCGGTCGCAATCAGCGAGTTGGCTTTCGTCGCAGTATCGGACGGCGTCGGCGTTGGCGTGATTGTCGGGGGCGAAATGCTGCGCGGCAAGCACAACATTGCGGGGGAATTCGGTCACGTGCCGCTCAGCCTTGACGGTCCTCGTTGCTCGTGCGGATCGACTGGTTGTTGGGAGGCTTACGTTTCCAACCTTGCGACATTGTCCCGATACTTCGGTCGCAACTTAAACGAAAACGGTCCGTTGCCGGTAGAGATTGCTGCGTTCACTATTGACGATCTGATCGCGCGGGCGCGCGCCGGCGACGCGAAAGCAGTTGCCACTCTGCAATCAACCGCGCGGTATCTGGGTCTTGGGCTGGCGACGCTAATTAATACGATCGATCCCGGCAGGATTTACATCGGGGGAGAAATAGCCGCGGCGTGGGACATGCTCGAAGAGACCGTTCGGAGCGCGTTGGCCGAGCGAGCTCTCACGCCCGCCGCCAGGAATGCAGACATTAGGACTGTTTCACCCTTTGACTATCCGCGTCTGCGTGGAGCAGCGGCGCTGGTAGCGGTGCCCGCATTCGCGGCGCCAGCCGTTGCTTAGAGAAGCGAGGCGGTTCGTAGTCCGGCCTTCAGTCAGGCGGAAGTTTGTACCGTCGCTCGGCTTAAAGGGTGTTAAAAACTTCCGCCTGAAAGCCGGGCTACGAACGCCTGATGGGAGGTAAAGTAATGCAACAGTCGCGTCGCGATTTCGTCCTGGGAATCGGCTCGCTCGCTGCCGCATCCGTTTTGCCCGCTATTGCTGGGCCCAAAGAATCAGACATTAAGTTCGGCTACGCCGCGATAACCTGGGACGGCAACGACACGCAGGCGATCAAGGACGTCAGCGAAGTCGGCTTTCGCGGAATTCAGTTGCGCGCAAACATCCTGAAGGAATTCAGCGATGACCCGAAAAAGGTCGCCGATCTATTGCAGCAGTATAAGCTACAGTTTGTCGCCTTGTCTGGCGGCGGGCCTCGGGGTGGCGCGGACTTCAACGAGGCAGAGGTAATTGATACTCAGGTCAAACAGACCAAGTTCCTCAAAGCCGCCGGCGGGCTTTATTTGCAGATGACCGACTCCGCGCGCCCGAAAGGCAAAAACCCATCGGCGGAAGATTTCAAGAAGCTTGGACACGTGCTCACCGAGGTCGGCAAGCGTACGATGGATCTTGGCGTGCCGTTGGCTTATCACAATCATATGGGCAGCCTCAGTCAGGGGCCTGATGAAATGGATGCAGTAATGGATGCGGCTGACCCTCGATATGTCAAGCTGTTGCTGGACGTTGCGCACTGCGCGCAAGGTGGCGGCGATCCGGCGAAGGCGATTCGAAAGTATCGAGACCGAATTCAGTTTCTTCACCTGAAGGATGTCGAAAGCACCAGCGGGACCGGCTCTGCGGCGTATCGCTTCGTCGAGCTTGGCCGCGGCAGAGTGGATCTTCCTGCGGTGTTTGCCGCGCTCAAAGAAATCAAGTTTCATGGCTGGGCGGTGGTGGAGCTGGACAGGGTTCCCGAAAGCTCGCGAACTCCTAAAGAATCTGCGATCATTAGCAAGAAATACCTTGAAGAGAAACTCGGAATGAAGGTGTGAAACACAGACCTCAGAGGTCAGGGATCAGAAGTCAGCACAGCGCTCTGATCTCTGTTCACTTAACAAAAGGAGAAGACCATGACTACACGCGAAAACTCACGGCGGGATTTCATGAAGGCGTCGATTGCGGGCGCGGCAGGCATGGCGCTCAGCTCGCGCGCGTCCAGCTACGCCAGGATCCTTGGAGCCAATGACCGCGTGCGAGTGGCGTTTGTCGGCCCGGGCGATCGTTCTCGCGACGCGCTGATTCCCGCGTTTTTGAAGCTGGCGAATGAGTTGAATTTCGAGCCGGTCGCGGTCTGCGATATCTGGAACAAGCGACGCGATGAGGGCGCGGACTTCATCGCAGCGCACGCCGATAAGCTGAAAGTGCCGATCGGCGGAGAGCAGTTGGCAAAGGCTCGAAACACCGATGAGCTTTACTCAATGAAGAACGTCGATGCGGTGATCATCGCTACCGCGGACTTCCAGCACGCGTTTCATTGCATGGAGGCCGTGCGCGCAGGCAAAGACGTCTACGTCGAGAAGCCGTTCGCGAACACGATGAGCGACGCCCGCGCGGCGCTCAAGCTCGTGAGCGGCTCGAAGCAAATCGTTCAAGTCGGCACCCAGCGACGTTCAACGCCGAGTTACATGCGAGCCGATGAGTTCATCCGGTCGGGAAAGTTCGGCGACATCGTGATGGCCGAGATGACTTGGAACGTGAATCAGCCGGGCCGCTGGCGCCGACCAAACGTTGTTCCGCTCCTCAAAGAACAGGACACGGACTGGAAACGCTTCCTGATCAACCGGCCTTTCGAGCCGTTCGATGCGCGAAAGTATCTCGAGTTCCGACTGTTCTGGCCTTACTCGTCCGGCATTCCAGATCAGTGGATGGTGCACCAGATCGATACTGTGCATTGGTTCACCGGTTACAATCACCCGACCAGCGTGGTTGCAAACGGCGGCATTTACATGTGGCGAGACGGACGCAAGAACTTCGACACGATGACCGCTGTTTTTGATTACGGCAACGCTGCTAAAGGTGGCAAGGGGTTTCAGCTCGTATATTCGTCGCGGCAGACCAACAGCGCGGGCGGGACGAAGGAGATCTACTACTCGAACGGCGGAAGCCTGAACCTTGACACCAACAAGGTCGGACCCGAAGGCGGGCTGCGAGAAAAGGAAGCAAAGGCGATGGGCAAAGAAGCCTTCTTGCTGCCGTCGACCTCGCTTACGCAAGAGACGGTCAAGGCCGAGACTGATGCCAACACAGGCGCCGACAATTCAACAGTCGCGCACATGCGCAACTGGATGGACTGCGTTCGCTCGCGCAAGACGCCGAATGCCGACATTCATGCGGCGTACAACCACTCGGTGGCGTTGTGCATGACGATCGCCGCATTGCAGACCGGCAAGCGAATCACGTTTGACGACGCGAAGCAAGACGTCGTCATCGGGTAGCACAGAATATCTGTGCTCGAGCAACGGGCAGGTGCACCCCTGCGGGGTGCAATGTTTGTAGACCGCGGCTGGATACGCGGGCGCGCCGCGCGAGGTGCAATGTCCGTTGCTGGCGGGAGAGCGGTCCAGGATCGGCACATTGCACCTCGCCGGGGTGCGCGGTCGCCGCAACGGTTCTCTACAAACATTCAACCGCTTCGCGGTTGTTACGCTCCCGGGAGGAACCAATGTTCAAGTGGCAAATGGTCAGTTGCGTAGTGATAGCGCTGGCCTTCTCGGCAATGCCCTTGCTGACCAGTGCTAATGTCGCGGATGGCGGTGTTAAGGTTGTCGCAAACGAAGCGGCTTGCCGCGTCGACGTTACTATAGATGGTCAGCCGTTCACGTCTTACATCTGGCCCGAATCGGTCAAGAAGCCGGTGTTGTATCCGCTACGAACTGCGAAGGGAACAATCGTCACACGGGGATATCCGCTCGAGCCGCGGCCAGGCGAACGAGTCGATCATCCGCATCACGTTGGCCTGTGGTTCAACTACGGCAACGTGAACGGGTTCGACTTCTGGAATAACTCTGAAGCCATTAAGCCCGCCGAGCGACATAGGTATGGCACGATTCGCCACGTCAAGATTAAGCGCGTCGTAAGCGGCAAGACCAGCGGCGAACTTGAGGTCGAGATGGCGTGGCTTGCTTCAGACGGCAAAGAGCTGCTACGCGAGGAGACGATTTTCATCTTCCACGCGGGACCAAATGAGCGCGCGATCGATCGGATCACCAAGTTGACGGCGCTCGATCAGCGAGTCGTGTTTAACGACGACAAGGAAGGCGTGCTGGGCATGCGCGTCGCGCGACAGCTCGAACAACCTTCAGACAAGCCCGAGGTCTTCACCGACGCAAGCGGCAAAGCGACTGCCGTGCCCAAGCTGGATAACACCGGGGTGACCGGCCGCTATCGCAGCAGTGAAGGAAAGACCGGCGACGATGTTTGGGGAACGCGCGGCAAATGGACGATGCTCACGGGCAAGATCGGGCAAGAACCGATCACGCTGGCGATTCTCGATCATCCGAAGAACCCGGGCTATCCGACTTACTGGCATGCGCGTGGCTACGGCTTGTTCGCGGCGAACCCGCTCGGCCAGAAAGTGTTCAGCAACGGAAAGGAGGCGCTCAACTTCACTATCGAACCGAAACAATCGGCCACGTTCAGGTATCGAGTATTGATCATTACGGGTGAACCAGCGCCTGGCGCTCTGGACTCGCAATACAGCCGTTTCGTTGCAGAAGTGAAGTAAGAAGTCTGAGACCAAATGTCTAAGCGTGAGGCCGCAAACTCTTAAGTCGGCCTCTTTTCTAAAGTGCCTTTTCGATGAGTTTTCACGTAGGGATTCTGGGAGGCGGCAACATAAGTCAAACTCATGCGCGCGCCGCTCTCGAAATCGAGGGCGTTACGGTAGCGGCAGTCTGCGGAAAGAATTTCGAGAAGGTGCGCCAGTTGGCAGATGTCGCCGGAGCGTCTGCGTACCAGGACCTCGAAGCGTTCTTGAACCACCACCCAATGGACGCTGTTCTGATCGGGACGCCATCTGGTTTACATGCGGAGCAGGGAATCGCGGCAGCACAACACGGCCTCCACGTTCTGGTTGAGAAACCCATCGACATAACGACCGAGCGCGCTGACGCCTTGATTGAGGCGAGCCACAAGGCACGTGTCAAACTCGGGGTTTTCTTTCAAGATCGCACGGCTCCGGACATCGTGAAGCTCAAAGAACTGATTGACGCAGGCAAGCTGGGAAACCCGATTCTAATATCCGCTTCGGTCCGCTGGTACAGGCCGCACGAATATTACAAGAACTCGCGCTGGCGCGGAACTCGGGCCTTGGATGGCGGCGGCGCGCTGATGAACCAGGGCATACATACGGTTGACCTGTTATTGTGGCTGTTCGGAGATGTGTCGCAGGTTTGCGCCAGAGCGATAACCGGCTTGCACGATATCGAGGTCGAGGATACGGTTGTCGCGTCGTTCGAGTTCGCCAATGGTGCGATCGGAAATATCGAAGCTGCCACTTCGGCTTATCCCGGCTTCTCGCGGCGGCTCGAAATGTCCTTCTCGGAAGGAACAATCGTTATCGAGAACGATCGAATTCGCTCGGTTGATCTGCGCGCACCGATGAGCGGACTCTCCGCCGCGCCGCCGTCGGGTGCTGACGAACGCGCGGCTTCGCCGGTGATTTCAGATACGCGAGGTCATCGCGCGATAATCGAGGATTTCATTCGCGCCATAACCACCGACGGCGTGCCCTTGTGCGACGGCCAGGAAGCGCGACGCAGCGTGATGCTGGTAGAACGGATTTACGAATCTGCGGATGCGGGACGGAGACTCGGCACCTGGAGATAGTCGAGAAGAAGCGGGGGGAACAATCCAAATGCAAACCTGGTCGCTTGCGCTTTGCCTTCCGAATGAGACAAACCGATATCAGAGGGCGGTGAGAGACGACGCGGTCCTGGCGTCCCAGCGCGACGGGATTCGACTGGACGTCTTTTTCGCAGAGGACAGTGTCACCCAACAGATGAGGCAGGTACTTGGCGTTCTCAATGCAGATCCTGATCAACGCCCGCGCGCGGTCATCATTATGCCGGTTCGAGCCACCAGTTCGTTGGATCGTTGTGCGCGCCAGGCGGCCGAGTCTGGCATAGGCTGGGTGTGTGTCAGTCGAACAATGGATAGCCTCGGCAGACTGCAAGCCGAATTCCCGAGCGTCCCGATCAGTTTTCTGACGCCAGATCAGCACGAGACCGGCAGAATTCAAGGGCGCCAGTTCCGCGCGCTGTTTCCCGGTGGCTGTAAGTTGCTATACGTACAGGGCGAAGCTACCAGTACATCCGCTCAGGGACGGCTGAAGGGAATGAAAGAGGCAATCAGCGGCACGAACATCGAGCTTGCCGGAACGTTGGATGGAAATTGGACTGAGGCCGACGCCGAAAGAGTAGTGAGCAATTACCTACGCATTGTGCTATCGGGTCCACAGCGCATTGACCTTCTTGGTTGTCAGAATGATGAGATGGCCGTCGGCGCGCTCAAGGCACTCGGCGGCGTCGCGAAGTACCTGCGAAGGCCGGAGGTTGCAAAGATCCCTGTAACCGGCTGCGATGGACTGCCGGACGTGGGTCAAGAACTTGTCGACCGCGGACAACTCGCAGCAACGGTCATCATGCCTTCCACCGGCGGCCCGGCGGTGGAGTTGATTGCGCGAGCGCTGTCGAGCGGTAAGCAACCTCCAGCCGAAGTAAAGTTGTCTCCTGTGTCGTTTCCGCCGGAGCAGGCGCTTCGGACCAGATAAAACGATGTATCGCCTTAGGGCGAAGTAGGCCATATCACTTTAGGCCGGCCCAGAGAGATTTTGAGATGGTTAAACGTTCAACAAGCCTTACGCTGCCGGATCGCTACTTTGATCCGGACCCCCAACAACGAGACATTGCCCGCAACCTGTACGAATCGGTCGCGCGCTTGCCGTTGATTTGTCCCCACGGTCACGTTGATCCGCGAGTCTTTGCCGATCCGGATTACAGCTTTGGCACGCCGACAGATCTGCTGTTGATCCCCGATCATTACATTTTCAGGATGCTCTATTCGCAAGGCATCCAGCTGGAACGACTTGGCATACCAACGACCGATGGTACCCCGGTCGAGACAGATCACCGCCGAATCTGGCAGCTCTTTGCCGACAACTTCTATCTTTTTCTCGGCACGCCTACCGGCATGTGGCTAAAAGATGAACTTCGCGACTTGTTCGGCGTAGAGGAAAAACTCGACAGCAAATCAGCGCAGCACATCTACGATCACATAGCCGATCAACTCGCGAAGCCGGAGTTCAGACCGCGACGCTTGTTCGAGAGATTCAACGTGGAGGTGCTCGCAACCACCGACGCGGCGAGCGACACTCTCGAACATCATCAGGCAGTTCGCGCATCCGGCTGGAAGGGAAGAGTTGTGCCAACATTCAGACCGGACGGTGTGGTCAACATCGATCGGCCGGATTGGCGAGAGCAAATCAATCGCCTCTCAGCAGTCTGTGGACTTGAAATCAATAACGTCACTCGGCTGATTAAGGCTCTCGAACAGCGCCGCGCTCACTTCAAAGCGATGGGCGCAACGGCAACTGATCACGCGGCGCTGACTCCTTACACGTCTGAGTTATCTGAAGACGAAGCCAACGCGATCCTGCGGCGAGCGCTCGAAGGCACGGCGAGCGCGAACGACGCGACCCGCTTCACCGGTCATATGTTGATGGAATTCGCGCGGATGAGCATTGAAGACGGCCTCGTGATGCAACTTCACGTCGGTTCATATCGCAACCACAACCGCGCGCTCTTTCAACGGTTCGGTACAGACAAAGGCGCGGACATCCCGATCTCTCACGAGTTTACTCGCAACCTCTCTCCGCTTCTGAACAAGTACGGCAACGATGCTCGTCTCACTCTGATTCTGTTCACGGTTGACGAATCAACCTACTCGCGCGAGCTTGCTCCGCTGGCGGGTCACTATCCCGCGGTTAAGCTCGGTCCGCCGTGGTGGTTCTTCGACAGCCTCAACGGTATGCGGCGTTATCTTGATCTGGTGATGGAGACTGCCGGGCTCCACAACACAGTGGGCTTCAACGACGACACGCGAGCCTTCCCGTCGATCCCCGCCAGACACGATCTGGCGCGCCGAGTCGATGCCGATTGGGTCGCGAGTCTTGTCGTGCGCGGCATCGTCGATACGTCGGACGCTGAACAGATGATTCACGATCTTGCTTACGGACTTGCCAAGAAAGCCTACAAGTTCGAATAAAGGTTCCTATGGCTATATGCGCGCCCAGTGATCGCCGCAAGCTAAGTAAGCCAGCCTACCGTAGTGTCACCAAGACCTTGATCACGCCTTTGCCTTCCTCGAGCGGCTCCAGGGCCTTGCCCAGAATCGTGCCCGGTCGATAGATCTTGGCTCTTCCCACGCGCACAGGCGAAGCTTTCATCGCGTAGCCCACAGTCGAGGAACTGGTGAGTAGGTCACCAGCCTGGACCGGGCCGTTCTCGGTTGAGACTTTGGTCGGGACGATGCCGACGATGGCCACTGGCAGCTCATCGGGGTCTACTCGCGAGGTGCCTGCCTTGTCGGCGCCGAGCACCCCCGGCCGGGTAGAATAAACACCGACTAGCCGCTGGTCATAGGGCCGGCTCGACTTCTCGACCGTCCCTGGCGATTTTGCGCTTACGACCAGGACATCGCCGGGTTGGTAGCTGGCCTTTTTACCGTAGGCCGGCAGCGCCTCGGCAAAGTCCGACCCACCATTGTAGGTACCGTTGTTGTCGATGTGGAACTTGCGGATACCTGAACTGTAGCCCTCCATTATGGTATTGCCGGAGAGACTTTCCGCCACAACTCCGACGCCGCTGGTGCTGTAGCCAAACACGCCCCTGC
Organism: Blastocatellia bacterium; assembly: GCA_036505875.1. Lineage (GTDB taxonomy): Bacteria > Acidobacteriota > Blastocatellia > UBA7656 > UBA7656 > Onstottus_A. Next base: position 1,965 of record DASXSR010000304.1, on the reverse strand, counting down.
CAACGCTGCTGTTGCCCCACACGCCGGTGCCCAGGCCGCTGCCGTTGGAGCCATACACCCCAATGCCACCTGAGGAGGTTTCCGTCACTGTTACCCCAGTGCCGGCGTCGCTGTAGACCTGTAGTTTAGTCGCGGTTGGGCTTGTTGTGCCGATGCTGACGTTGCCAGACACGTCCACGGCGAGTCTATAGGCGCCTGCGGTGTCGTCGAACAAACCAAAGCCGTTACCAACGCCATAGCTCTGCGACGCAGTGCCTGCTATCCACCTCCATTTTCGCCCGCCGGCAACCGAGGTAGCATCCAGGAATAGATTCGTGCCGCCGTTATTGTTTAGATAAACGTCGCCGCGGACTTCGAGCTTTGTGTTGGGAGTGGACGCGCCGATGCCGACGTTGCCATCGGGCGTTGCCGTTAGCACATCATTACCATTCCCAACGCTCAGCTTCCACTTGCCGCCGTCGTTCCCGTCGACGTAATGGTAAGCAGATACCTCGCCATTGAGCGAATAGCCGTAGAAAGGCTTCCCGGTTGCGCTATCGGTCTTCATGTACATGCCGCCGAATGCAGTACCACCGAAGCTCGACTGCACGCCAAAGACCTCGGAGACGTTGACCCGTGTGGAGCGGCCAATGCCAACAAAGCCCGTTGCCGCGATCCTCATCCGCTCCGCAATCGTTCCTCCGGTCCCCGCAGTCCGGAAGATCACTGCCGCGTTGTCGTGTGCTCCCGAATCGATGTAAGCCTGCCCCGTAAACGCTGAACCGGTTCCAAAGAATTGTATTGCCGCTGACGCCGGGGAGTTGGTCAAAGTGGGCGCGGAATAAATTCTGACGCCGCCAGTGTTGTTCAGCATGGCTATGTCTCTGGGGGACCCTGTGGTGAAGAAGATGCTTCCGTTGACCGTCAGATCCTCGTTTACCATGAACTCCGGCGACACCGTATTCTGTCCCTGAGGCGTTCCGACTGACCTCCTGTCTTGTTTGCGTAGCCCCAGACCCTGACCGCTCGGTGGTTGCCCACCCCTGTCTTTGCCGTTGCTGCCGGCAATCGCGGCTGTTGTTTGGATCGTGCCATCCGGGAACATAATCCCCTGGCTGGCGCGGATCATCCCGTCTACATCAAGCTTCGCCTGCGGATGGGTTAAGCCAATCCCCAGATTGCCTTCGGCCGTCAGCCGCATCTGTTCGCTGTCGTTGCCTCTGTAGAAATCGCCAATGCGAAACGAGAGCGCGCCCTTGCCTCTGATAATCTGCCCTTCATCTCCGTTGTGGGCGATGACTGTTGTAGTCCGCTCGTCATCTTCCTTCAGAACAAGTAAAGAGGCGTTCTCTTCTATCGGTCCGACAGCTTGTGATTGTTGAGCGGTCATCTGCGAAGCATTCAGAGGCTGAACCGTCGCGGACGACTGCTCAACTGATACCGAGCCGATTCTCTGCATGAGTTTTCCAGAAAGGCTCTTGACGGTGACGACGCATAGGTAGATGTCGTCGCGAAGATGCTCTGCTTGCCCGTCCTCCAGATGCCAATCGAGAACGTTCCCACCACGCAGCTCGTGATCGACGAGCTTCTTGCCGGTCGAGTCGTAAACTTCCAGCCGGATTTGCACGACGGATGGAAAAGCGGCCAGCCGCACACGTTCACCCGTTGCAGCGGCAGTGACGGTCACGTCATCGCCTTTGTCAGTCTTCGCAATTTCGTTCTGACCTAGTGCCGTTCCGAGAGAAGCGATTATTAAGAGCAAGCTTGAGCAAACTGCGTGTGGTTTCAACATCGGTATTCTCCTGAGCGCCGTGGATAAAGCGGCCGGTTGTCCTCTTCTCGTCAGTGCAGATGCGCGAGAATGTCGCGCGCGATAGCGATCGCGTCGTCTTTGTGGTCTTTTCCGTCCCAGCCGGCCACTTCGACGTGCAGATTGTGGTTCGTCGCGTTTGAGTCTTTGCCGAGAATCACCGTGAGATAAACATC
>DASXSR010000303.1:0-3962 GCA_036505875.1 Blastocatellia bacterium | reverse complement strand
ATATTGCAGAAGGAAACAAGCAACGGAACGCGGGAGGGGAATCCCGTAGGGATTCAATGTTTGTAGAGAGTGGTCACAGGAAATCGCTAACTCCGGAGGAGTTAAATGTGTCACTCAACAGCGAGGCGAAGGATTCACGCGACATTTCACTCCTACGGAGTGAGAATTCCGGCGTACCGCGTTACTACAAACATCGCACTCCTCCGGAGTGCCCGCCTCGAATAAGTTCACCGCGGTTGCTAGTTCTGTGTAGGCAGATGCTATGACAAAAGTCCTAGTCACAATCGCCCTAATGCTAGCAATGGCATCGGCGTCCGCCTTCGCGCAGCAGACCGCGCAAGAGCCGACGCAGCCGCCGAAGCCGCGTCCGCGGCCGCTTACATTTGCCGAGCGAATGAAACAATACCTGGCGCGTACGGGCGCGACTGTCGATGAGACTAAGAGCGCGCCGGACATGATCGTTTCCAACTCGGCCGACGCGAAAGGCGGAAAAATCACTGTCGTGCTGGTCAATGACCGCCGGAGGAATTTGCTTGGCTTTTACATTTACAACTTCGGCAGCCTGAAGAATGCGGCTAACAAGGAAGAGGTCTACAAATACTTGCTCGAAGCAAACGACGCAATAACGATCGGCAGCTTCTTTGTCGATCCTGATGAAGACATCGGCTACAAGTATCTGGTGAACGGAGCGCAGACGATAAGCCAGGCAGCGTTTGAGTCCACGTACTTCACGATGACTTCAGTGGCTCGCGAGCGCAAGCCACAGATCAAGAGGTTGCTATCCGGCAGCGGCAAAGAGGAGAAACCGCCGGACGTGAAGAAGTCGGGAGAAGAAAAACCGCCGCTTCTGTAGTGCTTGTAGGGGCGGCCCTCCGTGGCCGTCCCTCCTGCGCGATGCTGTGAATTGGAGAAAGGGGCGGCCACGGAGGGCCGCCCTTACATGCTGAATGAACGAGCAAAACGTATTTGAAGAATTGCTTGCCGAGCGAATCCTCGTGCTCGACGGCGCGATGGGGACTGCTATTCAAGCGCGCCATCTGATTGCTCAGGACTTCGGCGGCGCTCAGCTCGAGGGGTGCAACGAGAATCTTGTCGTCATTCGTCCCGATGTCATTCTCGACATTCATCGAGGCTATCTCGAAGTCGGCGCGGACATCGTCGAGACTGACACTTTCGGCGGCACCGCAATCGTTCTCGCCGAGTACGGGCTGCAAGATCAGGTTCATAAACTGAATGAAGCCGCCGCGCGTCTCGCAAAGCAAGCTGCAAGCGAATACTCGACGGCAAACAAGCCTCGATTCGTCGCCGGCTCGATGGGACCAACAACCAAAGCCATTTCGGTTACCGGCGGCGTTACCTTCGACGGGCTTGTCAAAGGCTTTCACGATCAAGCCGCGGGGCTGGTGGCGGGCGGCGTCGATATTCTCATTGTCGAGACTCAGCAAGACACTCGCAACGTCAAAGCCGCACTCATCGGGATCAATCAGTTGTTCAACGAGATCGGATTCAAAGTCCCGGTGATCGTCTCCGGCACGATCGAGGCGATGGGCACCATGCTCGCCGGCCAAACAGTCGAGGCGTTCGCCACGTCGGTGATGCACGCAGATCTGTTGTCCATAGGTCTGAACTGCGCGACCGGACCTGAATTCATGACCGATCGCATTCGCAGCCTCGCCGAGCTGGCAGAGACTCGCGTGTCTTGCGTTCCAAATGCGGGGTTGCCGAACGAAGAAGGCGTTTATCTTGAAACACCCCAGAGCATGGCAGCGACGCTCGAACGATTTGTCGATCACGGCTGGATCAATATGGTCGGTGGATGTTGTGGAACGACTCCAGCTCACATTCGAATGCTCGCTCAGATGGTTGAAGGCAAACGCGCGCGCGTTCCAAAGAAGCATCACAGGACTTTGTTCTCCGGGATCGACTTCGTGGAAGCGAACGACGATCAGCGCCCGTTGATTGTCGGCGAGCGGACCAATGAAGTCGGCTCGCGCAAGTTCAAACGGCTGATCACCGATGAGAAGTACGAAGAAGCCGCTGAGATCGCGCGTCAACAAGTCAAAGGCGGCGCGCAGATTTGCGACGTGAACCTTCAGAACGCCGATCGGGATGAGTTGTACGACGTCGATCGGTTCTACGAGCGCCTCATTCGGGTGGTGAAGGCGCCGATAATGATCGACACAACGGATCCGGTCGCGATAGAGCGCGCGCTGACTTACTGCCAGGGCAAATCAATCATCAATTCGATCAATCTGGAAGACGGACTTGAAAAATTCGAGCGCGTCACGCCTCTCGCGCGCAAGTACGGCGCGGCGCTGATCGTCGGCTGCATCGACGAAGACAAACAGCAGGCTCAGGCGATCACGCGCGAGCGGAAACTGGAAATCGCTCGCCGCTCAGTGAACCTACTGACGGAGAATTACGGCATTCGCACTGAGGATATCATTATCGACCCGCTTGTGTTTCCGTGCGCGACGGGCGACGAGAACTATGTCGGCAGCGCCGTCGAGACCATCGAGGGTGTGCGGTTGATCAAGCAGGAGATCCCGCACGTCAAGACGATTCTCGGAATCAGCAACGTTTCGTTCGGCTTGCCGGATGCGGGAAGGGAAGTGCTGAATTCGGTCTTCCTCTATCACTGCACAAAGGCTGGACTCGATCTTGCGATAGTCAACTCCGAGAAGCTCGAACGCTATGCTTCGATTCCTGAAGAGGAGCGCCGGCTTGCAGAAGACTTACTGTGGAATCGCGGTGAGGATGCGATCGCTGCGTTCGCTGCGCACTTCCGCGGCGCGGCTTCGAGGCAGAAGAAGAGCACAAGTGATCTGCCGCTGGATGAGCGATTGGCCAACTACATCATCGAAGGAACGAAGGAAGGCTTGATCGCCGACCTCGAGCTGAAACTCAAAGAAGCACAGCCACTCGACGTCATCAATGGTCCACTGATGACTGGAATGGCCGAGGTCGGACGTTTGTTCAATAACAACGAATTGATCGTAGCCGAGGTGCTTCAAAGCGCCGAAGCAATGAAGGCCGCCGTTTCTTACCTCGAACAGTTCATGGAGAAGAGCGCCGACAGCTCGCGCGGTCGAATCATTCTGGCGACTGTCAAGGGCGACGTACACGACATAGGCAAGAACCTTGTCGACATAATCCTGTCCAACAACGGCTATCGGGTGATCAACCTGGGAATCAAAGTCGCGCCGGAGGTTTTGATTCAAGCGGTGCGCGAGCACCGGCCCGATGCGATCGGATTGTCAGGATTGTTAGTCAAGTCGGCCCAACAGATGGTGCTTACCGCGGAGGATTTGAAGGATGCCGACATCGACCTGCCGTTATTGGTTGGCGGCGCTGCGCTATCGGACCGGTTTACGCGGACCAAGATCGCGCCGGCCTACCGCGGCACAGTTGTCTATGCGAACGATGCGATGAACGGGCTCGATCTGCTGAATCGTTTCATGGACTCGGAATCGCGCGCGCGTCTAGAAGCTGATTTGCTTGACAGGGACCTCCGCGTGACGGCTCCTGCCGCGCAAGTTCCCTTCGACGAGACCGAGCAACGCAGCTCAAAGATTTCTCTCGACGTTCCGATTCCGCGCGTGCCCGATCTCGATCGGCACGTTGAGGAGATTGGCGATCTAGATGAGATTTGGAGCTACATCAATCCTCAGATGCTTTACGGCAAGCATCTTGGCTTTCGGGGGCGGTTCGCGGACGCGCTTGCGTCGGGCGACATCAAGGCCCGCGAGCTTGAAGCGAAGATCGAGCGCGTCAAAGACGAGTGCCGCGCGGGCGCAATGCGCGTGAGAGCGGTGTGGCAATTCTTCGAAGCGGAGCCGGACGGCAACTCTATGCATTTGTTTGTTCGCGAGTCACCTATAGCGACGTTTAGCTTTCCGCGCCAGCGCAAGGAAGACGGCCTCGCCTTGAGCGACTTCGTTTTGCCGCCCGGTTTTGACAAA
>DASXSR010000302.1:0-4109 GCA_036505875.1 Blastocatellia bacterium | reverse complement strand
CTTCGGGCTCGCAGCCTGCCTCATACTGCTTCTATGGATGGTCAATCGTGGAAAATGATCTCGTCAGCTTGCTTTTGAGGTCTGCCGAATAGTTCGCCTGTACCCGCGCCGCTTGACGACTACTGCTAACGAATCTATCATCGAACACTCGTTCGAAAACGGGTTTCGAGTCGTTATGCCTTCTGAGTCATCGTCGAAATACGATCAAAAGTTAGTGCACGTGCTGAAGACCTCTGCCGCGGTGTTCGCCGATAAGGGCTACCATTCTACAAGCATGCGCGACATCTCGCGCGCTACAAAGATGAGCCTCTCGGGGCTATACTACTACTTCGACAGCAAAGAAGAGTTGCTCTTTTTGATTCAGGATTATTGCTTCAGCACGGTGATCGGCGATTGTCGAAAGCTCTTGACGGGCGTTGACGACCCGGTTCGAAGATTGAAACTGCTGATCGAAAACCATCTGAATTATTTCGTCCAGAACATGAACGAGATGAAGGTGCTGTCGCACGAAGCGAACTCCATATCGGGCGAGTTATTCAAGAAGATCAACAACAAGAAGCGACAGTACGTGGACCTGGTGATGAACCTCCTTCGCGAGATCGCTGCCGACTCGGGAGCTGGAGGAGCCGATGTGCGAGTGGCGACATTTTCGCTTTTTGGAATGATGAACTGGATCTACAACTGGTACAGTCCGAGGAAGGATCTGGATGTAGCGGGCCTGTCGAGCAATATGACACGGTTGTTCCTGCGAGGCTTCCTCGGAGAGAAGGTCGTTGGAGCTGAACGGCTTGAAACGGGTCGAGAGGCGCATCTGGAACGGACGGTTTCGATTTGGTGAGGGAGAATTAACCACAAAGGCACAAAGTCAGAAAGAACATCGTTGTTTTTGTTTCGTGGGTTTGTGACTTTGTGGTCCATCCGCGAGTGGAGAAGTTATGACTAGAGAGGCGATCGAGAACAGGCTGGTCAACTACAGCACTCAAAATGGAATAGCGGTCATAGAGTTGAACGACCCGCCGGCGAACACGTACACCTACGAGATGATGCGAGATCTTGACGACGCGATCCTCGAGGCCAGGCTCGCCGAAGACGTGCACGTGATTGTGATTCGCGGCGCGGGTGATAAGTTCTTCTGCGCAGGCGCAAATATCAAAATGCTTCTGTCGGCGACGCCGCAGTTTCGATATTTCTTCAGCCTTCACGGCAACGAAACGTTGATGCGCATGGAAAACACTCAAAAGCTGGTCATCGCAGCGATTAACGGGCACGCGGTCGGAGGTGGGCTTGAGATCGCGCTCGCATGTGATATTCGGGTTGCGAAAAAAGGGCCCGCAACTCTCGGCCTGCCTGAGATCAACCTCGGTCTGCTGCCCGGCATGGGCGGCACACAACGGCTGCCGAGGGTGATCGGCAAAGGGCTTGGGTTGGAGATGCTCATCACCGGTCGCACGATTTCGGTAGACGAAGCATTGGAAGTCGGACTCGTGAATCATGTTTTTGATGAAGAGAACTTTTTCGAAAAGGTGTTGGAGTACGCCGGGCAGTTCGTCGCTCCGGCAAAGGCGAGCAAGGCTGTCGGCTTGATTAAGCGCTCGGTCCAGACTGGCCTCGAAGTCCCACAAGCCGAAGCCCTGGCGCTTGAGCGCGAGTTGCTGCAGCAACTTTTTGAAAGTGAGGACGCACACGAAGGGCTTGATGCCTACGCTAAGAAGCGGAGAGCAGAGTTCAAGGGGAGATAGGTCCTTTAGGTCTTTTGAGTCCTTTGGTCCTTTGGATCCCATCGATCGGAGGAAAAATGGCGAAGATGTTCATAGCAGGAGAGTCGGTTGATTCGGTGACGGGCGCGACTTACGAGGTTCGCAATCCAGCGAATGGAGAGGTGGTCGACACTGCGCCGAAGGGCAATGCGGAAGACGCGCGGAAGGCGATCGATGCTGCAGAGACGGCTTTTGAAGAATGGTCGCATACGTCGGCTGAAGAACGCGCGAACATTTTGTTCAAGGCAGCCGAACTAGTTGAAGGCGAGCGAAAGAACTTGTCGGAGTTGTTGACCCGCGAGCAGGGCAAGCCGCTTCAGGAAGCCGCGACTGAGCTCGAGCACTTCCTTCACGGGCTCGATTTCTACGCCGGCCTTGCTTCAAAAGTTCGAGGAGCGCAAGTCCCGCTGCCGGCCAAGAACGCTTACGGCATGGTTGTGCGAAAGCCGCTCGGCGTATGCGGCGCGATCGTGCCGTGGAATTTTCCAATCACGCTGATGGGCACGAAGGTCGGCCCGGCGCTTGCGGCGGGCAACACGGTTGTTGTGAAGCCCGCTTCAACGACCCCGCTCACTACGATTCGAATCATCGAGTTGATGAATCAAGCCGGGCTGTCAAAAGGCGTTCTAAACGTGATCACCGGTCCGGGCGGAGTTGTCGGCGAAGAGCTACTTCGCAATCCGAAGGTGCGACGGATTGCGTTCACCGGCGAATCGGGTACTGGCAAACACGTGGCGGAAGTTGCGTGCAGCGACTTCAAACGCGTGACGCTCGAGCTTGGCGGCTCGGATCCGATGATCGTATGTGATGACGCCGACATTCCAAAGGCCATCACAGGCGCGATGGTTGGGCGATTCTGGAACGCAGGTCAAGCCTGCCTTGCGGTGAAGCGGCTTTACGTGTTCGACAAAGTGTTCGATGAGTTTGTCGAAGGGTTGGTGAGCAAAGTCTCGCGCTACGAAGTCGGCGACGGGATGACTAAGGCGGAAAAGCCGAAGATTAGAATGGGACCACTTCACACTGCTGATCAGCGGGAGGAGATTGAATCGCAAGTCAAAGACGCGATTGACCGTGGCGCAAAGCTATTGCTCGGCGGCGCTCGTCCTGAAGGCGCGCAGTTCGAGAAGGGCCATTATTATCAACCGACGATCCTGGTCGACGTGCCTGATGATGCCCGCGCGGTTAAAGAAGAAACGTTCGGGCCTTTGCTGCCGATCTTCCGCGTGGGAAGTTTGGATGGAGCAATCGAGCGCGCAAACGGTTCGATGTACGGACTCGGCTCCTCGATCTGGACAAAGAACCTCGACAACATCGAAACAGCAATCGATCGGATTCAAGCCGGAAATGTTTGGGTGAACTCGCTTCACTACGGTTATGATGAGCTTCCGTTTGGCGGAGTAAAGGCAAGCGGGTTTGGCCGCGAGCACGGCCCGGAGGCGCTTGACTATTATTTGGAGCCGAAGGGTGTTGTGATCACTCGTTGAGAACGGAGACCGGAATGGCACAGATGCTTATAGGCGGGGAGTGGATCGGCTCTCGCAGCGATAATTCAATCGAGATAATGAATCCCGCTACTGGCGAGGTGGTCGATTCTGCTCCGCGCGCAACTGCCGACGACGCACGCGAAGCAATCGACGTCGCCGAGCGAGCTTTTGCCGAATGGAGCGAGTGGACCCAGGCAAGACGCGCTGAGGTGCTGTATCGCGTCGTCGGTTTGATCCGCTTGCACGAGGCCGAGCTGGCCGCGTTACTCACCAAAGAACAAGGCAAGCCTCTGCGCGAAGCGACACTCGAAATTCGGCGTTACGCGCACACCATCGAATACTACGCCGGGCTCGGCAAAAATATTCGCGGCGGTTACATCCCCCAGATCGATGAGAATAAGTATGGATTGATTATCAAACGGCCACTCGGAGTGGTAGGGGCAATTGTCCCGTGGAATTTTCCGGTCTCGTTGATGGGCAACAAGATCGGCCCCGCGCTGCTTGCAGGCAACACGATGGTCATCAAACCCGCAGAGACTACTCCGCTCACCGATCTGCGAGTCGTGGGCTTGTTTCTCGAGGCAGGGTTGCCAAAAGGGGCGCTTAACGTTGTCACCGGACAAGGCTCCGTCGTCGGGGAAGAGATAGTAACGAATCCGAAGGTCCGCAAGATCGGCTTTACAGGCTCGACCGAAGTCGGCCGACGCGTGATGGCGTCTGCAGCGCAGGGTATCAAACGCGTGACGTTGGAACTCGGCGGTTCGGATCCGATGATCGTATGCGATGACGCGGTCATCGACGAAGCTGTGAGAGCCGCGGCGACGGGACGGTTCTTCAATTGTGGTCAGGCGTGTCTTGCGATCAAACG
>DASXSR010000301.1:0-3797 GCA_036505875.1 Blastocatellia bacterium | reverse complement strand
ATCTTGGGCTAAGCCGCGACGCGCGTGCTTAAGCTGACTCTCATTGAGTTAGCCGATTGCAGCGCCGCCGCTGCCAGGCTCGTCTCGCTAACATCTCGGAAGCAAGCGAGCTTGTTCCCGCGCCTATCCAAGTCCACTATCACTACGTCGCCCAGCCGTAGTTGCCTGGTAGCGGCAAGGTTCGCCAGCGGGTAGACCACGAATCGCTCGATCGCCCGCTTCAAGTGACGAGCGCCGTAACGGTAGTCAGTTCCTTCAGCCAGCAAGAATTCGCTTGCGGCAGGCGTCAGTGTTATCGTGAACCGTTCGGGCGTGCCTTCGTCGATTCTCTGTTGTACTCCTATAAGCTCCAGATCGACGATGCGGAGCAACTCCTCGTGTCCAAGCCCGCGGAAAACCACCACCTTGTCCACACGGTTCATAAACTCCGGGGAGAAGTTACGCCGCGCGGCATCGGTGGCGGTGCGATAAATCTTTTGGTCCAGGTCGCTGGGTAGTAGTTGCTCGCTTACGGTTGGCGCAAAGCCGATGGCTCCGTCGATCAGCTTGCTCATCTCACGAGCCCCAAGGTTCGAGGTCATGAAGATGATAGTCTGGGAGAAATCAACGCGGCGATTGTCGCCGAGCGTCAACGTGGCTTTGTCCAGGATTCCCAGCAACAATTGCCAGAGCGCGTCACTAGCCTTCTCGATCTCATCGAAGAGCACCAGGGCTAGCGGGTTTTCCTCGGTGCGATGTTTATCTAGATTCTCTTGAGTCAGCAGCGGCGGCGTCTCGCGGTGGCCCAGGTAACCTGGCGGCGAGCCGATTAGCTTTGCGATCTCGTGTGAGTGCTGGAACTCCGCGCAATCAACCCTAACGACGGCGTTGCGGTCGCCGAACAGTACCTCAGCCGCAGCTTCGACTACGTGAGTCTTGCCACACCCGGTCGGCCCAAGAAAGAGCATTGTGCCAATTGGCCGGGTTGCATTAGTCATCCCGGCTTGGAATACCTGGTAGAGCGAGGCGAGGTTGCGAACCACACGCTCCTGACCGACGACTCGAGCGCGAAGCTCGGTTTCAAACTGCGTCACCTGAGCGCTTTTGAGGTCGGGATCAAGCGCGACCAACCGCTCAGGGTTCAGGTTCTCGATAGCTCCGGTTTCGTTGATTGATTGCGTTATCGAATTGAGACTCTGAACAAACATCTTTCGCTCTCCCGCTCACTTGCTGTTCATCTCATCAGGTCTGCGCTCCAAGAAAAGGGCAACCCTGGGGCCAATCTTAAGTTGTTGATTTCAATTTAGGAGAAGGTTGGTGTTCGCAAATTTCTTGCGAAGGGCCGCAAGAAGATTGTTTTCTGCGTGATTATTGACCGGGAGGCTGAGGTGATTGCGAATCGAAAAAGACCTTCATTGGCTTCAAGCAAGCTATCAACACAATTATTCCTTGCTCGCCTCCGAGTATCCTGATGACGTGTATGAAGGCCGAATAAGTGAGAGCATCTATCGCTGGTCACGAGCAGTGCTGTGATGCTCCCTTGTTGAGTGCCTTTAAGCTGAGCTTCCGATGGCCGAGCGTCGAAAGCGCCTATGCTCAAGTTTTCTTCAGCACGACGAGACAGATTCCGTCCCACGTTGAACGCTGCGTTCCATTAGGCGGCGAGTTCTTCATCGGAACAACTCCGAGATTCTTCGTAACGATCTGGTAGTGCTGTTGGAGGTATTGCCGAACCAGCATTGCACGGCTGCGAGACAAACGAAGCTGATCCGCGGCTTCGCTACCGTTCCAATATCCCTCAATGACAATAGGGCTCTCCACGACAGAATCTCCGTACGCTGTGACAGTAGCATTCAAGAGAGCCTTGCCTCTGGCTGACAGTTCCTCGTTCCCCTTCGAGCCTATTTGGAACAAGTCAGATCCCGACAGCCAGGCTCTTCGGTTTGCCGGGTTTGTGAACACCCGATCCCGACGATATTTCTCGGGCGGAAGTTCTGCCAGAGTGTAGTAGCCCCGCTTCTTAAAGAAACCTCTCGTCAAGAAGTTATGTTTCAGCGCCTCGGTTGCCTCGGCCAGATTTGCTGCCGCAATATTCGCATTCGTGAGCGATTCTCTAACGTTCGTTCCGGCGGTTTCGCCCCGTTCGTTCGGGTTGGAAATATCTGAAATGAGTTGATTGACCTGGCGCGCAGTATCGCTCAAGCTATCGATTATGTCGGTGGCCTTTTGAGGAATCCGCCGCGAGGCGAGATCGGACACCAGCGAATCAGCCTGGCCGGACGCATGCCGGAAGTCCACCGTTGCCTGCTCCACGTTCTTTACTGCGTCGCGGACCTGACTCGACACCGTTTCGTCCCTTAGCAGCATGCCGGCAACGCCGCGGCCGTCTTTCAGATCGCCGATGACCTCGCGTATGTTGGACGCTGACGTCGCAAGGCTGACGCGGATCTCCTTCGCGAGCGCATCATCACTGAGTAGCATTCCAACGGTGCCATGGCCTTCCTTAATGGCCGCGACGACATCATTCACGTTCGATACCGTCGACGTGACCGTATCTAATGCGAGGCCAAGTTTGGGACCCACTTCTCTCAGCATTCCCTGGGCATCGTTCAGAAGTCCGGCGCCGCGCGAAACGAGGTCCGAAAGTTCAGTCGGCTCTTTGCTCGGAATAGTCGCGAGCGCCTCGGCCTCGACTGACCCGGCGCTGCCTGGTCGAACCGCCAGGAAGGTACCCCCGACTACTCCCTCAGTTCCAATGGAGACCACTGAATCTTCGCGCACCAGTCCGCGGAGCTTTTCGTTGATCCTCCACTTGACGCGAAACTGCGATGACGGTGAATCCGGCACGTCAATCGAAAGCACTTGTCCGGCATCCATTCCAGCCACGCGAACCTTAGCGCCTGTCGCCAGACCTGCGAGATTCACAAACTCTGAATAGTAGTCAACGTGGCGTGCGAATATCTGATGCCGATCCCCGATCAGAAACATCCCAACACCAAACAGGATCAGCCCGCCGACGACGAAAATACCGATACTTACTTTTTTGGTTTCCATTAGCTATCACTCCGACATCAGATTGCGAACAACCTCGTTCTCGCTGTGTTCGATTTCAGCGACCGGGCCATATGCAATCAGCCTTCCTTTGTCGAGGACTGCGAGGCGATCCCCAACCTTCCTTGCGCCGCGCACATCGTGCGTGACGACGATCAAAGCAGTCTTACGCTCTGCTTTTTGCTCCAACAACAATTCATCGATCTCACCAGCAGTGATGCGGTCCAGCCCGCTGCTCGGCTCATCCGCGAGTAAGATTTTGGGTTCGAGGACAAGCGCGCGGGCGAGTCCGGCTCGTTTGCGCATTCCGCCCGAGAGCTCCGAAGGCATCTTTCGCTTATCGCCCGCTAAACCAACCTGGCTGAGAACTCGATCGATAATGAAATCAACTTCGTCAGGCGATTTGTCGCTCAATCGAAGCAGCGGCAGTGCAAGATTCTCGTAAAGCGTCAGAGAATCAAAGAGCGCAGCATCCTGAAACAGAAACCCCATCTTTCTACGCACTCGGGAGAGTTCCGACTCTTTGAGATGCGTGATCTCTTCCTGCTCGATCCAGATATCTCCCTTGTCCGGTTTCAAGAGAGAGACGATGAGCTTCAAAGTCACGCTCTTACCGGTGCCGCTGCGGCCCAGAATGCAAAGCGCTTCACCGGCTCGCACTTTAAACGAGACATCGCGCAATACATGCTTCGCGCCAAACGATTTCGAAACTTCATTGAAAGCAACCACTGCCGCCGCTTCACTGGTCATATCGCAGTCTCCGGAAA
>DASXSR010000300.1:0-15369 GCA_036505875.1 Blastocatellia bacterium | reverse complement strand
CTTCATGTCGTCGGTGAAGTCGAATTTCGAGATCGTGAAGTTGGTGGTCGCCGCCGTCCAAACGCGCTTCAATCTTTCGAAGCCGACCAGCGGGCCCTCGTTGATGTCGTAATAAATGTTGCTCGGGTCCTTTTCGAACACATCGTCGAGGATGGCGAGGTTCTTCGAGACGATTGCTTCAGTAAACTTCTTTGTCTTCGCGCGAATCTCCTGCTCGGGATTTTGGGCGAAAGCCGCCGTGGATGACACGGCCAACAAGCAAAGTAGTGCGAGGGTCTTCATTCGGTCGACTCCTTGAGTGAGATCGAAGTTTCCACTGGAAGGTCAGTAAGCAATCCGGGAAGGATGACCTATCGATAGCAGGGAGTCGTCGGTGACCCTCCGTAGCTCCGTTAGGAGCGACCTGTTTGATGATTCGGTTTGCGGCGTAGACAGGTCGCTCCTAACGGAGCTGCAGAATTCAAAAACACCATCCGCTACTATAGATAGGACATCCCTAACGGGATTACCCTTCTGACTGGGAACCATTTACGTTGCGTCGTAGCCGACAAAGTCTTTCAAGTAAGTATTGCCCTTGTATTCCATCTCAGAGTGAATGCCAATCTTCGATGTGTAATAAGCTCGCGCGGTTCGCGACTTCAACTCTCTGAAGAATAACTCTTCGGGCTTCACAGGTTTCATCTCATTCTGTGATATCCGAGTCAGCAAAGCGATTCGCTGCTCGGCTGTCGATTCAAGGAACGACTTGCCGTTCATCTCTTGAGACACCTGCTCGATCAGCTTCAGCCCTTCATGCCATTGCGTCTTCGACTGCTCCTCGAACGATTCGGACAATCTGAAATCGATGTAACGCGCAACCTGCGCCGCTCGCGCGCCGGGCGAGTGATCGTCAGCGGGAATGATCAGCTCAGTTAGCTCATCGACAAGCGCGAATTCCTCCTTCGTAAAGAACAGCGGTGCATTGGTTTGAGCGAGCGCGCTTGCGTCCCAACCGGCGACTCCGACAGCGATCGCGGCGCCCGCGCTGAGCTTTATCATTTCACGACGAGTCAGCTCGTTGTCATCAGCCATCACAGATTGCCTTTCTTGAATTGGTCGGCGAGATGATCGCACGACCTCCAGGCAAGCGCCATTATAGTCCACGTCGGGTTCTGACACGAAGCGCTCACGTGGCTGCTGCCGTCCACCACAAACAGGTTCTTCAGGTCGTGCGACTGCTGAAATTGATTGAGTACTGAGGTCTTCGGATCGGTTCCCATTCGAACCGTTCCAAGTTCGTGAATCGACCAACCCTCGGTGAGTATTCTTCGGCTCAGATCGAGGATTTCGAAACCAGCCTCGCGGAACATCTCCTCGGCGGTGTCGGCCATGTCCTCGACCATCTTCTTTTCGTTGTCACCGAACTTGTAGTGGAATCGCAAAACCGGAATGCCCCACTTGTCTTTGACCGCCGGATCGAGGTCGACGTAGTTCTCGTATCGAGCGAGCACCTCCCCGAAACCGCCCATCGACATGAACGCGCCCGTATACTCACGCACGTGCTTCTTGTAACCAGAGCCGAATCCCGGCGTCGACATCGCGTTGCCGGGAAAAATCGAGGTCCCCGAGCCGCCTTCGAACCCGTAGCCACGAATGAAATTGAGGTTATTATCCCTGGTCAGATTGCGAAACCTCGCGAGATAGAACGCGCCGGGCTTGCCGTCGTCGAGAGTCCGCGGCTTGCCGACCAGATCTTTGACCAGGCCCGTGATATGCGGGCCCATTATGTGCTCGCAGAAGTTGTGACCTACGTGCCCGCTGGAATTGCCGACGCCGTTCGGATGCACGCTCGACTTCGATAGCAACATTAGCCGCGCCGATTCGAGAGTGGAAGCAGCGATAACGACGACCTTCGCCTTCGCTTCGTAGGTCTTTCCGGTTGCCGAGTCGATGAACGCGACGCCGCTCGCCTTGCCGGTCTTCTTATCGACTGTAATCTCGTAGGCGGTCGCGTTTGTCCTTAGCGTCAGATTGCCGGTATCCATCGCCGGCAATATCAATCCAGTCGGTGAATCGAACGCGGCGTGAATGTCGCAACCACCTGCTCGCCGATTGCACGCGCCTCGACCGAAACAGCGGCTGCGATACTTGTTGTGCTTCAAGCCGTCAGTCGTTACACCCGCGCGGTAAGGCGTCAGCACGCGGTTCATCTTCTTCAAGCTCTGTCGAAGTTTGTACTCAGCATAAGCGAGCTTGATCGGGCGTTGAAAGATGCTGTCGGGCAGATGCGGAAGGTTCTCTTTCACGCCGGAGATTCCGAGATACAGATCGACTTTGTCGTAGTAAGGCGCGAGATCTTTGTAGGATATCGGCCAGTCCTCGCCGTAGCCGTCGTGACTCTTCGCTTTGAAGTCGAGGTCTGAAAGACGGAGCGCTAGCCTTCCCCAGATGTTAGTCTTTCCGCCTAGACAACGTGCGCGCACCCAGGCGTAATTAGTTCCGGTGTAAGGATGATCGCGCTCATCGACGACGATGTTCTTACTGTAGTCCGATCCTCCCCAGCCTTGAACGTACGAGTAAACGTGCTTGAACTTCGAGTCGGCGGCGTAGGGCGGTTCTCGAAAATTGTACTCGTTGAGCGAGAGCGCGTGCGAACCCGGCGGCATCTCGCCTCGTCGAGGATGATCGTATGGCCATTCTGTCGATTTGAGTTCTTTATCGATGTCGAGCTTCTTGCCGGCTTCAAGCAGAAGCACTTTCATTCCATGCGAGGTCAGCACGTGCGCAGCCATCCCGCCGGCGGCGCCTGAGCCGACCACGATGGCGTCGTAAGTCCTTCGAAGATCGACTTCGGCTTGCTCCCGTGTCGCTATCTTGATGAGTGTCATCGAATTCCCTTTCGCCCTGTTTGACGCTATAACTACTCCGATCAGTCGGTTGAGTCAAGATGCTGATCGCCCTCGCCTTCGGCGATGGACCGGAATAAGATTATGCCGCACACAGAGATTGAGATGAATAAATGCGCACAGAGATTTGTTTTCTTTATTCTGCTGTCGTCGTGTCTGTTGGATGTGGACGCCTTGGGTTATCAGAAAGCCAAAAGGGGCGTTCAGCAGAAAGGTATTACCGGAACGTACAAATATGTGCTGAACACCCTGGAGGTTCAAGAGCTGCCGAACCACAAAGTCAGGATCAGCTTTGGCGGCTTCTGGCCGAACGATCGCAAACGGGTTCTGACACGCAATACCGGTAGCTTCGATGAGACTGTCTCACTGAAGGGACGCACCGCGTTGGTTAAGCTTGGAGAGGGTGATGATCCTTGTATGATCACTCTTCAATTCAAGCCTGGCAGAGTAATCGCATCCCGAGAGGGTTCAATGTTTGAGTGCGGCTTTGGCTTCAACGTCGAAGTAGACGGCACCTACGTGAAGAAGAGCGACCGAACGACCTTCTAGAAAAGCACCTCGTCAACAAGCGCAGATTAACCCTTGCCGCGAGCTTCCGCCCGACGCTTGAGCTCTTCGGGCGACACGTTCTCCTTTCGAGTGGCGACCCACCACTGATTGCCGCACGGATCCTTCACGCCTGCATTACGATC
This sequence comes from Blastocatellia bacterium, assembly GCA_036505875.1. Taxonomy (GTDB): domain Bacteria; phylum Acidobacteriota; class Blastocatellia; order UBA7656; family UBA7656; genus Onstottus_A. The sequence continues at coordinate 11,792 of DASXSR010000300.1, read as the reverse complement.
GCCATAAAATTGATCCGCCGGCTCCATCAACGAGGTCGCACCGGCGTCAAGGGCTCGCTTGTAACTGGCGTCCGCATCGCTCACATAGAGATAGATCATCGCGGGCATCTGCTTCGATTCCCCGCTCGCCTCGCCCATCATCACAACCGAATCGCCAATTCTGACCTCGGCATGACCGATCTTACCGTCCGGCCCCGGCACGAGTTCGGTTTCAACCGCATCGAAAGCGGACTTCAAAAAGTCGATTAGTCTCGGCACTCCTTCAACAACCAGATATGGCGTCACTGTGTGATATCCGTCTGGTACCGCTTTCATATTACTTGTCATAAGAGCTTCTCCTTTCCAACCTGTCTTACTTGTCAGGAAATCGCTCGCGCGATCAAAAACGCCGCGCCTGCGGCAAGGCTTCCGACTAGCGCCGTCTGTAATGCGCTTCGCAAGGGTCTTGCGGTGGTGAATTGGCCCTTGATGAAACCAAAAATCAAGAGCGCCAGCAGCGTCACCACTATTGAGAATAACAGCGCAACGTGGGCGCGTGAAGTGAAAAAGTATGGGGCGAGTGGAATGAGCCCGCCCGCGATGTAGGCTCCACCGATCGTAAAAGCGCTGATGCGGGCGCGCTCGGGCCTGGGCTTCTCCAGCCCCAACTCGAACCGCATCATGAAATCGACCCAAGCCTTGGGACGTTCGCTCAGAGCGTGAACCAGAGGAGCGATCTGTTCCCTCGACAGCCCGTAGCCTCGAAAGACCTGGGCAACTTCCTCCATTTCCTCTTCTGGAATTTCCGATACTTCTTTTTGTTCGCGGCGTTGCTCGCGGGCGTAGTGCTCAGCATCGCTCTTGGCGGCAAGGTAGCCGCCAAGCCCCATCGCTATCGAGCCGGCTGCTATCTCTGCCAGCCCGGCGGTCACAATGATGCTGCTCGAATCCACCGCGCCCGAGAGTCCTGCCGCCAGCGCGAAGGGCACCGTCAGTCCGTCCGCCATGCCAATCACGATGTCGCGGACCGTCTCGCTCGCGGTGAAGTGACGTTCGGTGTGGCGCGTCTGCGGCATAAACTAGGCTCTTATGCTCCGTTAGATTACAATCACCTGTCAATTGACTCTTTTGCGCTGTCAGCCGCCGGGATTTATCATAGTTGATAGCGTGACTACGAGCGCACTACCGCCGCGTCTTGCGATTCTGCCTTCGCGCGTTGAAGCTCAAGAGTACCGCCGATGAATAAGAGATTCATAGTCGATTACCTGCTCCGACACCATTGGAGGCCGCTCAGTGTAGCCCTCGTGGCCGTGATCTTCGAAGGCGTCACCGACTTGATGGAGCCCTGGCCCATCAAGGTAGTGTTGGATTACGTCATCGGCTCGAAGCCTCCGCCGGCTTGGATGTCGGATTTCATCACCACCCTGTTCGGTCAGAACAAGCTGGCGGTGTTGAACTTTGCCGCGCTTGCCGTGATCATAATCGCCGTCGTCGGCGCAGTCGCGTCTTTCACCGAGAACTATCTGACAACCAAAGTCGGACAGTGGGTCATGCACGACTTGAGGCAGGCCCTGTACCACCACATTCAGCGGTTGTCTCTTTCGTTTCATGATCGGGCGCGGACCGGAGACTTGATCAGCCGGGTCACCACCGACATCGATGCAATTCAAAGCTTCGTCTCGTCGGCGCTGTTGGGAATCATCGTCGACGTGATCACGCTGGTTGGGATGCTCGCGGTGATGCTCTATTTGAACTGGCAATTCACGTTGATCGCACTCGCGGTTGCGCCCCTGCTGTTCTTCCAGGTCTACACACTCACGCGACGCATAAAGAATGCAATGCGAGCCGTGCGCAAGAAGGAAAGCGAAGTGGTTTCGGTGGTCGAAGAAGCGCTCTCTTCGATTCGGGTTGTCAAGGCTTTCGCCACCGAGCGGTACGAAGAGCGACGGCTGGAGAAAGAAACCCTCGAGAGCATGGACGTGACTCTCAGGGCTCGTCGGTTTAAGGCGAGCCTGACGCCGGCAGTCGACATAATCGTCGCTTGCGGAACTTGCATAGTGCTGTGGTACGGCGCGCGTCTAGTGATCTCGGGCGAGCTTACCGCCGGCTCGCTCGTCGTCTTCCTCCTGTACCTCGGCAAGATGTACAAACCCATGCGCGATCTGTCGAAGATGACCGACACGATCTCGAAAGCGGCCGTTGGCGCCGAGCGAATAAAAGAGGTGATCGAAGTCGAGACTGAGCACAAAGTGAGGAACATGCCTAGGGCGCGCCGCGCTCCGCCGCTCAAGGGCGCCATCGAATTCGACCGCGTCTCCTTCTCCTACGACCGCGCCGGGGTCCTGGAAGACGTGAGCTTCAAGATTGAACCAGGACAACTAGCGGCGCTAGTCGGACCGACGGGCAGCGGCAAGACGACGATCATCAGCCTGATTCCGCGCTTTTACGATCAAACATCGGGACGAATCCTGATGGACGGCCAGGATGTGCGGAGCTTCACCGTTAAATCGCTTCGGGGGCAGATAAGTTTTGTGCTTCAGGACACACTTCTGTTTCGCGCTCCAGTTTGGCAGAACATCGCTTACGGCAAACCCGAAGCGACCCGCGACGAGATCATTCGCGCCGCCAAACTCGCCAACGCTCACGAGTTCATAGTCAGAATGCCGCGGGGCTACGATACGATGGTGGGCGAGCGCGGACTGACGCTCTCAGGCGGTCAGCGCCAGCGCATAGCAATCGCCCGGGCGATCATCCGCAATGCTCCCATCCTGATCCTTGATGAGCCGACTTCCGGGCTTGACGCCGCGGCGGAGGAAAAAGTCATAGAAGCACTGGATCGGTTAATGGAAGGCAGGACTGTGTTGATAATCTCACACCGGCTAAGGCTCATTCAGCGCGCCGACGTGATCTTCGTTTTGAGGGACGGCAGGATCATCGAGCAAGGAACTCACGAGGAGTTGCTGGAACGCGCCGGCCTTTATTCGGAGTTCTACGAGATTCAATTCAAAAGGGAGGAGGCTGGAGAAGTTTTGCCCGGCGTGTAACCCAGACTTCCCTCTGCGAACTGTTCGGAGAGGAAAAACCACAAACTGAAGTCTGTGCTACTCCACCTTGAGCGGGATGCTTACATCGATAGTTTGCGGACGCAAGCACTGCTGATTGTTGCAAGCTTGAACGGTTAGCTTTGCCTTCAACGCGTGCTCCCCCGCCGCGAGCGACGGAAGCGCTCGCGCGTTGAGCTTCAAGGTCACCTTGCCCTCGAACACCGACAAAGGCTTTTGCGAGAACTCGAACTTTTGCAGCTTCGCCTTCGGGTAGATGACCGGCGTCGTCGTGAGGCCGGCAGTGCGTTCGATCTTTAGCGCAGTCGGTATCAGATATTTTTCGGCGGGGCGATTTGAGTTTATGTGGTAGCCGTCTTCGACTTCGATTTTGATTGCGATCTGAGTCGCGCCGCCACGCTTGATCTTGTAAACCGATTCTCCGGTCGTTGCCTTCACAACGTTCGCAGAGCCCTGAGCGAGTGCCGGCGACGTCAAACAACCGATTGCCGAAAGCAGCAAAAACAGCTTGAACAGTTTCATCCCGCCTCCGTTTAGCACAGACTTTAGTCTGTTGGGAAAATCTTACAGCCTGAAGTCGGTACTACTTCGTTATGAGGACCCGCTTCGCAAGTCGATGTTGACTGCGGAGCCTGTCCGCGATGATTCAACAATCGCAAATGATGCCAATGTCGTAGCGACTAGCGATTCGAGTTCAATGGGAATATCCGCAATGTCGCGCGCGGCGTCCAGAAACGCTGCGATTTCCGCCGCGTGACCCTTGTCCTGCGCGCCCTTTGCAAGCCGAGTCTTCTTGCCGTCGCAAATCAGGACCGCGCTCTTGAAATCGTCGATCTGCGCCACGCTGCCGTCACAGAATATCTCAATGTGCTCTTTGGCTACGGCCGAGTCACCACTCGCAGTATAGATGATCGAAGCGATCGAGCCGTCCGCCAAGCTCATCGAGATAACAATGCTGTCGTCCACTGAACCCGCAGCTAGCCTTTTAGGAACAGCCTGGGCGCTAACTAGCCGCGGTAAAGAGTCGGTCAGATATTGAACGAAATCAATGAAGTGACAAACCTCGCCGACGACGCGCCCTCCGCCTTCGATCGAATCGTAGGCCCAGTGGTCGCCGGCAAGCCGGCCCGCGTTGACTCGATAGACAATCGTCACCGGGCTGGCGCGATCGCGAAACTTCTCCTTGACCTTTTTGGCAATAGGGGCGAAACGGCGATTATAGCCGACCATCAATAATCCGCTGGACTGTCGCGCGGCGGCCACCACTTCGCGGAGTCCCTCCTCGGTTGTGGCAAGCGGCTTTTCGACGAAAACATGTTTACCGCGGCGCAGCGCCTCGGCGGCAAGCTCCGCATGCGAATCGTGGCGCGTAGCTATGAATATAAGTTGAGATTCGTCATCTGACAGAATTTCACGATAATCGGTTGTCGCATATGAGAAGCCGAACTGTCCGGCGGTATTCTTGGCGCTCAAGCCGGTTGCGGCGGCGACGCCAAGAAGCTGAGTCATGCCGGCGCGTTTGACTATTGGTAACAGCACCCCTCGCGCGAAGCTTCCCGCTCCGATGAAGCTGACACCAAGCTCGCCTGCCGCAACGCTGGTGACCGGAGTGCGCCTCAGCGGCAAGGTCGCTTCCTCATCGGCGTTCGGATATTCGAGCACGACTCCGCAATAACGCTCTCCGCCGTTCAATATCAGATCGTACGCTTGCTCCGCCTGGCCGATGAGAAACCGATGAGTCGTGAGCAGACTCGTGTTGATTTTGCCTTCTGCAACCAGTCGCAGGAATGCTTCCATATTTCGCTGCTCGGTCCATCGCACGTAGCTGATTGGGTAATCGTTGCCCTTCTCTTCGTAATCGGGATCGTAACGGCCCGGGCCGTAGGAGCGAGACAGCCGTAACTCGAGCTCCTTGTCATAGAAGCTGTGCCGCGGCACATCCATGCCGACCAATCCAACGACGACGACTCGCGCGCGATCGCGTGCAAGCTGAGCCGCAAGCTCAATTGGCTCCGACGATTTCGTCGCGGCCGTAACCACTATGCAGTCGGCGCCGCGTCCGGCCGTCAAAGCATCGCAAGCCGCGAGCGCCGAATCGGCATCGCTTGCGACAGCGTCCGCGCCGGACCGTTTCGCAAGCTCGCAAGCGTTATCGTCGATGTCTACTCCGAGTATCTGGCAGCCGGCGGCCTTCAAGAGTTGAACCGTAAGCTGACCTACGAGGCCGAGGCCGATCACCGCGAGCGTCTCGCCTAACCGCGGATCCGCCTGGCGTATACCTTGAAGCGCGATCGCCCCGACGGTTGTGTAACACGCCGACTCGAGCGGCACTGCGTCGGGCACTTTGCAGCAAAGATTCTTCGGGACATACATCACTTCAGCGTGTGACGCGTAGCCTGCGCCGGCGCACGCAACGCGATCGCCAGGACGAAATTCTCCAGCCTGTCGACCCACTTGAGTTACGACGCCCGCTGCGCTGTAGCCCAGCGGCTTCAACTGGTTTAACCGCGTCTTCACCTTCTCATAAGTCGACTCGATGCCCTCACGCTTCAAATTGCTCAGCACTTGCTTGACCAGATCGGGCCGGCTGCGCGCTTTCCCGATCAGAGAGCTTTGAGCCGTCTCGATCGTCTGGCGCTCAGTGCCGGCGCTGATGAGCGACCACACGGTGCGAACCAAGACGCCGCCGGGCTTTAACGCCGGCGGCGGCAACTCTTCGACGCTCAACTGTCCGGTTCGATAGTTTTGTACGACTTGCTTCATGGTCAGTAGGCAGAAGGCAGTAGGCAGAAGGCAGCAGGCCACTGCCTACTGCTTACTGCCTTCTGCCTACTGCTCATATCAGCGGATACTCGGCGCGCATCCTGTGCCTGTAATTCTGAAGGACCTTATGGACCTGGCGAGGGCTCACCTTTGCGATACGGCCAGCGATGCTGTAGTGAAGCCCATGCTCGGGTGGCGACGGCAAGCCCAAGTACTCGGCATAGGCATCGAGTATTTGTTGTTGAGCTTCCGGTGCCGGATCGGGAACGTTCGCAAACGCGCGTTGATCGTCGTGCAGCACGTCGAGCCATCTCAGCACCTGCCAGCGGGTGACATATCCGAGGCTCTCGGCAATCCTGTCGGGCAACTCCGTAAGCCGATAACGCCGCTGGTTTATCTCGTCCCAATACATCTTTTCAATTTCGAAGAGTTGTTGGCGGCTTGGGTTCGGCGTCGGTGAGTTCGCGTACTCAGTCATCGACCAGCCGCGTATAATTTTCATCACCTGCTTGTAAGGCAATCCGAGAGCGGAGCTGATCGCGCGGCGGCGCCCGCCTTCGGGCCGATGCCCGCTTTCGACAAAGCGCTTGTACATTTCGATGGCGCGGTCCTTCAGCTCGTCGGTCATTGTGACTTTCGTCTGAGTGATCTCGCGGATGACATCGGCCACCAGTTGACGTTTGATCCACACCTTGTTTGCGATTTGAGAGTGCATCTCACGTGTTTGAACCGCGCGTTGAGCGTATTCTGTTTCGTAGATCTCGACTATGCGTTGGCGCAATTCCGACGTGAGCGTCCCTATCTTCGCCATCTTTGCTGGCCTGGGTCTATGCATTTCTCCCAGGTCCGGTCTAGCGAACGACCTGGGCGCTACGCGGGCAGCCTGAGCAACTGCCTTTGCCTCGGAAGGCACGTGCTTCACGACGCGTTTCTTTGTGCACTTGACGCAATAAGCGGCTTTTCGATCTGGAGAGAAGAAGGTGGCGTTGCAAACCGAGCAGGTTCGACGAAATTTCATTCCACTCATAAGGATGTTTTTAGTCTAATGACCGCTCTGCGAAACTTCAACCCGTCACTCGATTATCATTGATGCCGAGTAAGCCTCGTCACGTGGCCTCGTCCCGAGTTCAGCGGCAAGCTAAAGCTTGAACTAAGAGCGTGGATTCACGGTCGTGCACACGCAATAAACTTCATCGCGAGCGTCTCGCGATCGGCGCGGCGACGGATTTGTTGCCTGCGCCGAGCGACTTCGGGATCGATCCAGGTTATTCCATCGATGATCAACAACCGGTGTACGTCGTAGGGCATTGTGCGACGGCGCTCGGACAGCCGTCGCTCAATGCCCGATCGTCTTTCTTCTTCACGCCACGTCATCGCTAAGCTTTATTTAGGATCACGGTCCCACCAGTACTGCTTTTCGAGTTTCTTCTGCAGCGGCCATACCTCGTCAAGCGTGGCGCCCTCGAACAGCTCTCCGTTCTTCATCACGTAACGAATCGAGGTCGTGTTGTGAATGTCCACAAGCGGGTTACTGTCAAGCACGATAAGATCCGCGAGCTTGCCCGCTTCAATCGAGCCGAGGTCTTGCTGTAAACCAATTGCTTCAGCGCCGAAGAGCGTCGCAACACGCAGAGCTTCATGCGGAGTGAGACCACCCGATTGCAAGTCCCAGATCTCCCAGTGACAGCCCAATCCCTGAAACTGCCCGTGACCTCCCAAACAAACGCGGCCTCCTGCGTGAACGATTTCTGCGCAGCCTTTGGCGATTCCGACGTGGCCATATTCGTTCGGTAGAAACCATTGCCCTCGGCGCTTGACCATCGTGTCGAGTAATTCGTGCGGGATGAAGCGCCGCAATTTCTGGTTGCCGTGCAAGTCCGAGCTCTCGAAGTAGTAGTTCTCCGACCATGGCGCGCCGTAGGCTACCAGTGTCGTAGGCGTGTAGAACGTCCCGGTCCTGGCTACGAACTGGGCAACGTCTTTATAGAGCGGCTGAATCGGCAGCGCGTGCTCGCTGCCCGAGAACCCGTCGGCCATTTGAGTGAGGTCGAGCTTCATGTCAAGCGCGCCCTCGGTGGTTGAGGTGATCCCGAATTCCTTGCAGGCCATTGCCACCCACTGCCGGACAATGCGATCTCCGGTCATGTACTGCTTGAGCGTCGTGGTGTGATAGGCCTGCTTGTAACGCTTGATGTAGTTGCGCGCGGCGTCTTTATCATCAACGCCGGAAGCACTGAACACGCCGGGTCCAGTCGAGTAAACCCGCGGCCCAAGTATCTCGCCGGTGTCTACAAGGTCCGTATAAGCAAAGACATCGCTGGTTGAGCTCTGCGGATCACGTGTGGTCGTCACGCCATAAGCCAGATTCGCCAGATACTGCCACACCTGGGTCTGGTGAACTCCACGAGGCGGCCACATGTGCGCGTGCACGTCTACGAATCCGGGAATGATCGTTTTGCCTGTTATGTCGATTATCTTCGCACCTGCCGGTATCGGGACCCTGCCTTTCACGCCGACCGAGGTTATCCGGTTGTCGGTGATGACGATGTCGCCTCGCTCGATTACTTCGTCGCCCTTCATCGTAACGATACGCGCGCCGCTCAGAACGACGGTGCCTTTAGGTCGCGCCCGCGAACCTTCGACGACGACTTCGCTCATCTCGGGCTTATCTGCGGAGAGATCCTGTTTGTAAAACCTCGCGCCCCACGCCCAGGTGACCGACTTGCCATCCCTGGCCCACGCCAGATAGTCGCCGCCCTCGAGCGACATCTTCTTGACCGGAACCGAAGACGGGCCGTTAGCTGTAATGCTGATGGTGATAGTTTCCTTGCCGGTCTTTGGAAGGTTGACCAGATAATGCTTGCCCTGAAGATTCAAGAAAGCGCGCTGTCCGTCTGGGGAGACCTTTATGTCGTCGGCATTGGGCGGGAAAGGACCCGGCGCGCTACCGGTGACTTTGAAATGCGTCCTTCGATCAAGCCCGTCCAACCGCATCGAAGTCAGACCTGCCTGAGTCGTCAGATAAACTCGGTTCGGATCGAGGGTGAAGTGCGGAGAGCGGCCGCCTTGAGTCGAGCCGATCAAATTTGAATCGCCGCCGGCTGAGGGAATCCACCTCAGATCGAGACCAGTCCCGCCGCCGATACCCGTAATCTCGCTCGGTTCCATCGTGGCGTCCGGCAGCACGTCGGGATCGTGGATGGTCAGGTCCGCGAAGAGCTGATCGGTCGTCGCGCCCGAGACAAATACGATCTTGGAGCCGTCCGGCGAATAAACCGGGGAAGAATAATAAGCGGCACGCCGCGAGAGTTGCTCGGGACGAGACCCGCCATCAGCGGCAACTCGGCAGATGTGGCCACCTTCGCCCGACCACGTGACGTAGGCAACGTAGCGTCCGTCGGGCGACCACGCCGGCATGAACTCGCCAACTGACGAGTCGGTCAACCGACGCGGCTTTCCGGATGGCAGATCCATGATCCAGAGCTTGTTCAAAGAGCTAAACACGACTCGCTTCCCGTCGGGAGAAAGCGCCGGCCATCGGATCAATCGTGCTCGAACGGTCAAGCTGTCGTCTACCCGGTTCTGAAAATAGACTCGCGGCGCTATCTCCGCTTCGACCTTAGCGGTGAAGGGAATTGGCGAGCACTTTCCCGTTTCAAAATCGACGCGTTGAATCTTACCGTTGATCGGAACAAGCAGCGATTTGCCGTCGGGCGTGAAAACGTAGCCCGGCATCGTGTCGCGTGTGCCTCGAGACTCCTGATCGTCGCGAGTTACCGGATTGACGAGCCAGCGCTCCTCGCTTGTTTCGAGATCACGCACGCGCAGCGCTGTGCCCGTTTCATAACGAGTCGCATAGACCAGCTTCTTACCGTCAGGTGACAGGACGGGTCTCATCGCGCTGCCCTGTGCGTTTGTTATCGTCGAAGTGTCGCTGGTGTCGCGATCGAAGCGGACTATTTGCCAGATTGGAAAGCGCGCGTTGTAGTTAAACGACCCCTCGCGCTGGGCGTAATAAATAAACCGACCATCGGGCGAAGCGACGGCGCCGTACTTGTTATGACGCACGGGCTGAGGCTGACCGGATCCAGGAAGCTGCGCGGGTGGGTCGGGCGCCCCGACCTGAACGCCCGAGCCGCCGTCCTTGTGATACATCCACACGGAGAAAGTGCCGATCGATTCACTGGATTTAGAAGCGATCACGTATTGGCCGTCCGCGGTCCACGCGGGTGAAATGAACATCTGATTGCGGCCCTTGGTGAGCGGTTTCGGATTCGAGCCGGCAGCGTCGGCGAGCCAAAGATTCTCGGCGCCGCTTCGGTCGCTGACGAAAACTATCGTCTTGCCATCTGGAGAGAACTTGGGTTGGCTCTCAAACGACAGGCCTCCGATTATGCGCTTAGCTTCACCGCCGCTCGCCGGCACAGTGTAAATGTCGCCCAGAAGATCGAACAGAATAGTTTTTCCATCCGGCGAAACGTCGAGCGACATCCAGGTTCCTTCATCAGTCGTGAACTCGATCTTCTTGTCGGTCTTGAGCGGCAGCTCCTCTTCCTTCTTGTCCTTTTTGTCTTCTTTCTTATCGTCATCCTTCTTCGGATCTTGCGCGAATGCCGCAAGCGGTAATGAGAGTGTGAGAACTATGAATAGTGAAAGCAGTGAATAGACTCGATTTCGGGGGGCCATTGTTATCCTCCAAAAACCTGAACTTTCCACGGAGGGTGGAGGGAGAATATAAAACAAAACTGCGGGCAATACCATGCGAATCCGGCTATAATCCCGTCTGAATCCGCAAGAAAACTAGGAGGCGGCCATGACTACGAATCGTTCAGCGCCAACGGCGACTATAGTTCCTGTCCTGGTCTACGAGGACGTGGGTCAGGCGATCGATTGGCTCTGTCGGGTATTCGGGTTTACGGAGCGTCTGCGTTTTGAGCGTGACGGCGTAATTAGTCATGCACAGCTCGCGGTCGCGGAAGGCGCTATCATGCTTGGTCGACAAGGCGGACCATATCGCGCGCCGCGCGTTGATGAAGTCCAAGCGTACGTGCACGTAGCAGTCGAAGATGTGGATAGGCACTTCGAGCATGCTAGGCAGTCTGGCTCTCGGATTCTGCAGCCGCCGGCCGACAAGCCGTTTGGCGAAAGGCAATACACTGTCGAAGATCCTGGCGGGCACTGGTGGGTGTTCTCACAACACATCGCCGACGTTGCGCCCGAGGATTGGGGAGCTACGTCGGGCCCAGCGAAATGAACTTTGCAGGTTCAACAGGGCGCTCGGGCAGAAACCGAGCCTTGGAGAAGTGGAGAAGCCTCCACATCCAATCCACTCTGGGTCGGGCGTTGGCGCGAAGATAGGCACTACTTATGCTAGGATTCAACCGAGATGTTGATGTTGTGTCCCATCTGCGCCGGCGAGTTTGAAACAAGTGGCGTGTGCCCTGTTTGCAACTGTGAGCTGCTACCGAGCACGCTGAGCGAGGAAACGATGGTCATGACTGTTGTCGAAGAGCGGGAAGTTGATTTCGTAGAGTTGTGCCGGCCTCTCACCTATCCGGTCGCAATGCTTGTAAAGCAGACTCTCGAACAAAACGGCGTTGCGGTTGTGATGCAAGGCGCGCACTCGCTTTCAGTGCAGCCGCATCTGGTCTTCGGCGGTCAGTTGCGAGTGCTTGTCCCACGGGACCAGCTCGAATACGCGCGAGAGTTGTACAAGGCGTATTTCGAAAGTGAAGAAGGGGTCGATTACATCCCGGAAGAGTAGGCTGATCCAAAATCGGTGGAATGCTGAAGAACTCCGGCACGTTCTCGCGGCTTCGCCGCTCGCAGTGCAGTAAGGCTCCGCCTTACCGGAAGAGAGGATGGCTGCGTCTCTCAAGTCCCACGTTCTCACGGCTCCGCCGTTCGCAGTGCAGTAAGGCTCCGCCTTACCGGAAGAGAGGATGGCTGCGTCTCTCAAGTCCCACGTTCTCACGGCTCCGCCGTTCG
>DASXSR010000299.1:0-14631 GCA_036505875.1 Blastocatellia bacterium | reverse complement strand
AGCTAACTTCAGGTTCAGGTGAGAGGTTGTCGGCAAGAGGAGCGTCGATCTCAAATCGGCGCTCCTGTTGATTGCGCTGATAGTTGGTGAACTCACCCTGGTTGTGGACGAAGACGAATCACTCCTCGCGTGTTCCATAATGTCTATAAAGCCGAGAATGTGGTGGACGTGGTGGCGGTTGGCTGGAAGGAACACAATGAGTTATTGATCAGAGGCCAGAGGGTGAAATTATGAAGACGATTGAACTGACTCACGATGCGCTCAGCTTACGCGAAGCGGTTGAACTTGCTGACGAGGAGAATGTCATAATCAAGACGCCGCAAGGCAAACGGTTTATTCTCGCCGAGCTTGATGACTTCGATTTGGAAGTTGAGCAACTGAAGAACAGCAAAGAGTTCATGGCCTTTCTGGATGAGCGTTCAAAGGAGCGAGGCACAACTTCTATCGAGGAATTGAGAAAAGAACTTGGCCTCAATTGAGCTCTCTCAAGTAAGCCACGAGGAATCATTCTCCGCGGGCGAGTCGTCCAAGTGCGCCGCCCGGATGCCAGCGCGCGTATTGCTCGCGAGTCAGCCCCTTGTGGGCCTCAAGCGCCACCGACAGCGAGCACAGCACATAGATCTTAGCCAGGATGCTTGCGCGAGGGACCAGATTCAACTCTCCGCCTTCGTTGTCGACTCCTGCATCCAACACCACGTCTGCGCTGCGGGCCAGTTCAGATTCGCGATTGCCTGATACGGCTACAATCTTAATCCCAAACGCGCCCAGCGTTTGTACCGCAGTGAGCAGTTCCGGAGTCGAACCGCTGTTCGATATGGCAATCACGATGTCGTTGGCGCAAACCTGCCCCGCCGAGCCGTGCATGCATTCGGTCGCGTGAAGAAAATAGGCCGGCGTTCCGGTGCTCGAGAGAAGCGAGGCGACGTAGCGGGCTATGTGTTCGCTCTTGCCGATTCCGGTGACATGAACGCGGCCTCCGCGCGACTCGCAATCGAGTATCAAATCCGCAGCCTGCTCGATGGCGTCAACTTCCGCCCGCGTTCGAAGGGCGGACAGCTCGTCTATCACCAGATCAAAGAATGTCTCAATGGACTCGGCCGGGCCCTCGCGTTCATGCAAATTCATTTCACGCCCGTCGCCCAACTGAAACTCTTGCGCGGAGGCGGCGGCGGTCTCAGCAATGTCGTCCAGTGCGGAAGCTTCTGCCGCGAGGCGAAACTCATTCTGATCTCGACTGATTGCCATTTGGCTTCCCTAAGCGAGCCTCTTGCGATAACGGGGCTGACCGGAATATATCACGGCGGGATAGAATATTGCCCTATCACCTGATGAGTCAAGAGCGGTTGGGGCGCCCTCGTCATCGTCTTCTTGAAACCGCGACGAACTGCATGCGCAGATCGGCAAGCGCGTTTTCCAATAAGCTGTCCTCTTCCGGCGTAAGGTTGCCGCGGGTTTTGGTTTGAAGCATGCCGAGCATGTCGATCAGGTGATGGGCTGATTCCAGATCGACGGGCGGCTGTTCTTCGCCCGGCGTCTTAATCAACCCCAGGTGCATTGCCGCTTCGACGCCAAGCATGTTTACCAGGTTCAGGAACGAAGGCTCGGGCAGCCCCGAAGCGCTTGGACCTCGAGCCTCGTTGTAAGCCTGCTCTGCCTGGCCCGCGACGGTTTGCGCGGCCTGCGCGCGAGCCGACGTCGGTGGTTCCTGCCGAGAAGCGCTTGGGCGAGGTTCCGACTTAGCGGGTTCGGTTGGGAACGAAACCACGTTGCTCTGCTCCTCCGGGCGCCTTGGTTTGGCGTCTGCGGGCGCTTCTGACGTTTCTGGTTCGCTCGCCTCGCGCGGAGTTCCGTCGGGGTTGAACTTCCTTCGGTCCGTGATTTTGAAACCTGTGTCTCCCTGTTCAGGCATATCGATTCAACCAGAATAGACAATTTGCCACTACAGTTCATAATTTGCAATTTGCATTCTTCAATATTCTTCAATCTTCAATTTCCTCTTGGCGCTTTGCTGCATCATCTAGTAGATTCCCAACGTGACCGAGCAAGCCCCAAAACGAGCCGGCGAAGAATTCGCTCGGCTCGTCGAGTTGATCTCCCGTCTGCGCGCGCCAGGCGGCTGCCCATGGGATCGCGAGCAAACTCACCAGAGCCTCAAGCCGATGCTCCTCGAGGAAGCCTATGAAGTGGTCGAAGCCATCGATGACGGCAACGATGACGAGTTCATAGGCGAGCTTGGAGACTTGCTGCTTCAGGTCGTGTTTCACAGCCAAATTGCAACCGAGGAATCTCGGTTTACGGTCGCTGAGGTGATCGAGCGCATCTCGTCGAAGATGGTTCGCCGGCACCCGCACGTGTTTGGTGATGATCCGGCGCGGACTTCGGGCGAGGTGCTGCGAAACTGGGAGGCAATCAAAGAAGCCGAGCTTGAAGCAAAAGGCAAGCGCGCCGATGGCTCGATGCTTGACAGCGTGTCGACCAAGCTCCCGGCGGTTATCGAAGCGTTTCAAATGACCACAAAAGTATCGCGAGTCGATTTTGATTGGCCCGATGTGGCTTCGGTGCTCGAGAAGCTCGACGAAGAGGTCGAGGAGCTGAAACAAGCTGTGACAAATCAGCCGGCAGACGATCGAGAGATCTACGGCGAAGTCGGCGACTTGCTTTTCGTGGCGGTCAATGTCGCGCGGCTACTCGGCCTCGATCCGGAGAGCGCGCTGAAGGCTTCGAACAGAAAGTTTCGTCGACGTTTTCGTTACATCGAAGAACGGCTTCGAGAGCAGGGCCGCAAGCCTGCGGACTCAGATCACGTCGAGATGGATGCGCTGTGGGACGAAGCTAAAGCTAGAGAGAAGGACGCCGCTCATACGGATGTTCGGCCCGGCTAAATGTGGCTTGCGTCCTTGCGAGTCTTCGCTATCTTTGCGCGGAGTCTTGACCTCCAACCGGGTTCGCGCAAGGATCGCAAAGACTCGCAAAGACCCAGACAAAACAGAACGAGCTGGAAGGAGACAAAGACGTGTCAACACTAAGAGAGCTGTTTGACCTCTCGGGACAAGTCGCGCTGGTGACGGGCGGGTCGCGTGGGCTAGGCAAGGAAATGGCTGAAGGCTTGGCCGAAGCCGGCGCATCACTGATGATTCTGGCGCGGCGCGAACAATGGCTGACGCCAACCGTCGAAGAGTTTCGCAGCCGCGGCTTCCGATGCGAAAGCGCGCTGTGTGACGTCTCCAACGTGGACGACGTCCAAGCCGTCATCGACCGCACCATCGAGGCGTTTGGGCAGATTGACATCCTGGTGAACAACGCCGGAGTGACCTGGGGCCAACCGATTGAAGAACACCCGATCGAGAAATGGAATATGGTGCTTCAAATCAACCTGACCGGCGCGTTTCTCTTCTCTCAACGCGCGGGACGGGAGATGCTCAAGCGTCGAACCGGCAACATTATTAACGTAGCATCGGTTGCAGGTCTTCGCGGCTCGATGGAGAGCGGTCAGCACATAGTCGGCTACGTCGCCGCGAAAGGCGGAATGATCGCGATGACGCGCGAGTTCGCGGCAAAGTGGGCGAGGCGGGGCATTCGGGTGAACGCCATCGCGCCTGGCTTTTTCCCTTCTCGGATGACCGAGAAGGTACTTGCGGCGGCTCAGCCTCAAATCGAAGCCGCTGTGCCGATGGGACGCGTCGGCAGCGAAGGCGAGTTGAAGGGCGTCGCGGTATTTCTAGCGTCGCCGGCTTCCGGCTACATCACCGGTCACACGATTGTGGTCGACGGCGGCGGAACGATAGCCTGAATCAGAGTTCAACCATAGATTTGTTCCTGCCAATCTACTTCCTCGTGATCTTGAAATCGCCTTTGCGGTTATCGTGATTCCAACTGCCGGTCATGGTGTTACCATCGACCTTGCCGTCGATCACGTAATGGATGTCGTTTCCCCTGCGACCCTTCGTATCGGCTTCCATGTGCACCGCGCCGGTCTTGGCGTCGAACGTGCAATTCTTCAGCGCGACCGCGTTTGGCCCGGGGTTCACAGTTCCAGTTAGCGTCTTGCCGTCCAATTTTAGCTCGACCGTCACCGGATTTCGATGGGTCTCGGTCGGTCCCCAGTCGCCTGTCCACGTGCCGCTCAACGGGTCGGAGGCCGCAGCTGCGGCAACCAGGAAATACACAACCACACAAAACATACAAAGAGTCTTCACCCGCATATATCCTCCTATCTTTATTCCAATTAGAACGAGCTAAAGATCGATGTCGCTCGCGGCGCCGAGCCCGCGAGTTGCAACAATCCAGATGCAAAAGCCTACAACACACAAGCGGCCACGTCGAGTGCCGTGAAATTGGCTTGTTAACTCGCCATTGCCAACAGTAGAATTTTACTTTAAGCCTCAGGAGGAATTTGACGTGCAGTTCAAAATACTAATTCTGTCATTGATATTGACGATAGTCGCTTCGCCCGTGCTCAGTTATCAAGGCTCAGTGCAGAAAGCGCAGCCTCCGACTATTGCCGACGTAATTAACCGCTTCGCCGAGGCCGAGACCCAAAACAAGGTCGCGAGGAACAACTACGCCTTCACGCAAGACTTCGATTTGATAACTCTCGGAGAAGCCGGTTCGGTGACCGGACGGTTTCATCGCGTTTCGGACATCGTCCTGGACGACCGCGGCAACAGAGTCGAGAAGATAACTTTCTTCCCTCCGTCGACTCTAACCGAGCTTCAGATTACCGCCGAAGACATGCAGGACCTGGCTGGCGTGCAGCCTTTCGCGCTTTCGACTGAAGATCTTTCCAAATACCAGATTGATTACATCGGGAAAGAAAAGCTTGACGAGCTGAACACTTACACCTTCGATGTGAAGCCGAAGATGATCGTCAAAGGCGAGCGCTATCTTGAAGGCCGGATCTGGGTCGACGATCAGGATCTTCAGATTGTTAAAGTGAGGGGACAAGCTGTACCCGAAGTGGCGAATCAAAAGTTTCCTCACTTTGAAAGCTATCGCGAGAACATCGACGGACGGTATTGGTTTCCGACCTACGTCTACTCAGATGACGTGCTGGACTTCAAGAAGGGGCCCTCGGTTCATTTACGGATGGTGGTGCGATATACAAACTATAAGAAGTTCAGCGCGCGAATTCGACTCGCCGACGAGGGACAGCCTGCGAATGAGCAAGACAGCAAAGGCGCTGAAAAGAGCAAGACCAAGCCGCCCGATCCTCCCAAGCCCGAATTGAAGAGGAAACCTTGATGCCTGATGCGGGACGCGGTTCGCACCATCATCGCATCGCTAATGATCGCGGCGTCCGCGTCGAGCGCCGAGCTGACGGCGTCACAACAGCTTTCGCCAACCGAGATTATTTCGAAAACTGCTGAACGCGGCGCGCAACTAGTGGCAGCGCTCAGAGGTTATAGCTATTACGCCGAGCTGACGATCCAAACCGTAAGTCAGTCGGACACAATCACCGGAAAGTTCTACCGCTTCTCGCAGGTATCGTTCGATCGCGACGGGACCCGACGCGAGAAGATTCTCGAGAACACTTCGAATCTGCCCAAAGACGTTTACATCGGCACGAACGCCGCCAACAACCTGACTCGCGTTTACAGTTTTATAATCATCCCCGAGACGCTCAATCAATACGAGTTGAATTACGTAGGCCGCGAACGCATCGACGAGCTTAATACTTTTGTTTTCGACGTGAAGCCCAGGATCAAGCTGCCTGACCCCGATAAAAGTCCTGACCGCTATTTGAAAGGCCGGGTGTGGATCGACGATCAGGACTTCTGCGTCGTCAAAGTCGAAGGGCGCGCGCTGCCCGAGCAGAGCGCGCATCAAACACCCAAGTTCGAGACTTACTTTCAGAACTACGACACGTATTGGTTTCCGGCATACACTTCGGCCGACGACAGCATTCGAGTGGGACGCAACTTCACTCGAGTCATCGTGAACGTGCGTTTCACTGGTTACAAGAAAACCAGCGCAAGATGACGAGCGCAAGTGTGACAGTCGACACGTCTCGCACGACTAAGCTTGGAGTGGCTTGCGCCCTGGCCGTATTCATCGCAGCGCTCGCGCTATACGCGGTCACTCTCGCTCCCACCGTCACGCTTGTCGACAGCGGCGAGCTGATCCTTGCCGCCCGCACGTTGGGAGTCGCTCATCCGCCGGGGTTTCCGCTTTACGTTTTGCTGGCGCACCTGGCGACACTTGTACCGATTGGCAACATCGCGGTGCGGGTAAACTTCGCCTCGGCGCTGTTTGCCGCGTTAGCTTCGGCGATTGCGGCGCTGGTCGTGAGAGAAGCAATCGCAGGCGTGCGGTTCTCATTCTCGTTGAGGAAAAAAGCGGAGCGCGCCAAGAAAGCAAGGAAAGCTCCCGAGCCCCCGAAAGCGACTGAGGATAATCTCACACTGGCAGTTCCCTGCATGGTGACAGGACTCTTGCTAGCGTTCTCGCGAACGCTTTGGGCTTACGCGACGATCGCCGAGGTCTATACGCTCAACACGATGTTGCTCGTTCTGATCTTCTTGCTGATGCTGCGCTGGCGTCGAGGAATAAGCGATCCAAGTCTGCCGCCAATTTGGGGCCTCACTTATTTACCTCGTCATTCTTACCTTTACGCCGCCGCATTTGTGTTCGGCCTCGCGCTCGGGGTGCATCACGTGACCGTTGGATTGTCGTTACCCGCGTTTGCCGCGTTGGTTTTCGCGACCGAAGGGATGGAGTTTTTCACGAGCAGACGATTGATCTATGCCGCGCTGTTTGCATTTGCGGGATTGTTTGCGGTTTACGCATATCTTCCGCTTGCTGCATCGCGATCACCAATAATGAATTGGGGCGACCCACGAACGTTCGAGCGATTGTGGTGGCACATCACCGGTAAACAGTATCAAGTCTTCCTTTCTTTCTCGCTAAAGACGATGGCCAGTCAGTTCGGCGACTTCATCAAACTAGCGGCTCGCGAGTTCGGTCCGTGGTGGCTGCCGGTAGCGCCAGCGCTGGCGGTTGCCGGACTGGTCGCAGCGTATCGCCGCGACAAAGCGATCTTCTGGTTTCTCGCGCTGGTGATCGCCGCAGATCTCGCGTATTGCCTCGGTTATGAGATCGCAGAAGATAAGGACGCATACTACTTGCCGACGTTCATCTCGATGGCAATCGCTGCGGGCTTGGGCGCGCAGTGGCTGTTGAGCCGAGCAGGGTACATTCCTGCGGGTGTCGCGCTGCTGGTTCCAGTTCTTGCGCTCGTTGGAAATCTGCCTTACAACAACCGAAGCAGCTATTTCATTGCTCGAGACTACGTTGACAACATTTTCTCAAACGTCGAGACGGGCGGGATGCTTTTGACTCGCGACTGGCAGGTGTACTCGCCGATGCTTTACGTTCGCGAGATCGAACATCAGCGCGGCGACGCAGTGATCATCGACATAAACCAGCTCCGACGCTCGTGGTATTACGATTACCTGAATCGGGCTTACCCGGCGACGATCGAACAAGCACGCGATAAAGTCGATGCCTTTTTGGAAGACCTTCGCCACTGGGAGCACGACCCTGATCTGTATCAGCGCGACCTGACGCTTAACCAGCGGATCAACACCCGCTTCTACGATATGATCGTCGCGTTCGTAACCAATCACATCCAATCGTCGCCGGTTTATGTGACTCTGGACATCGCCGCAAACCGCGACGGCACGGACTCGGAGCTTACCAAATCACTGGCCAACTCGTACCAGTTTGTTCCGCAAGGCCTCGTATTCCAGCTTTTCGAGGGACGCGGATTTCGTCAACCTTCTGATCCGCAACTCATCACGCGTGGCCTGGCTGACGGCTCATTGAAGTTTGAGGACGACGACGTGGTCAAGCTGAAAGTACTGCCCGCTTATGTGACGATGTTTTACAACCGAGGCCGTTATCTCGCCGCGAACGGCAGACACGAGCAAGCGATTGAGTCATTCAAGAGGGCGCTTGATCTCGAGCCGGGATTCAAGTTTGCCCAGCAAGCGATTAACGAGAGTATGAGCGCGATGCCGCGATGAACGACGGACAGCCACAAGGACACTAAGGCACAAAGTTGCACAAAGGCATTCTTCGTGTGACTTAGCGTCTTGGAGGCTTCGTGGCGAGGTTTGTTGCGTTTGACAAATAAACGTTCTTCCTTAGAATCACATCCGCTGCTTAACTCTAGAACATCACATATGAACAAGCCTGAAGCGCGATCGTGGTCGCCCGACAAACCTGTGCGCGAGAGCTATCTCGTTTTCGGCAGTCCACAGTTACTTGAGCCGGAGATCGAGGAGGTCGTGGCGACGCTACGCTCCGGCTGGATCGGCACCGGGCCGCGCGTCGCGGCGTTTGAAAACGAGTTTCGAGAGTACATCGGCGCCGAGCATGCTGTGGCTGTTCACTCGTGCACCGCTGCGCTTCACCTGTCGATGATCGCGATTGGTCTCGAGTCCGGTGACGAAGTGATTGTTCCTTCGATGACCTTCGCCTCAACCGCGAATGCGGTCATTCACGCAGGCGGCAAACCGGTTTTGGCCGATGTGAATCGCGACACGATGTGCCTTGATCCAGAAGATTTGAAAAGACGCATCAGTCCTCGGACTCGCGCGGTTATACCAGTTCATTTCGCGGGGCGTGCCTGCGACATGGACGCGATTGGTGAAGTCGCGCTTCCGCTTCGGCTTCACGTGATAGAAGACTGCGCTCACGCAATTGAAACGCTCTATCACGGCCGCCATGCGGGCACGCTTGGTGACCTCGGGGCGTTCAGCTTTTACGTCACGAAAAACGTCGTTGCCGGCGAAGGAGGCATGATTACCACCGCAAACGAACCCTGGGCCGCCAGGATCAAGACTCTTGCGTTGCACGGCCTCAGCGCAGACGCGTGGAAGCGATTCTCAGACGAGGGCTTCAAACACTATGAAGTCACCGAGCCCGGGTTCAAATACAATATGATGGACCTGCAAGCGGCACTCGGACTGCATCAGCTGCGCCGAGTCGAAGAGAATCTCGCTCGCCGCGAGGAAATCTGGAGGCGTTATGATGAGGCATTCGCGAACTTGCCGGCCTTTCTTCCTCCACCCGCCGAACAAGGGACGCGGCACGCGCGGCATTTGTACACGCTTCTTCTTGACATTGACCGGCTGCGAGTCGATCGCGATGCGATCCAACTTTCACTACATCGGCAGGCCATCGGGACGGGTGTGCACTATCGCGCGGTGCATTTACATCAGTATTATCAAAAAGCCTTCGGATACCGCAGAGGGGATTTTCCAAACGCCGAGTGGATATCAGATCGCACGCTTTCGTTGCCTCTTTCGCCAAAGCTGACCGACGCGGACGTTGACGATGTGATCTTCGGCGTAAGAAACACGCTTGAGCACTACACTTGCTGAGCAGCGATATAATTATCAGTACTCAGTGAACTCTCGCCGTCGGAGCCCGTCTAGATCCAGCGAGCATGCTTTGGGATCGAGTTTGATCTCCCAGCGCTCCATCGTCAGCGCTCCAATGACTGCGTCCAGCTCCTGTCCATCGGCGCGTCCGATAGAGTCCACGGGCACCGCATCGCCGGAGAAATCAAGGCCTTCAATTCTCCCCTGGAATAAACAGAATTCGCGAATTTCGATATCCTGGCCCCCTAATACGACGTGGGTTGGTCGAGGCTCTGAGCGCCGTGGAGCGGCTGCCACCAAAGGGGAACGAATATATGTAAAGGTCGCCCGGCTGTCGAACAGCGCCGTGGCCGGGTGACCCTCGATCTCAATGGACTTGATGATTCGCGCCATGCCGGTTCACCGCTTATTATATCTGGTGTTTCGCAGCTTAGCGACATCTGGATTATAATCAAGGACAGAGCTTCAAACGAATGTCAAACTCTGAACAAACGCCGTCAATCACTGGCCACTCGCTGAGCGCCGGCGAAATCTACATCGAGATGAAACGGCGGCTCGAGCAAGGCTCACGCGCTGCAATGGCCACCGTCGTCAAGACCCGCGGTTCTACGCCGCAACAGGTCGGCGCGAAGATGGTGATTTTTGACGACGGCTCGTTCATCGGAACCGTGGGCGGCGGTTGCGTCGAAGCCGACATCTGGGCCGAGGCTCGCGAAGTGTTGCGCACGGGCGAGACTGATATTTACCACTTCAATCTTAACGACGAGTACGAAGACGCCGAAGGCATGGTCTGCGGAGGTCAGATGGACGTATTGATTGAGCGGTGGACGCTGGGCTAGTGAGTGCTCTCGCGATTTCTATCCACCTGCGTACAAGCCGCAAAGGAGGATTGCAGCGATGGCAAAGTCTAGTAGAGTGGGAGTGCTGGTTGGTCGACTAGCGGCGGTGCTTGCGCTGGCAGCGTTTTTGTTTCTACTGCCGACAGTCACCTCAAGCTCACAATCCAGTTGTTGCTCGATATGCCTGGATCGATTCTATCAGTGCGATGGAACTACAGCGGTCTGCTGCAAGCTATACGCGAGTTGTGTTCAGCAATGCCAGGGCGGATGTCCTGCCTGTCCTGACCAATAAAGCGTCAAATCTGGAGCGCTTGGGTTCAGATATACCAAGTTAGCTGATGGGCTGCTAATTCGCATCGAGTGCGCCTGGCGATGTCACGGCGAGCCATTCTAGTTGTGCGTTGGCTAGTCCCATGCAAGTCATCTCCCGCCTCCTACGGACACGTTACCCTCTCATCCAGAGGCGGAACAAGGGTATCACCACGCAGAGTTCGAACTGAATACTGTCGCTAGCTCTGCAGGAGTGGCATGGCATCAAGCTCGTTCCGGCGTGCGAAAACACCTCCCTCGTGTGCTAAACTTTCTGCGATGTCCGACGAGCGCGTGCTCATTGTGGATGATGAAGAAGCCGCGCGCCAGGGCCTCAGCGAAGTTGTGGCAAGCTGGGGCTACCTGACCGAAAGCGCGGCGGATGGGCAGCAAGCGATCGAACGCATCGAGAGTTTCGTCCCCCACGTTGTCATTACCGACGTCGTTATGCCGAACCTCGATGGATTCAAGCTGCTCGCCTATCTTCGAACCGAGCATCCCGAAACCGCTGTGATCTTATTGACAGGTCAGGGATCGGTCGACGCGGCCATCCGCTCCGTTAAGGACGAGGGCGCGTTTTACTACTTCGAAAAACCCATCGAGATGCGCCGGCTTCAGCTCGTGCTGACGAAAGCTGCCGAGTACAGCAGCGCCCGACGTGAGAACGAGCTGCTACGCCGGCAGCTTCGCCAGTACGGCGCATTCGGAGATATGGTTGGCGCCTCGCAAGCCATGCGCGAGGTTTATACAATTGTCGAACAAGTCGCCCCAAGCGCTGTCTCCGTCCTGGTAACAGGCGAATCAGGGACCGGAAAGGAGATGGTGGCGCGCACGATTCATAAACTGAGCCCGCGAACCAATCAGCCCTTCATTGCAATTAACTGCGCGGCCGTTCCGGAAACTTTGATGGAATCGGAGTTGTTCGGCCACGAGAAAGGCGCGTTCACTGGCGCGGCCGACCGCCGCATCGGATGCTTCGAGCTGGCAAACAACGGAACGCTGTTGCTGGACGAGATTGCGGACATGCCGTTTCTCCTTCAGGCCAAGCTTCTGCGCGTGCTCGAAGACAAGAAGGTGCGTCGCCTCGGCTCTACGAAGGAGATAAGCGTTGATGTGCGTGTGATCGCCGCTACTAACAAGGATCCCGTCAAAACCGTTCAGGAAGGAACTCTAAGAGAGGACTTGCTGTACCGTCTGAACGTGATTACAATCAAGCTTCCAGCGTTGCGTCACCACCGCGAAGACATACCGCTGCTGATTCAGCACATGATCGACGAGCTGAGAAAGCGGCATGACAAGACGGCGCGGTTGATATCCCCGGAGGCCATCGACGTGCTGCTGGCCCATCATTGGCCGGGCAACATTCGAGAGCTTCGCAACGTGATCGAACGCGCGGTTGTTATTTGCAAAGGTGAGCAGATAGAAAAGCGTCACCTGCCTTTTCACATCACCGGCCAGGAACCCTCACCCACCGCAGACGCCGTGATGATCCCGATCGGAATGCCCCTTGAAGAGGTCGAGCGTCGTGTGATACTGAGCACACTCGCACGCGCCGACTACAACAAAACGCGGGCCGCCGAAACCTTGCACATCAGTCTCAAGACGCTTCACAACAAGTTGAAGGCGTATAAAGAGGCGGGCGCGGAAAAAGACGGCGAGTGAGAGCAATCACTCTGACGGCTCGACATCGTTCGAATTTGTCGCGTGCTTATGGCAACGGTTACGGTCGAAAAACAGCTTCAGCAAACGAGGCCAGTCGAGGCGCGGGTGGAAGAGCGCCAATCCCGGTCGCCCTGGTTGAATCTGGGGCTGCGGGCACGACAGATCGCCTTAATAACACTTCTGGTGGCGTTGGTGGTCGTCGTCACCACCGCGGTCAACATTGCAAACCTGACTGCGGTGATCATCCGGCGAACGGCGCAAGAAGCCGACCAGGTTTCGTCACAGATCAACTACGCCGTCCGCCAGGAGCTGGCTCACAATAACGCGGTCGATCATCTTGATCCGTACGTCGCTCTCTCCAACGACCATTCAGGCGTGCGCGGATTGTTGGAATCAACTCTGGTACGCGCGCCGATCGCCTATATCTATCTCACCAACGTTAGCGGACAAATAATCGGCGATTCGGAGGGAAAGCGCGAGCTTGCTGCCAATCGTTACTTGATAGGCGTTGTGCCGACAGACCGACCTGACCTCGAGCGACTTGCAGATCAAAGCGGATACGTTCAGTTGGCGCAAGTGTTGCTCGGCCCGCAAATTTACGATTATCAAAAACCCCTCGACAGTGAAGGGTCGTTCGCGGGTACTCTTCACGTCGGCGTATCTGCCACAGCGGTTCGAAAAGAGCTCCTGTCACCAATCGCTACTAATGTGTTTATCGGGCTTCTGGCGATTCTAGGAGCAATGATAGTTGCGATCAGTTCTGCCAACCTCCTGTTGCGGCCGCTGGAGGCGATCTCGACCAGCATCGAACGATTGGGGCGCGCTGATGAGATTGCGCCGCTCGACGCTCATTTACCGCAAGACCAGATGGTAACGGGTGTTACGGCGAGGTTGCGGCAATTGGGAGAGCGGCTCGCCGGCGAACGTAGCGAACTGGAAATAATGCGAGGACGCTTGCGGCAGGTGGTCAGCCATCTCGAAGAACGATTGCTGTTAATAAACCGTGAAGGGCGCGTCATTCTTGCAAGTCCCGACGCTGAGCAGGTACTCGGCACCGGCGACGTAGAACTGAGCGGGCTGCCGATCGACGAGACATTGGGACTCAGCCATCCTGTGGTTACAATCATCGAGCGCGCTTTCAGCGAAAGAACATCGATTGCGCGAACGATATTACAACTTCCAGGCTTGTCGCCTCCGCGACAACTCCTGGCCTCGGTTCAATACATTGAAGACGCAGGCGAACCTGTTGGCGCGCTCGTCAGCATGCGCGACTACGAATCGTTTCAAAAGTTCGAGTCGCAGTGGGACTTGTCGAAGAAGTTAGCGGATCTAGGCCGCATCACGTCGGGCATTGCCCACGAGGTCAAGAACCCTCTCAACGCGATGGTGATCCACCTCGAGATTCTTCGTTCCAAACTCGAGCAGGGCAGCTCCGATCCGACGCCGCAGCTCGAGATACTTGACTCTGAGATCAAGCGGCTCGATCGGGTCGTGCAAACGTTTCTCAATTTCACCCGACCGCTCGAGGTTCATCTCCAACCCATCGAGCTCAATGCGATCGTAAGTCAAGTGACCGCACTCGCATCAACCGAGGCGAGTGAGCATGGCGTGATCATCAACAAGCAAATCGCGGCGGGACCGCTGATGATAAAGGGCGATGCAGATCTGCTAAAACAGGCGCTGTTGAACGTGATCATCAACGGCGTGCAAGCAATGCCAGAGGGAGGACCGCTGAAGGTTTCAACCTCCCGCGCCACCGACGGCTCAGCGCGGATAACAATAACCGATCGTGGCATCGGCATCGCAGAAGAAGATCAGCAGCGCATTTTCAATCTGTATTACACGACGAAGAAGGGCGGCACCGGCATCGGCCTGGCGCAAGCGTTCCGCGCCGTACAGCTTCACGGCGGCGAAATTAGCTTCAAGAGCGAAGTGGGCGTCGGCACTGTCTTTGAGATAATCCTTCCTGCGGCGGACTAGAACTTCCAAAAGATTCTTGACACCCCCGTCCCGGCTGTGATTCAATCCGTGCCGGACTGCAAAGCTCGATTTTTTTGATTCACGGACCCCTTTAATTTACTCAGGCTGATTCTTTGGCCGAACCGAAGGTTGCAGGAGCTTCTAACATCGCGACCCTTGTGCATCTGAGCGCATCTAGGTCCGATGCAGACAGAAAGGTCGAGTTATATGAAGCATTCTGGTCTCACGCTGCTCCGAATGATTGCATTCCTATTCCTATTCCTGTTCTACGCGCCCACGCCAAACGCTCAAGCCACCACTGTGGTGATGCCGTCCGATACCGAGATGATCGTCAACTCACGCTTGATTGTTACAGCGCGCGTGATCTCTGTAACCAGCGCGTGGGATGACCAGCGCTCCATGGTTTGGACATATGTTGAGCTGCTCGTGGACCGAAAGCTCAAGGGCGAATTGCC
>DASXSR010000298.1:0-28310 GCA_036505875.1 Blastocatellia bacterium | reverse complement strand
TTCAATAGTGCTTCCAAGTCACCATAATCGTATGGCGGCCTCTTGCGAACCGCGAGCACGTCGACAAAAAAGTGCGTCACGCTTGAACTATTTCTTCCTCTTCTGCACCTCCGCAAGCATCTTCTCAGCGCTGCTGTTCTGGAACTCCAGATTCTGGGCGTTCATTTGAATCGCCTTTTTGAACTCGTCTTCCGATTTGGACCAATCCTTCTTATTCTTCGACTGCGAATAAACAATCGCCATATTCAGATGCGGCAACGCGCTGTTGGGATCAAGCTTCATCGCCCGCTCGATGTCTTTCGTGCCGTCCTTTTCGCCCTTCAGCACTCGCGCAAGTCCGAGGCCCGCAACCGCACTGGCGTTGTTCGGCTCAATCGCGATCGCCTTTTGATAAGCGTCTATCGCCTCTTTGTACTTGCCTTCGGCGTAATACGTCGAGCCCAACGCCGTATAAGCCGACGCCCATTTCGGCTCGCTCTGGGTAACTTTGATCAGAGTTGTTTCCGCCCCGCTGGCGTCCCCGGATGCCAACATGACAATCCCCAACTGATACCGCGTTGCGGCCATTGCTTCATCGAGCTTGAGAGAGGTCTCAAACTCTCCGCGTGCCGCCGCGGGCGCGGTCGAGCTTGAACCATCGCCTTGCCCCCCGGCTTCGCCCTTCGCGGAGCCGGTTTGCCAGTCGCGCAACGCGATCGCGCCCCTCAGATAGGCGGCTTGAGCTTGCGTTCGAGTGTCGTCCTTCTTCAATCCAAGCGAGACCGCAGTCGCATCTAGAGCTCGCGCCATCTGATCCCGCGTGACCGCCCGCCAGCTCGTAACCGTTTGAGCAATCAAGGCCGGGACACCCTCGACGAGCTTCGCAGCCAGCACGCTCTTGAGCGTGGTCACCTCGGGGCGATCGCCGTACGCGGCTGTCAGCTTATTCAACAACTCGAGGGCGTTGGGGCTCTCCGGTCCGATAAGTTTCCCACTTCCAACAAGCGAGTTGAAGTCTCTGATGTAATCGTCAAGCTTTGGCTCAAGCTTGAAGACAAGTGTCGGTGCCTCGCTGCCGGCATCGAACCCGCGCACTTTGGCGTTGTAGCCATCCTTCCGCACTTCTATCGTGTAGTGGGCCAGCGGTAGCTTATCAAATTGGATCTTGCCCTCGGAGCTGGTTACGCCGCGCTCTTCTCCATTAATTAACACTGTCGACCCGCCAGGATCGGTCAAGACTGTGAGCATTACCGTCACCAGCGTCGGTTCTTTGGTCGCAGGCTTGGACTTTCCAGTCGTGGGCTTCCCTTTTGTTCCCGTTGGCCTGCCGGTTGGGTCTTGAGCAAAAGCGCTCGCGCACAGCACAACAGTGAGGAAAACAACAAGGGCCATCGGGCCCATCGATTCGATGAAAGATTTCTTGTGCAGCATAGGGATACCTCGGTGCGCAATTATACCGCAGCTCGCGAAAGCTACCAACTGGAGCCAGCCAGTGGTCAGTGCTTCAGCGACCACATACACTGGCCACTAACCGCCCTCCGTAGTAGAATCCGTTCTGCTCTCAAGCGGGTCGGAGATTGCCATGCCGGAAGTCAAAATATACACGACCGGTTGGAGCGCTGATTGCGATCACGCCAAGCGCTTCCTCGACGACGAGGGAATCTTCTATGAGGAAGTGAACATCGAACAATCAGCGGAAGGTGCGCGCTTCGTCGAGCAAGTCAACAAAGGGAAGCGAATCGTGCCGACGTTTGACATAGATGGGACGGCCTTTAGCGTCAAACCGTTTGATTGGAAAAAGCTTCAAGCCGAGCTTGAAAGATTAGGCGTTGAAGAAACAGAGTGATAGTATCGTCCGCGCCGCCAGCCAAAGACAAATGTCTCAACTAAGCTTCCTCGAACAACTCGCCGCCAAGCGTCGACCCCAGTCGGTATCCGAGCTTACCGCGCGTCTGAGAAACTTCGTCGAGCGCGAGTTTGCGGATCTATACGTTGAAGGCGAGATCTCGAACTTTCGGCGCCACACCTCGGGCCACTGGTATTTCTCGCTTAAAGATGACGCTGCTTCGCTCCGTTGCGCGAGCTTTCGCATGCAAAACCGAATGATTCGCTTCATGCCCGAAGATGGTTTGCACGTAATCGCTCGAGGGCATCTTTCGATTTACGACGCGCGAGGGGAGTATCAGCTCATCGTCGACTACATGGAGCCGGTCGGGGCGGGCGCGCTACAGCTTGCGCTTGAGCAATTGAAGAAGCGTCTCGCCGGCGACGGATTGTTCGCTATCGAACGCAAGCGACCACTGCCCATCCTGCCACGCACAATTGGCGTGGTGACCTCTCCTACAGGCGCGGCGATTCGCGATATCCTGCGAGTTCTGAAGCGCCGCAACGAGGCAGTGAGCGTGCTAATAGCACCGGTCAGAGTCCAGGGGGACGGGGCGGCTTCTGATATCGCGCGAGCGATTAAGCTACTGGCCTCGCGCACCGAGGTCGACGCGATAATCGTGGGGCGGGGTGGCGGGTCGATTGAAGACCTCTCGTGCTTTAACGACGAGGCTGTCGCGCGAGCCCTCTACACGTCGCGAGTGCCGGTGATTTCCGCGGTGGGCCACGAGACCGATTTCACAATTGCCGATCTGGTCGCCGACCTGCGCGCTTCGACTCCGTCGGCAGCGGCGGAGATGGTATCGAGCGTCCGCGATGAAATGTGCGCTCGAATCGCGGGTCTTGTGGACGACATGAAGAAAGCGGTTCGTTATCGACTGCTCGCGTTGCGCAGCGGCTTGACGGACCTCGAATCGAGCCGGGCTTTCTTGCGCGTTCCATCGCGAATACGAGAGTACGCCCAGCGAATAGACGATGGGGTCTATGCCTTGGAATCGTCTCTGGGAGCCGCTTTGAGGGCAGTTCGCGCGCGTTATGGCGCGCTTGCGTTGCGTTTGAGCGAAGCCGATTTGCGACGCGGGTTAGTTGAACGTCGCGGCAGGCTAGCCGAGGTCGACGGGAGGCTCAACACAAGCGCGCGCGTGATGCTAATCACAAGAGCTGAACGCGTCTCACTGGCGGCCGGCAAGCTGGACTCGCTCTCGCCTCTTGGCGTGCTCGCTCGTGGTTACGCGATCGCTTTTGATTCCGAAGGAAGAGTCCTCAAGCGCGCCGATGATGTCAACTCTGGCGAACTTGTGCGCGTGCGTTTCTCAAAAGAAGAGATGGATTGCACGAAGAACTAGCCTGTCCGGGCCGCCCTCCGCGGTCGCCCCTTTCTCGCAGGGTGGCTTCTCCAAATACGGCCCGCCACGAAGGGCCGCCCACACCGGGTAATCAATCCAAACGGCCGCCGTTCTTGACTACCAACTCGATTCGGCGGCGCGGCACCAGAGCGCTCTTGGTTTGCTCATCGGTGCTGAAAATCTCCTGAGCGATATTGTCGCGAATGTACTGAAGGAAGTTTTCAAACTCGCGCTGCATGCGGTTCATCTTCTCACGCATGTTCAGAATGATCTCGACGCCGGCAAGGTTCACTCCTAGGTCTCGAGTGAGATTGAGTATCAGTTCGAGTCGCTCTACATCTTCTTCCGTGTAATAGCGGGTTCCCTTAGCGGATCGCGAGGGCTTGATCAAGCCTTCGCGCTCGTATAGACGAAGCGTCTGCGGGTGGACGCCATACTCTTCAGCCACCACGCTGATCGTATACTTTTTTACTTTTCGTTTGGCCATTGCTGCTCGTTCGCGGTTCGGTGTGCGTCGTCGCTCTTTCCGCCGGTCTTAGTCGTCCCCCGTTCCTCGTCCTGCTTGTATTCAATTGCCTGGCGCTTTCCGTCCATGAGCATTGCATCCAGTCCTAACGCGCCGGCCCGAACGAACTGATTGATCTTTACCTGGCCGGCGGTTAAATCATTTTCCCATTCCTTAACGGTTCGACGACGGCGACGGTCGTTGTCGCGCACGAGCGCCCAGAAAGCAAATCCGATCGCCACAAGTACGGCCAACCACACTAATGCTTGCTCCATTCGTTCTTCTCCGCTCTCTACTCGAGTCCCATTTCAGCTCGCGGATTCTCAGGATTGTGACGGGCGTAACGCGTCAGCAACTCTTTAGTTTCCTCGCTGATGACCTTGGGCAGCGTGATTTTCACCTCGACAAATTGATCGCCGCGAATGCCGCCTGCTCGCAGGCTGGGAGCGCCTCGCTCGCGCAACCGAAATCGTTGGCCTGACTGTGTGCCCGGCGGAATTCTCAACAACGCCTTGCCGTCGACGGTGTGCACTTCTATCTTCGCCCCGAGTGCCGCTTCGGGGACGGTAATCGGCACCGCGCAATAAATATTATCGCCCTGTCGCGCGAGGTGAGGATGTTCACCGACTCTGGTGACTACGTAGAGGTCGCCGGCCCCGCCGCCCTCTTTTCCCGAGTGCCCTTTCCCGGGGATGCGAATACGTGAACCGGTGTCAACTCCCGCCGGTATTGAAACCTTAATCGCTTCTCGAGCCCGCGCGACGCCAGCGCCTTTGCACGCCGAGCAGACGATGCCACCTGTTTCACCGATTCCGCTACATGCGTGACAGGTCTCGTTGCGATCGACCTCGATCTCGGCGGACAGTCCACTCATCGCTTGTTCGAAGGAAACGCTGAGCGTATGCTCGATGTCGTCGCCGCGCGCGGTTTCTTCCCCCGGTTGCGAAGCACGAGGGCGAATACTGCCAAACATCTCCGAGTAAAGGTCGCGGAAATCAGCCGAATCCAAATTGGCAAAATCCAAATTGGGCTCGCCCGCTCGCGCTCCCGCGGTTGATTGTTCAGAGTAGTAACCGTAGCGATCGTAAATGTCGCGCTTCTTGGGATCGGACAGGACGTCGAACGCCTCTGAGACCTGCTCGTAGCGATCTTCTGAATCCGTGCTTCCGGGGTTGAC
The DNA here is from genome assembly GCA_036505875.1 of Blastocatellia bacterium. Classification (GTDB taxonomy): domain Bacteria; phylum Acidobacteriota; class Blastocatellia; order UBA7656; family UBA7656; genus Onstottus_A. Next base: position 23,419 of record DASXSR010000298.1, on the reverse strand, counting down.
GTCGGGGTGATGCCGCCGCGCAAGTTTGCGATACGCTTTCTTTATGTCCTCAGCCTTCGCGTTGCGCGGCACACCTAACAGCTTGTAGTAGTCGGTACCTGGCATGGCGATGCGTGATGCGTGAAACGTAATGCGTGACACGTGTCACGTTTCACGCATCACTTCTCACGCATCACTCTCACTTCTTATCTTCATCGACCTTGACGAAGTCGGCGTCGATCACGTTATCTTCGCCGCCCGAGCTCCCCGCGGCTGCACCCGAAGCGCCCGTTCCACCAGTCTGTCCGCCAGCCTGGGAAGCTTGCTGATACATGATCTCGGCAAGCTTATGCGTCGTTTTGACCAATTTGTCGTATGCAGCATTGATTTCATTCACATCGTTTGAATCAAGCTTGCTTTTAGCTTCAGCGACTGCTGCTTCGATATCGCTGACGGTTGAGGCGTCAACTTTGTCGCGATGCTCCGACAACGTTCGTTCCGTCGAGTAAATCATCCCGTCCAGCTTGTTGTGCGCTTCAATGCGTTCTCGAGCGTGCCGGTCTTCTTCTGCGTGCGACTCCGCGTCTCGCATCATCTTGTCGATCTCGTCCTTCGACAGGCCAGAAGAAGCAGTGATGGTTATCTTTTGCTCACGACCGGTGCCCAGGTCCTTTGCTGAAACGTTAACAATGCCGTTCGCGTCGATGTCAAACGTTACCTCGATCTGAGGCACGCCCCGAGGCGCCGGCGGAATGCCCACGAGATGAAACTTGCCAAGCGTCCGGTTCTGCGCCGCCATCGAGCGCTCGCCTTGAAGCACGTGCACCTCAACCGACGTCTGGTTGTCTGAAGCCGTCGAGAAGATTTCCGACTTTCGAGTCGGTATTGTCGTGTTGCGCTCGATCAGTTTTGTGAACACGCCGCCGAGAGTCTCGATGCCGAGGCTTAGCGGCGTCACGTCAAGCAGAAGCAGGTCCTTCACTTCGCCGCCCAAAACGCCAGCCTGAATAGCAGCGCCCACCGCGACCACTTCGTCGGGGTTAACGCCCTTGTGAGGCTCGCGCCCGAAGAACTCCTTCACCATCTGCTGAACCTTCGGTATGCGAGTCGATCCGCCGACCAACACCACTTCGTCGATCTTGTCCGGTTTCAAACCCGCGTCCTCAAGCGCCGCGCGGCACGGGCCAGTAGTGCGCTGAAGGATATCGTCCACAAGCTGCTCGAACTTCGAGCGAGTGAGCTTCATCACAAGATGTTTCGGGCCTGACTGATCCGCTGTGATGAACGGCAGGTTGATCTCCGTCTCCATCGTCGAAGACAGTTCGATCTTTGCTTTCTCAGCCGCTTCCTTCAGTCGTTGCAACGCCATCTTGTCTTTCGACAGATCAATGCCCTGGTCCTTTCGAAACTCTTCGATGATCCAATCGATGATGCGTTGATCGATGTTGTCGCCGCCAAGATGCGTGTCGCCGTTGGTCGACTTCACCTCGCCCACGCCCTCTCCAACTTCCAGGATCGAGATGTCGAACGTACCGCCCCCGAAGTCAAATACAGCGATTGTTTCGTCTTTCTTCTTGTCCAGCCCGTATGCGAGCGCTGCGGCTGTCGGCTCGTTCACAATTCGCATGACCTCGAGACCCGCAATCTTGCCCGCGTCCTTTGTTGCCTGTCTCTGAGAGTCGTTGAAGTAAGCCGGAACGGTGATGACCGCCTGGGTTACCTTCTGCCCGAGATAATCCTCGGCCGCCTGCTTGAGCTTTTGAAGAATCATCGCCGAAATCTCCGGCGGAGACCACTCCTTATCTCCCGCCGATACCCTTACGTCGTTTCCGGTCCTGCTGACTTTATAAGGCACCATCTTCATTTCTTCGCTCACTTCATCGAAGCGGCGGCCCATGAAGCGCTTTATTGAGTAGACTGTGTTCTCGGGATTGGTGACCGACTGGCGCTTGGCAACCTGCCCGACCAATCGGTTGCCGTCCTTAGTGAAAGCCACCACCGAAGGGGTCGTCCGAGAACCTTCGGCGTTTGTGATGACGGTCGGCTCTCCGCCCTCCATAACGGCAACTACTGAGTTGGTCGTGCCTAGGTCAATTCCTATTATCTTACCCATTTCCTGTCAATGCCTCCAGATTTGAATTCAACTGAATCTTAATATCTGAGCGATTCACTGTCAAGTTTGTTATAGAGCTTGGCCTCAAGAACACGTGTAACTCTGGTTTACTCCTTGAGGATGACCGACCGATTGGGGGGATCAGGCACGAATGCGGCTGCGTTTCAATATGAGCAATCCCCGGATCACATATTCGGTCCCGGATAAAATGATGCCCGCTGTCACAACCAAATACAAATACGGCAGCAAAAAGGTTAAGCGTTCAGTCGTATTGAAAATGAGGAAACAAGTGATCAGGCCCAGCTCTAAGAACGTGTTAAGCTTGCCAAGCAAACTCGGCGTAAACTCGTTGAACCTAGTCATCAGATAAACCACAAGCGAGCCGATGACGATCAAGAAGTCTCTGGCCACAACCGCAACCGCGAGCCAAATCGGAATTGATGGGAGGCCAGCTCGAGGTATCGCCATAACCACAAAGGCGGCAGTGGTGAGCAGCTTGTCGGCCAAAGGATCGAGCAGGCGACCCAGGTGAGACTGCTGCCGGAAGGCTCGAGCGACGTAACCGTCTGCAACGTCGGTCAGACTAGCCAGGAAAAAGACCCCCAGAGCCAGGCCAAAGCGCCCTTGCAACACGAGATAAATGAACGGGAGTATGAGCAGGATTCGAAAGGCCGTGACTATGTTTGCAGTGGTCCACGGGCCACGATTTCTTGGTGTATTAGGATCGCAATCGGCTGACATTCCCAGCAGCGGATTATATGAGCCTGAGAGCCGCTGGGGCAAATAGTTGAGATCGTGTATCCGTGAAGCCGAGGAAAAGATAAAAAAAGAGGACGAGAACTGCACATCCAGCGTCTCGTCCTCTACCATTCCGCTCACTTCAGGAATTGAGGAGGCACCTCAATTGCTGCTTTCAGTACTTATACTTCTACCACACTTGTCCCTTGTCGCGCAAGTCCCAATTGTCATAAAGCTTGAAGCCGTCATCGTCCTGTGCTAAAAAGGCCGCCAGGCGCGTAAATCGAGCGTCGGAGACTTTATGTCATCACTAAAGAAGACATGCCCCCAGTGCGGGATGCCATTGCCCGTTGGCATAGCTAGCTGCTCGCATTGTGGCGCCGCCATCGGCACTCTTTTCGACGAGTCAAGCCTGCCGCCCACACACGCCAATAGCAAGCGCCGAAAGAATATCGGAAGATATGAAAGCGATTACTATCGAATCGACAAGGCTAGGGCGTGGGCCAACAACTCAGTCATCCTCGCGCTGGCAAGCTTCTTTTGCCCCGGCGTGGGGTTCTTCATGGGAGTCGGCGCAATAGGCCTTGCGGTGCTTGCGGTGCGCGTTTTGAGAGCTGAGAAAGTCGAAGAAGGTCGTGGTCAGGCAATTGCCGGATTGATCATCGGCGCTTTGGGATTGATTGCTCAGGCCGCGTACGTCCTGTACGTGTTGAAGTCCGGGAAGCTGCCTTTCTCCGGATGATCATCATTTCACTCCCGCGATCACGGTAGCCTTTATTGAGACGTCAAACGACGCGCCGCGTCGGTCGCGCTCGATAATTGAAACGATGCGATCCAACACCTCATTGCGATGTGGTTCGGGCACGATTTGGACCCACTCGGCAAGGAACGCATCTTTAATCAACGGCGATTCAAGAAAGTCTTGTGCGCTGTTGAAGCGGAATTCCTCTTTGGTGACGAAACTCTGAACGTTTCGCAATCCGGACCGCTCAACCATCGACTCCGCGCCGGACACGGTGCTTCGCTCGTTGATCAACTGTTCGAGTGCGCTCCAAATCTCATTATCGATTCCAAGATCGTGAAGCGCCTCCCAGTAAATCGAGAAGAACTCGTCGAAGCTTCCGTGAGTCGCCATTTTCAAGATGATCCTTCCGTCAGGTTGAGTTACGCGCACCATCTCCACCAGCATCTCCTCGATCTGGTCGGCGGGCAGCATCGATGCGTCCCCAATCACCGCGTCGAATCGATGACTGTCGAACGGCAGATCTGAAGCGACGGCCTGCTCGAACTTCACGTCTTCTGTTTTCTTGGCTTGCGCCTTAGCGCGAGCCAGCTCTATGCGTTCGGCGCTCGGATCGATTCCGATCACCTCGCCTTTTCCGCGCATGCGGTCGGCCAGCTCGATTGCGTGCTCGCCAGTGCCGCAGTTGACGTCGAGGATCCTCCCTTCGGTCGGTAGCTCGATGCTCTCATTGACCAGGGTGTCAAAGCGGTCGCGCCAATCCGGCGCGATGAACAAATCGTATCGGTAAGCAAGTTCCTTGGCGCTGCTCATAACTGCTCGCTCAGCATGATAGTACCAACCGTCGTTTGCAGCCTTCCAGCGCTCTCGCTAGAATAACCGTCGTTCATGGCCCAGTGCTCGGTATGCCATCGCGATGTAGAACCCGAGAAGTTGATCGCATCGGAAGCGATCGACGCCGGGCTTAGTCCACTATTGGCAGTAAACGCTCGCGCCTGGGAGCCCGGTAAACAGATTTGCGCCGACTGCTTTCGCCGCTACTCCCGCTTGCGCGATGAGCTTTCGGGCGCCTTTCCTCATTTCGCCGAGCAAGAGTTAAAGGTCGTCCCCACTCCGATGCGGCTCGATGCGCCAAACCGGTTTCGGGGTCGCGGAGTCACAATAGCGTTCCTGGACTCGGGTTTCTACGCGCATCCCGATCTCATCCAACCGCGAAATCGGATTCTCAGGTACGTGAATCTGGTCGATCGGGCTAAACCCGCGGAGTTGACGACTCCGCAAGTATCTTCGTGGCACGGAATGATGACTTCGGTAGTCGCAGCCGGAAACGGGTTTCTCTCGAACGAACTCTATCGAGGCATCGCATCAGAAGCGAATGTCGTGTTGGTGAAAGTCGGCATGTCCTCTCGCGTGCGGCACGCTGACATCGCTCGCGGGATAAAATGGGTCATCCGCCATCGACAACAATTCAACATCCGTATCGTCAACATCTCGGCGGGCGGTGACTATGAGGCGAGTTATCTCACCGACGACCTATCACAAATAGCGGAGGACGCCGTTCGCACCGGATTGGTGGTTGTCGCGGCCGTTGGCAACTCCGGTCACCTACCAAATCATCCGGTGCTGCCGCCAGCGTCTGCGCCTTCGGTCATTGCCGTCGGCGGACTGGACGACAAGAACAATCTCGACTTCTCGGACAACGATATGTATCGCTCGAGTTACGGCCCTACGATCGACGGGCTTCAGAAGCCGGAGATGATCGCCCCTGGGATCTGGATCGCAGCGCCCATTCTGCCGGGTACCGCGACCGCCGAACAAGCAGCGCTCTTGTCGCAACTTGAGAACGCAGGCGACCCAGAGCTTCGTGAGATAATCCTGGGTCATCCAGGCGTCGATGAAGACCTGGATCATGCCGTCGATCTCGCGCCTTATCTGTTACGCCAACTTGTTTGGATAAAGATTCGCGACAACAACGTTATCAGCGGCCATTACAAACACGTCGACGGCACAAGCTTCGCCGCACCCATTGTTTCTTCGATTGCCGCTCAGATGTTGGAAGCCGTCCCCGATTTGAAGCCTCACGAAGTTAAACGCGCGTTGATAAAGACGGCGGTGCGGCTGCCTCAGGTCGATGTGGATCGTCAAGGATGGGGCGTGGTCAATCCGAGGGCTGCGATCGCGGCGGCGATCGCGATGCGCAACGCAGAGCCACCTGGACCACAGTAGCCCGTTGAAATGCCAACTTTCTCTGTGGTAGAAATGCTGAGACCGATCCGCCTGGATTTTTTTGCGACTTTGTAAGCGGATCGCGCGTATAAGCGTGCAAGTAATCGTGAGGATTGGCGGGCGCCCTCGCTCTCCGCCTCGGAATTCTAAGCGAAGGAGACACTGAAAGCATGGAGAGCAAGGTGGTACAAGCTGAGAAGACGGAAGCCGAACCCGAGATTCCAGCTTCCAACCCGCAAGAAAAAAAAGAAGGCAAGCCGGCATCTTACTCGATGATGGAGCCGAAGATGCGCCGCATCTATGGTGAGTTCTATCGCGAGATTTATTTCTCCGAGAAAAAACACCTCGACACGAAGACGCAGGAGCTTATCTCGCTTGGCGCGTCGCTGGTGGCCAAATGCCAGGGGTGCATCGACGGACATCTAAAGAAGGCGCTGCAGTCGGGCGCGACCCCGGAGGAGATCAGCGAAACGATTTCAATCGCGGCCGCCATCAACGCTGCCGCGATCATCGATCTGACCGACATCGCCGCCGATAATCTCAACATCAATCATTTTCCGAGCGACGGCCCGCGCTTCAGAGGTTAATAAATGGAAATACTCATGCACTTGGCTATCGGGGTCCTGTCAGTGATCATCACTTTAGTCGCGAACGTGGCCTCGCATTGGATGCCGCGACAAACAAGCACGCAGACTCAAACCGCTCCTTCAGCCCAAGCAGCTCCAATCAGTCACGTTCAATATAGTTCGCTACAATCGGCAGCGTTGGGCAAACAACTTAAGTTCGCAATACAGCTTCCGCCTTCTTACGAAACCGACACCAAACGCCGCTATCCGGTGCTGTACTTTCTCCACGGCATGTTTGGCAACGAGGGCGAATTCGAGCGCCGCCGCGTCGCTGCCACTGTCGAGAAGTTGCGCGAGGAGGGCAAGATCGGTGAGTTCATCGTCGTCGCGGCCGCCGGAGAGAACAGCTTCTACCTGAACGCCAAGAACGGCGCTCAATATGAAGACGCGATCATCAAGGATCTGATCCCTTACATAGAGAAGAACTACCGAGCGATCGGCACGCCCGGAGGCCGGGCGATTCAAGGGATCTCGATGGGCGGCTGGGGCGCGCTGCTGTTGGCGTTCAAACACCCGGAGATGTTTTCGACCGTGACCACCCACAGCGCCGCGCTGTTAAACGATCTGCCTCATCCCGAAGGCGCCGACCGCCGTTCGCAATTCATTCTTCAACTCGTCGGCAAGATCTTCGGCGATCCGCCCGACCAGGAATTCTTCCGCTCGGTCAACCCGATGTTCATCGTCGAACAAAACGCCGCAGCAATTCGGAAGTCCGGAATCAAGATTTATTTCGACTGCGGCGAGCAGGACCGGTACGGATTTCAGGAAAGCAACAAAGTGTTTGACGACAAGCTCACCAAGCTCGGCATCGCGCACGAGTTTCATCTCTTCCCCGGCAACCACGGGTGGGAGTACATGATCTCGGTGGCAGACCACTCGTACGTATTTCTGTGGAAGAACTTCAAGAGCGACGGCAAGCCGGCCGCGGCCATGCGCTCCCGCGCGAGCAGTTGAACGACAGCGATTGTTAGTTCGACTGAAACTCCAACATTCAATAGGCGACTCTGTCCCTACCCGAGGTATCGAGACATTGCCCCGTCCCATTTGTCTTGAGACTTCAGAATCAGCTCGATGACCTCGCGCACCGCCCCACGGCCGCCACGGCGTGTAGTCACGAGATGTGAGTGCTGCTTGACCTCTTCGACCGCGTCGGCCACCGAAACCGCAAGACCCGCTCGCCGAAGCAATGGGATATCGACTACATCGTCACCAACATAGCACACTTGTTCGTCGCTCAGCGCTTCTTCAGCCAGCACTTTTTCAAACGGTTCCATCTTTACCCACGCCATCTCGTAAAGGTGTGCGACGCCAAGCTCCTTCGCGCGCGCTCGCACGACCGAAGACTTGCGTCCCGAAATGATCGCGACTTGCAAGCCCGCGCGTTGAGCCATCACGATCGCGTGCCCGTCTTTCACATCGAAAGCTTTGGTCTCGTCGCCGTCGGGCAGCATTATGATCCGCCCATCTGTCAGCACGCCGTCACAGTCGAGGATCAATAACTCGATCCGTCGCGCGCGGTCGATGATTTCTTGAGACGACTCAATCACCGCTGCCTCCGTAGCGTAACGCGTTTACTTGCGCCATAACGATTCGCCCGGGAATTCCCAAGCTGACAGCTTGCGCTACAAAAAGAACTCCTTCAGTTGCTCGAAACGCTCGATCAAGACGTCGGGCCGTGTCATCCGCAACTCATCGGCCGAGCGAAACCCGTATGAGACCGCGCAGGTGAGAGTGCCGGCGCCTTTGCCCGCGTTCATGTCGTTCTCGCTATCGCCAACCATCACGGTTTCATCCGCAGAGCCGCCGAGTTGTTTGATTGCTTCAAGCACCGGTCCGGGATCGGGCTTTCGAGCTGGAGTCGTATCACCTCCTACGATCGCGTCGAAGTAGTGCGCGATATCGAAGTGCTGTAGGATGATCTTCGTGAAACGAACCTCTTTGCTCGTAACGACTGCCTTGCGTTTGTTCTCGAAAGCCGCAAGCGTCTCGGCGACTTGCGGATAGAGCCGAGTCGTCTTGAGCATCTCGTCCGCGTAGTGGCTGTGCATCAACGCGACGCCTTTGGTGTGAAGCTCCTGATCGGGTGGCTGTTGGTCCCGATCCGTTGCAGTAAGACAGCGGCGTACGAGCACTCGGACCCCGTCTCCGACGAAACCCCCGACAGTCGCTTCGTCGAGCGGCGTACGCCCTAGGTCGGTCAGCATCAGGTTGATGGAATTTGTGAGATCGGTCTTAGAATCGATCAGCGTTCCATCCAGATCGAAGAGCATCAGGGACACAGAGACGCGTGATCCGTGATGCGTGATCCGTGATTCGTTATTCAAAGCACCTCTCTTCGTTTATGCTCCGTAGCCCACGGCTTCTTCGTGTGCATACTCCCCTCGCTGATCAGGAATCATCACAAGCAACAGCCGCGCGATTTGGGTTAACAAATCAAGGCGATGAGCTACGACGACATCGCCGAGTACATGGCGACCTTTGTAGTACCAATCCCTGCTTTCCCGTGTGGAGCCCAAGGAATACTCATAGAACCTGGCTCGATCTCGTCCAGTACCTCGCGAATAACCCTCGCCGATGCTGCTACCGATACCACCAAGCGCTCGGTACAACTGATCCGACAAGCCGCGGGTCCGCCGGTCCCGCATCAACTTCGTGACGTCGTGCCAGCCCAAGTCAGCGGCAAAGAGAGATAAGCGATAGGCTTCAACCCTCCACAATGGGTCGCTGGTGATTGCCTCAGGAACTATCTTCTCCCAGTGAGCATAGTCCATTCCACCTTCCTCCATGGTCATCGCGGATGATCACGAATCACGAATCACGAATCACGGATCACTCTTCTTCATACTTCAGTTTCGCGAGCACAGAAAAATCTTCAAGCGTCGTCACGTCGCCGCGGACTTCCCCGCTGGTAGCGATCTCGCGAAGCAACCGGCGCATGATCTTGCCGCTTCGAGTCTTCGGAAGCGCGTCGCTGAAGCGAATGTCGTCGGGCTTGGCGAGCGCGCCTATTTCCTTTGACACCCAACGTCGCAATTCTTCTTTCAATTCATCGGAAGGTTCGTTTCCTAACTCGAGCGACACGAACGCGGCAATCGCCTGCCCCTTGATCTCATCCGGTCTCGCCACCACTGCGGCTTCGGCGACCTTGGGATGGGCCACCAGAGCCGATTCCACCTCCATCGTCGACAGCCTGTGACCCGACACGTTGATCACATCATCAACCCGGCCCATGATCCAGAAGTAACCATCCTCGTCTTTGCGCGCGCCGTCGCCGGCGAAGTACACGCCTGGAATCTCGGACCAGTATTGTTGCACGTATCGGTCAGGGTCGTTGAAAATCGTCCGCAGCATGGCGGGCCACGGTCGCTTGATCACCAGATATCCGCCCGAGCCCGGAGCAACAGGTTCGCCCTGACGAGTCACGACGTCGGCGATCACACCTGGGAATGGTCGAGTGGCTGAGCCCGGCTTGGTTGCGATTGCGCCCGGCAACGGTGTGATCATGATCATTCCAGTTTCGGTCTGCCACCAGGTGTCGACGATCGGGCAGCGTTCCCGGCCTATGACCTTGCGATACCACATCCACGCTTCGGGATTGATCGGCTCGCCGACAGTCCCAAGCAGTCTGAGGCTCTTCATCTCGTAACGTCGAGGCCAGCGCTCGCCCCACTTCATGAAGGCTCGAATCGCAGTGGGCGCTGTGTAGAAGACGTTGACTTTGTGACGCTCGATCATCTGCCAGAAGCGATCAGGCTCAGGGTGATTCGGCGCGCCTTCATACATCAAAACAGTCGCGCCGTTTTGCAGCGGACCGTAGACTATGTAGCTGTGTCCGGTAACCCATCCGATGTCAGCCGTACACCAGTAGACATCTTCATCTTTCAGATCGAACACCCATTTCGTCGTGATATAAGTCCCGACAGAGTATCCGCCTGTTGTGTGAACGACGCCTTTCGGCTTGCCGGTGCTGCCCGAGGTGTAAAGAATGTACAGCGGATGTTCGGCGTCGAGCGGTTCCGCATCGCAGTGGTCTGAGGCGTCCGACATCAGCTCGTGCCACCAGTGATCTCGTCCCCCTTGCATCTTCACTTCAGAGCCGGTCCGCTTGTAAACGACGACGGTCTTAACCGACGGACATTCGGGCAGCGCTTCATCGACCGTCGCTTTGAGTTGAATCTCGGCGCCACGTCGATAACCTGCATCCTGAGTTATTACCGCTTTACACTGCGCGTCGTTGATTCGATCCACAAGCGCGTTCGCCGAGAAGCCTCCGAATATTACCGAGTGAGTCGCGCCGATCCGAACGCAAGCGAGCAGCGCGATGGGAAGCTCGGGAACCATGCCCATGTAGATCGCTACGGTATCGCCTTTGTTGATGCCCAGCGACTTCAAGACATTTGCGAACTTTGAAACTTCGGTGAGCAGTTGTTGATAAGTGAGCGTTCGAATCTCGCCGGGTTCGCCTTCCCAGATGAAGGCAGCTTTGTTTCTGCGCCAGGTAGCGACGTGACGGTCGAGACAGTTGAAAGAGAGGTTGATCTGCCCGCCGACGAACCACTTCGCCCAGGGAGCTTTCCACTCGAGCACCTTGTCCCACTTGCGAAACCAGTGGAGGTCGCCGGCGATTCGCCCCCAGAATTTCTCTGGGTCCTCCTCGGCTTCTCGGTAAAGTTGTTCGTACTGATCGAGTCTTTTGATGTGTGCTTGTTGGCTGAACTCTTGGGTTGGTTGAAAAACTCTTGTCTCTTTGAGAATCGAATCAATCGACTGAGACATCCGGGTAACCTCCGAACTTGCGGGCTAAGATTGCGTCCGTGAAATGTAGCACGCAGTCGCGCGGTTGCTCAACGTCGCTTCAATCAGCAGTTAGCTTCAATCAGAGGTCGCGCCGCTTCGCTGCAAGCCGGCGAGGGGGTCGCAAGTCTCTACGATCGTTGCCGGGGCTCCTGAGGGAAAGGCGACTGATTGACCCGAAGCTCTTAGCTACATGCGGTTCACGAGTCGCTCTTACACTTCTGTTCAATCAATCTTTTCAACGCCAATGCGTCTTGATCGTTTGGGTCGATTTCAAGCGCCTTGCGAGAAGACGCTTGGGCCGCAGCGCAATCGTTCTTCAAAACCGCGATGCGTCCAAGCAAAACATGCGCGTGGACGAGTTTCGGATTCCAGAACACCGCGGCCTTCAGTGCGTTTGTTGCCCGATCAAAATCGCCTTTTCGCTCGTACACCCGCCCCATCAGCAAATGCGCGTCGTAGTTCTGAGGCGCAATCTGCAACAGCTTGCCCAACGCCTCAAGAGCGTCTTCGTCGCGTCCTGAGGTGAAAGCGTTCCGAGCGCTCTCTAACAACTCGTCCGCTTGAGGCGTGAGGCTGGTGATTCGCGTCTGCGAGTTGAGCCGCTCGTCCTGCTCACGTTTGTAGCGATAGTAATTGATTTTACTGAAGCCGGTCTTAACCCGCGCGACCATCGGCATGCCCTTCGTTTCCCATTGCGCGAACGCGGGCAAAAGCTTTTTTGCTTGATCGGAGGCGGCTGCTGCGCCGGCTTGATCGCCCTCTGCCGCAAGCGCCTTACTCAAAATGTAGAACGCCTCTCCGTCGGAAGCCCGCTGACGCGTCTCGATCTTCAGCGTCGCAGCCGCGTTAGCGCTATCCTTCGCCAGAAAGTATGCGTATCCAAGGTTGAATAGCGTATCGGTGTCGCGCGGCGCCGCATCCGAAGCAGGCTTGAGGTGATCGATTGCGTCTTTGTATTGCTTTTGCTTTATCAGCAGCACGCCGATGTTGTTGTAGACCTCAAAAAGCGGGAGCCTTCCGGCAAGCTTCTTCAACGTCGCCAACGCCTGATCGCTCTGCCCGAGTGAGTCTTGCGCCACGCCGACGTAAAACTGGGCTTCATCGTAACGCGGGTTCTTGTCGTCGATGAGCGTGAGCTGTTCGAGAGCCTCTTTGTACTCGCCGGCCTCAAACCGAATCCGGCCCAACTCAAAGATCGCCGCGACGTATTGGCTCTTGGTCTTGTCGGCATACTCTTTGATCGCGCGTTCGAGGAAACCGGCCCGCGCGTCGCGGTCTCGCGTCAGCGTGCCCTTGATGAAATTCTCAAACGCGCCAATAGGAGCCACAGTCGCATCGGTCGTTATTTGATCGCGAGAAAACGGCAATGCCGGATTGTGCTGATAAAGAATCTCGTAGGCTAGATCTCCCTGAAGCTTCTGCAAATCGACCAACGGGCCTCCGCGATTGTACTCCTTGCCGACCAACCTGCCTTCGCGAATATCGACCACGCGTGCGGTGATAGTTATAGTGCTGTCGCGCCCCTCGCCCGCGATCCGGTAAGTTCCCATCACGACGAGATTCGCGCCCGCTCGTTCAGCGATCTTGATCATCGTAGCGCGGGTGAGTATTGCGGTCGGGGGCAGACCTTCTTGTTTATAAGCTACATTGCGCTCATCGGGTCTGATTCCGACCAGGCCAGGTTTGTCGAGAAGATCGGCCAACGATGCGGCAAAACTTTCGCCGACCCAGTTGTATTCGGGCCGACCCGAGAGGTTTTCAAAGGGCATCGTCACGATCGTATCGGTTGCGGCCGCAAAACCGGTCAGCGAACAAATAAGAATAAAGACGAGAGACAGAATTGCGTGTTTACTCATTGCTCAAAATGAATCGGGCCGCCAGCTCAAGTGCTTCAAGGCTGAACGGCCCGTCGTCGCACAGAGTTTATTGTCCCGTTGCCACACACTCGTTGTCAACAAGACCAACAACGCTTCTTGACTATTTTCTAAAATTTTCGTATATCTTCAATAGATTTCTATTGTTTGCTTGAAGGAGTTCCCTTGTTCGTGAGCATTCACAGCAAGCAGGAAGTATCCGGCGCGTTGTTGGTGAACTGCGCTTATGCGTTCTCGCCGCTGGTGGAAGAGACGGGCGTAGACACAGTGACGCTCGACATAGAGGGCTGCGACTTGCTTTTCGGTTCGCCTCGCGCGATCGCCAAAGCAATCGCGCGTCACGCTGAGCAGTTGGGACTCAAAGCGAACGTCGCCGTAGCTGGGAATCCCGATGCCGCAATTCACGCTGCAAGATGTTTCTCGAATATCACCGTCATCACTCCCGGCAATGAAGCGAAACGACTCGGCGATTTACCGCTCGCAGCGCTCGATGCACAACTGGCTCGCGTTGAATCCAATCACGCGGCTGAGATTTTAGAGACGCTCGAGCTTTGGGGTATTCGAAGTTTTTGCGAATTCGCTGCGCTGCCCGAAGCGGGAGTGTCAGAGCGGCTCGGGCCTGAAGGCGTGCGGCTTCAGAAGCTCGCGCGTGGCAAAAGCGAACGTCCATTGCTGCTCTCGAAGTCCGCGCCCGAGTTCGAGAGCTCTCTCGAGTTAGACGATCCGATAGAGTTACTTGAACCGCTTTCATTTATTCTAGCGCGACTCCTGAATCAGCTTTGCGCAAATTTGCTAGCGTACGGATTAGCAGTAAGCGAGCTAAAGCTTCGGCTGAAGCTTGAAGACCGAACTGAACACCAGCGTGCGATTCGACTGCCGTTTCCGATGCGTGATGCGAGAGTCTTTCTGAAGCTGCTGCTGTTGGACATCGAGTCGCATCCGCCGGCTTCTGCGGTGGTGGCTGTGACGGTCGCTTGCGAACCGACAAAGGCCCGCTCGATCCAGAGCGGACTTTTTCAGCCGCTCGCGCCTGAGCCTGAAAAGTTAGAACTGACCCTGGCGCGACTCGTGAGGTTGGTTGGCAGTGATAACGTCGGCTCGGTGGAGCTGGTTGACACGCATCGTCCGGGAGCGTTTCGCGTCAAACGCTTCAATGTGAAGCGAGAACAAAACCGCAGAGGACGTAGAGGAGAGTCGCGCAAACCAAATCCGCAATCCGCAATCCGCAATCCGAAATCACTGTTGGGCTTCAGGGTGTTTCGACCTCCGATCTCAGCGGAAGTAGAAGCACCGGAGGGTTGGCCGGCTCGAGTCAAGGCGCGAGCCGCGGCTGGTCGAAGCATACGCGGAAAAGTTCTGCGGCTGGCGGGGCCGTGGCGAACGTCAGGCGATTGGTGGAGCGAAGACGGCTGGGCTCGCGACGAGTGGGATGTCGCGGTCGCTGATTCTGAAGCTTCGCCTGAGAAAGGAACGTTGTATCGCATCTATCGTGATCTAAGAAACGATGGTTGGTTTGTTGAGGGAGTTTATGACTGATGTTCGTAGTACGGCCTTTAGGCGGAAGTTTGTACGCTAACAAATCGACATGACAACGATGTACAAACTTCCGCCTAAAGGCCGTACTACGAACCTTGTTATGACTGAAGGCTACGTCGAACTCCATGCCCGATCCGCGTTCAGCTTCTTGGAAGGCTCATCGCTTCCTGAGGAGTTGATATCCGTGTGCGCGGAATTGGGCCGCTCGGCGATGGCGTTGCTCGATCGCGACGGAGTCTACGGCGCGCCGCGGTTTCATCTTGCAGCGAAGAAGCTTGGAATTAAAGCTCACATCGGCGCAGAAATCACGCTGGCGTTAGAACAAAGTCACGCATCACGAGTCACGCATCACGAATCACGCGTCACGCATCACGGATCGCGAATTACCGTCTCTCTTCCTTTGTTAGTCAAGAGCCGGGCGGGTTATCAGAACCTCTGCCGCCTGATCACCTTGATGAAACTCCGCGCGCCTAAACATGCAAAACCGGGCGAAATAGCCGTAACTCTTGACGAGTTGGCTGAGCATGCTCAGGGATTGATTTGTTTAACCGGCGGAGACGACGGGCCGCTGGCGCATGTGCTCGCGAGCGGGTGGATTAATGACGCAATCGCAATCACCAAAAGTCTTGTTGATATATTCGGTCGCGGCAACGTCTATGCCGAGCTTCAGCGACACTTCAATCGCGAAGAAGAAACGCGCAATCAAGCGGTGGTTGAACTGGCCCGTCGACTCCGGCTTCCGCTGCTCGCAACTAACGGAGTTTGTTACGCGAGCGCCGCGCAGCGCCAGCTTGCTGACGTGTTGAATTGCATTCGCAATCACGTGCGGCTCGACACTGCCGGGCGCCTGCTCGCGCGAAATTCCGAGCGCTACTTGAAATCGGCTTCGACAATGTCAAAGCTGTTTGCCGATTTGCCCGAAGCAATCGCCAACACGGTCGAGCTTTCTTCTCGCCTCGGCTTCACGCTTCAGGATCTCGGCTATGAATTTCCAAAGTATCCGGTTCCTTCGGGCGAGACGATGGACTCGTTTCTTCGCAAGCGCACTTACGAAGGCGCGCGTCGCCGCTACACCGGCGCGAACGAAGCGCCGACTTACGAGCGCGCGATTAAACAAATCGATCGCGAGCTTGCGTTGATCGAGAAGCTCAAGCTCGCAGGTTATTTTCTGATCGTCTGGGACATCATCAATTTTTGTCGAGACAATAACATCCTGGTTCAAGGTCGCGGCTCTGCTGCCAACAGCGCGGTGTGTTACTCGCTCGGGATAACCGCAGTCGATCCGGTCGGCATGGAGTTGTTGTTCGAGCGCTTCCTTTCCGAAGAGCGCGGCGAGTGGCCTGACATCGATTTGGATTTGCCGAGCGGCGACCAGCGCGAGCGCGCCATTCAATACGTTTATCAGCGTTACGGGAAGCGCGGCGCGGCGATGACCGCGAACGTAATCACCTATCGCGGACGTTCGGCGGCGCGCGAAGTCGGAAAGGTGCTGGGGTTCGATGAAGAAACCTTCAGCCGGCTTTCGAGTTTGGTCCACCTGTGGGAGTGGCACGATCCCAGGGACACAACCGAGCGCCAGTTTCGAGACGCCGGCCTCGATTTGCTGGACCCGCACATCAAAAAATTCTTCGAGCTGTACATAGCTATTCAAGACCTGCCGAGACATCTCGGCCAGCACTCGGGCGGAATGGTGATCTGCCAGGGGCAACTCGATTCAGTTGTTCCGCTCGAGCCTGCAGCGATGCCCGGGCGGGTAGTAGTTCAGTGGGACAAGGAAGACTGCGCCGATATGGGCATCATCAAAGTCGATCTGCTCGGCCTCGGTATGATGGCTGCGATTGAAGAATGCCTGCAGCTGATTCGCGATTATTACAAGGAAGAAGTCGATCTCGCACGGCTTCCTCAGAATGATCCTGCCGTCTATGCCGCGCTACAGAAAGCCGACACGATTGGCTTGTTTCAAATCGAGAGCCGCGCGCAGATGTCTTGTCTTCCTCGACTGCGGCCTCAGAAGTTCTACGACATTGTGGTGCAAGTGGCGATCATTCGGCCCGGTCCGATCGTCGGCAATATGGTTCACCCTTATTTGAACCGGAGGCTGGGCCGCGAAGAAGCGACGTGCTTGCACCCCTCGCTCGAGCCTGTCTTGAAGCGCACGCTCGGAGTGCCGTTGTTTCAAGAGCAGTTATTGAGGATCGCGATGATCTGCGCGAACTTCACCGGCGGCGAAGCCGAGGAACTGCGGCGCGCGATGGGCTTCAAGCGATCTGAAGCGCGCATGCGCGAGATCGAAATCAAGCTGCGACGCGGCATGGAAAGCAACGGAATTACCGGCGAGACGCAGGACAAGATCGTGCAGGCGATCACTTCGTTCGCGTTATATGGTTTCCCTGAATCTCACGCCGCGAGCTTCGCATTGATCGCATACGCCAGCGCCTATTTGAAGTGTCATTATCTTGCGGCATTCACCGCTGCGATCTTGAACAATCAGCCGATGGGTTTTTATCAACCGGCAACGATCATCAAAGACGCGCAACGGCATGGCTTGAAGATCATACCGATCGATGTCACCCGTTCGGATTGGAATTGCACGATTGAGATGGGGATTGAGGATTGGGGGTCAGGGGTTGGTAAGTCGGGAGATGGGGGTCGGGAGTTAGGAGTTGGATTTTCGCACAAAATGTCGGCTGAGATTCGTGAGCCTCAAATATCGTATTCTCCCAATCCCCAACCACCAACCCCTAACCCCCATCTCCCATCCCTCATCCCTCATCCTCCAGCATCCGCCATGCGTCTTGGATTGCGATATGTGAAAGGACTTCACGAAGAAGCCGCGCATGCAATCGTTCGTGAAAGAATGAAGCGCCCGTTTACTGACATCGACGATTTGCACAACCGAGTTCCCGAGCTTCGCAAAGACGAGATGAGAAAGCTTGCCGAAGTCGGCGCGCTGAATTTCATCAGAGGTCAGAAGTCAGAGGTCAGAGGTCGGGGGTCAGAAGTTCGCGATCCTCAATCCTCAATCCTCAATCCTCAATCTATTCACCGTCGCAGCGCGCTCTGGCAGGTCGAACGAGCGGCTCGCGCGGTGGGGCCTCTGCTCAAAGAACAGAAAGATCAGACTGCTAAATCGCCGCTTTGGCCTATGACGATAGAAGAACGCGTTAATGCGGACTTTCGCAGGACCGGGCTTACGATTGGGAAGCACCCGATGGCCTATCGCCGCGAAGAACTGAACAGGCTAGGAGTAAAACGCGCGATCGATTTGCGGGAGATTCGTAATGGCAAATGGGTTCGAGTTGCGGGTTGGGTGATCGTTCGTCAGCGCCCGGGCACAGCGAAAGGGTTCATGTTTTTGACTATGGAAGACGAGACAGGCGTTGCAAACGTGATCGTCACGCCCGATACTTTCGATCGCAATCGGTTAGTGCTCACCAGTCAGCCTCTGCTTTTGATCGAAGGGCCGTTGCAGAATCAGGATGGCGTGATTCACGTCAGAGCGAGACGCATTCAGCCTTTGTCTTACGCGATTGCCGCCGCCGCTTCGCACGATTTCCATTGAAGTTGGCTCTCCGGTAAGCACCTTGAGCCACGCGATGCCTCTATTGTCAAGCTCTTTCGTCTGTGGTACATATTTAGTCAAGTGACAGAAATGAGCTGAGGTGTCATGTGAGCACACTAAACACAAAGCTGGCTAAAGGCGGCCGAATCGTCATACCTGCCGAGTTCCGAAAAGAGCTCGGCGTGGATGTAGGCGACGAAGTCATCTTGCATCTAATCGATGGTGAACTGCGGATCCGGACCCGGCGTGAGGCGATAAGGCAAGCCCAAGCAATTGTCCGCCGACACGTTAAGAAGGGTCGCTCTTTAGTGGACGAACTGAGGCGTGAGCGACGGGCGGAGGCAAGGCGTGAGTAGCTTCGTCCTTGACGCGTCTGCGCTGCTCGCCCTTCTGAATGAAGAACCCGGCAAGGATCGGGTCGCTCGAGCGATCGGAGCCGATTGTGCAATCAGCGCCGTCAACTACTGCGAGACGCTCGGAAAGCTGATTGATGCCGGCGTGCCCGAAGACGACGCGCGCCAGAGCGTTGACTTGCTCAACATCAAAATAGTCGAGTTCGACGCGAGCCAGGCGTTTGCCGCTGCCTCGCTACGCTCGTCCACCAAGAGGCTTGGGTTGTCGCTCGGGGACCGTTGTTGTCTTGGGCTGGGGCTTGCACGAAAGGCGACGGTTTTGACTGCCGAAAGTAGCTGGTCGAAGCTCACGATCGGCATTAGGGTAGAGATAATTCGCTGACGTATTCGTTTGAGCGCGGAACAGGCTTCTGTTGATCCAATGCTTCTGTCCGTCGCGACAGTACCATTCGAATGCCGTGCCTCGGCCGCAGCGTGACCTTCGGCTGAGGCTCGACACGCTGCTCAGACGCCAATCGCATTTTCCATTGCTGAGCGAGCGTTGCTATCAGTAACACGCCTTCCATCCACGCGAATGACTCGCCTATGCATACGCGGGGCCCGCCACCGAATGGAAAGTAAGCGAACTTGGGTCGCGCTTCCCGCGCTTCAGAAGTCCAACGTGCGGGCTCAAATCGGAAGGGGTCAGGGTAATATCTTGGATCGTGATGCATAACCCAAGGACTCATCAACAGAATCGATCCAGCGGGAATGGTGTGCCCGTTAACTTGATAATCGTTCAGAGCCCGGCGGCCCAGCGTCCAAGCGGGCGGATAGAGTCTCATCGCCTCGGCAAAGACCATCTCGGTATAGCGCAACCGCCTAAAGTCATCGGCGGCAGGAAGCTTTCCCGCGAGCGCGGCATCGATTTCTTGATGCAACGTCGCCTCGACCTCTGGATGTTGAGAGAGCAGATACCACGTCCACGTGAGTGCATTGGCGGTAGTCTCGTGGCCGGCCACAAACAGCGTCATCGCCTCATCGCGCAGTTGTACATCGGTCATCGTGCTGCCATCACCCTCTTCGTCTTGCGCCAACAGAAGCATCGATAGCAAGTCGCCGCGATCTTCGCCCGACGCGCGGCGTTCGTCAATGATGCGATAGATGATCGAATCAAGACGCCGCTTGGCTCTACGCCAGCGAGTATTGCTGGGCAGCGGCAACTTGTCTAGCAAGCCTGCAAACGGACTTGTTACTCTCTCGAACAACTGCATTATCTCAGTAAGCGCCATACGGATTTCGTTCGCCTCATCTTCGACGTCGGCGTCGAACAGAGTCTTGCCGACGATCGCCAGAGTCAGCCGCATCATCTCTTGCCAGATGTCGAGCGTTTGGCCCGTCCGCCAACGAGCGCGAGCGCGAGCACCATAGTCGGCCATCACCGTCGCATAAGCGTTGATGCGTTGACGGTGAAACGCGGGCTGCGCAAGCCTTCTCTGACGGCGATGAAAGTCGCCTTCGCTTGTCAGCAGGCCTTCGCCGAGGAACTTCTTAGCCATCTCCAGCCCACGGCTTTTGACGAAGTTGCGATTATCGGTGACCAGCACATCGCGAATGTAATCGGGGTTATTGAGCAGATAGACGCTTCGCGGACCAAACTTGAGAAACACGACGTCGCCATGCTCGCGAGCCGCTTCCAAAAGCAACTTCAACGGGTCGCGCCGGAACATCCTCAAATGACCAACGAAGGATTGGCCTTTCGGGCCAGGGGGACGAGTGATCGCCTTCATTTCGACTCCGAAGTCTTAAAATCGCTCGCCAGCATTATGCGGGGTTCTCAAACTTCTTGCCAACTGGGCCCAAAACTCACGAAGCGTAACGACGTTCGACGCTGAGTACGAAAATTAGGGTTCCCACAAGTCCAATCGCACACGCCACGAAGAACGGAATACCCGGGCTGATCTTCCACAGAAATCCCCCGATGACGGACGCGGGAGTGATAGAAAGGCTGCGTGTCAGATAGTAGAGCCCAACCGTGCGTCCGCGCCGGGTGGGGTCCGCCAAATCTACAATCATTGCTTTCCGCGCTGGCTCGCCCAACTCTCTCAAGCCTCCGATCAAGAAAGCAACGACCAATCCCACGAAATTTCGCGAAAGAGTTACAGCAAGCGGAAAGATCGAGAAGCAGATGAATGTCGCGACCACGAACGGCTTACGCCCATATCGATCGGCAAGTCGAGCCGCGGGAATGTATGATACAACTGACGCTGCCATTTGAATTCCCACCAATACGCCAAATTGCACGGAGCTGACGCCGATGACGTTTGTCGCGTAGAGGACAATGAACACGTTTACCATCCCTTCGCAGGTTCGAATGAAAATGTCCGAGATGAGCAGTCGCTTGAGGGCGCGGTGCATTGCTTTGAACTGGGCGAAGAAATTGATCGACGCCGGCTTGGTTGCCTCGATTGGCACATTGTAGAGTCGCCGCTGAGCCAGTATTGCGCTCAGCGCCAACACCACGGTGACTATCAGCGACACGCGAACGCCTCGCACTAACCCGAAGCTCGCAATCAATAACCCGCCGATCGTGGGCGAAATCATCACTGGTACACGCTTGAGGATCGCTTGAACGGTGAACCCCATGGCCCGGCGTTCGCGAGGCAAGCGCTCCGCTATCATCGCAAACATCGCGGGTGAAGCCATGCTTGCCCACGCCATCGAAAACAGCAAACCTGCGAAAATGAAATACCAACTCGGGCTGAATGCGTAAATCAAATAGCCGGTCGCAGCTAACGCAGCAAACAACACAAGCGCGCGCCGGCTGCCGATGCGATCAGAAATCCAGCCGCCGGGATACTGATAAACAGCATCCAGGAAATCACGCGCGGTGCCGAACAAGCCGATCACGGCTGCGGTGGCGCCGAGAGCCTCGATGTACTTTGGTAAGAAACTCTTCCACAGCTCTTCGCCCGCGCCGAGCAAAAAAACTGCGAGCGACATCACGACGATGTTTCTCTCAAGCCCGAGGGAGTCGCGTAGACGTTCAGCTCTTTTTTGATGAGCAGGGATTGCTTCTGGCTGTGGCATGCCGTGGAAAGTGTACTAGCGACGCCCGTTGATGACGAGCCAATTCTGCGCGAAGTAAGCGGCGTCCAGGAGGGGCGCCCACAGAGGTTCAAACGGTGGCCTTGTGTATCATCCGTTTCATATGGTGGATCTTTCTCCGGACGGACTTGAGCTCCTCGCGGTCGTGAGCAGCCAGGGCTGTGTCGCGTCTTTGCTTGAGCGCCTTGATCTGCGATTTGATTGCAGCTTTGTTGAGGCCGACGACCTCGTGGTGCTCGTGCATGTCGATGCCGAGCACGTTGCAAAGCGCCGGAATGAGGTGATCCTTGTGCATAACGCTGTAGCCCTTGAGCGATTCGTGATCGATGCCTTTGGCGATCTCTCGAAGCTGGGCTGCGGTTTTGCTCTTCAATTCGTGGTGGGTGTAGGCCATTGTTGATTCTCCGGATGTAATGTCAATCTATTCAAGAATTTCGCGCACTGCACAGCGGAACCGCGGAAGCAAAGCAGAAGTGATCTCCTCCTTAAGACCGATCCTTGCTGCAAGCCTGAAACTCCGAGTGCGGTATATCTCAACTGTTTGTACCTGCGGATCGATAAGCCAGTACTCCTTCACTCCATATTTCTGATAAAGCTGCCGTTTCGCCTTCCGGTCGCGACGTTCGTTCTCGACGCCGGGCGAAAGGACCTCGATAATCAGGTCCGGCGCGCCGACGACTCGATCGCCGGAAGCGATTTCGTCCAACCGCTCGTTGCTGATGTAGACCAGGTCAGGGATGACACCGCTCAAGTCGCTGAAAATGACGCCAGGTCCTGGCCAGATCTCACCAATCGGATGCTTCTCTAGATATTTTTGTATTGCGACCAGCAACTTTCTGACGATTGCCTGATGTGAAAGCGTCGGCGCTCTTGACACGAATAGTTCCCCCTCGATCAGCTCGTAGCGGTTTCCATCCTCCGGCAGTGCATCCAGGTCTTCTATCGTTAACAGGGGTTCGATCTTTGCAACCATAATTCGCTCCTGCGTGAAGCTACCACAGAACCTTGATTGTTTTCCATTTGCTCCTCGTGATCGGTTCTCCATCGGAAATCAATCGAAAATGACAAGGTACATTATCTTCGCCACTCGTCAATCAGCGAAGCTACCAGCGCGCTCCAGCCAGTCTGATGCGAAGCTCCGATGCCTGCGCCGTTGTCGCCGTGAAAGTATTCGTAAAACAAAATGCAGTCGCGCCAGTGACGGTTATCCTGAAACTTCTTCATTCCGCCATAGACCGGACGGCGGCCTTCTTCATTCCTGGCGAAGATGCGAATCAGTCGATTAGAAATCTCTCCGGCAATCTCAGTCAAAGTCACCTGCCGGCCAGACCCATCCGGCAGCAGCACGCTGAAATGCGGCCCGTAAGCTTTACCTAATTTCCTGAGTGACTCGATCATCAAGAACGAAGTCGGAAACCACACCGGCCCGCGCCAATTCGAGTTGCCACCTTTGATCTTGCTGTCAGACTCAGCCGGTTCATACCGTACCTCACTGTTGCCAAAAACGTACGGGTGATCCTCGTGATACTTCGACAAACTTCGAATCCCGTAATCGGACAGGAACTCGTTCGGATCGATCAGTCGTTCGAGAATCTGCTTTGTTTGCTTTTCGTCTACAATCGCCAGAACGTGCACGTCGACTCCGTCGTGTCGGATTCGATGGCAGGCTCGTTCAACCAGGTCCTGTCTGTTTTCGGTGAACCATTTTAAGTTAGCGGTGAACTGTTCGAAAGGCTTGATCCAATCGACTTCGAGGCGCTCGATCGCGTACAGCGGGATGATCCCA
>DASXSR010000297.1:0-49639 GCA_036505875.1 Blastocatellia bacterium | reverse complement strand
GGCCGGAGAGACCGTTCTTGAACATTTCAATAGAGATAGGTTTCCTGTGGAGCCTAGAAAACTGAAAGAAACATAACACACGTCTAACTGCGTTGAGAGGGACCTGATTTGATTTTGTTGAACGTTTGTTCTGAGCGGATGAATTGCTTCCCTCTTTTTAGCTGCTTTTTTAGTTGCTGGTTTTTGTCGGGTGAGCGATTCTCGAACATCGCTGCAGCGAAAACATCAGCAACATGGCGCATAAAGTCTGTTCGAATCACGACGAGGCCCGCGAAATTGCCGACAGCCTTCTCGCGCATGTCTTTTTTCCTGATCGCGCGGGACGGAGTCGCATCGCTTCTTACGAGGGCCGAGGTTCACTGCGCACTTGGCTCTCGACAAATATCAAGCATCAGGCCCTCAACCAGCGTCAGCTCAAGTCGAGCGGCTCAGAGCCGCTGGACTTGCTCCGTCACGTCGAGTGCGCCGAGGGAACCAGCGAACTCGATGCCGCAGTTCTGAGAAGCAAGTACGGCGAAGCGATCGATGATTCATTCAAGGCGGCAGCCGGGCAACTCAACGAGCGCGAGCGGCTGGTGTTGCTTTTGCGCTTCGGAGAGGAGATGTCGGGCATTGAGATCGCGCGGATGCTCGACGTGCACCAGTCGCAGATAGCCCGAAGTATTAAGCAGGCGCAGCTTAGATTCCGAAGAGCAGCGCTAACTCGGCTTGAAGCTCATCACGAACTGAGCCCGCAAGCGATACACGAATGCATAACGGTCGTGCTTGGAGTCTGGGAGTCTTCGATCATTGCGCTGCTCGCGGATGAAGGATCGCTAAGGAGTCCCGTAGCATCGCGTCTACGCCCGAGAAGCGCCGCCGCGGCGTAAACCTCGCGCTTTTGAATCTCCCAGTTCTTTTGGTAGACACCGCGTGCGCGATCAATACAGCTCTTTCAGCGAGACCCCTGTGTAATATTTCTGAAGAATCGCGGCGTGCGTGAATCCTTCCCTAGCAAGAGCGTATGCCCCGACTTGACACATTCCAACGCCATGGCCGGAGCCACGGCCCGTGAATACGAAAGCGACAACGCGCCCTCGCCGGTCGGTCTCGCGATCAACCACAAACAAGCTCTCTTTCAGTCCGAGCACACCGCGAAGCTGTGGACGGCGCAACGAGGCGCGGCCTTGATCGCCTGTGATCTCAACCTCAGTCACGCGAGACGAAGAGCTGAACGCCACCGGCTTGATGCTGTTGGGCCGTCCGACGTATATCCGCCCGCGAGCCAATCTTTGCCGCATTTCTTCAACGGTGACGCGCTGATTCCATTGGGCAGGTGCCGAGAAGCGATCGGCCGAGGCATTGCGCTCCGACGAAGAAGCCTCAAGAAAGTCTACTTGCCCGGCAGTGTTGAGGTGATAAGTCACACGCTCACCGCCGATAAGCATCAGGCGATCAACGTTGTAACTCTCTCCGGCCAGGTTGCGAAACAGCCACGCATCCTCGGCGATATCGAAGCCGTGTTCCTGGTCGACTCGCTTCGATTTCTCGTCATCGGTTGCCGCGATATTTAGCGGTCCGCTCGCGACTTTTGGCGAACTCGCGGCTTGACCGGCGGCACTCACCCTCGCGCTGGGAACGCGCGGAGCTGCGCTTCTGTCCGTCCTGGGCATAGCGATGCTCAATCGTGGTCCTGTGGCTGGCAACGAGATTCCATAATGGAGATACTTTAGCTCTGCGGTTTCATGCTTTGAGATGGCGCGAGCCAAAGTTTCAATCGTCTGCCCTCGAGTAATGGCAGCACGACCGTCAAGCAACCCATCAGCGGGCAGGCGAAGTATCCCGTCTCGCAACAGCATCGCAGCATCCTGGCGCGCTTGTGGTGACAATGCTTCAAGCCGTAGGCCGTCGAGCAAGTAATTAAGATGTTGCGCTTGCATCGTGCTCGCGCCCTCACTGTAGATCGACTGCACGACAAGTCGAACAAACTCAGAGAGCCGTAGCACATCTCCGTCCGATGATTTCGGATTACGCCGCGGCCCCAGACTCTCGCGTTCTTTGTGTGCCGTCTTTTGGGAGAGTCGCGCGACCTCTTCTATCCAGCTCTCGAACTCTTCTCGATCGGGCGCGCTTCGCAAGTAACTGCTGGTCAAGCGACGCGGCAAAGCGAACCCAAGCACGGACAGAAGAGCAACCTCCCGCGCAAGCGAGCGGCCGTCGGTCCCGATCAAGGGTTCTCGTGTTCGACTGGTCATGATCGATTTTCCGAGAAATGACTGAGGCTCGGAAGAGCAGTCGACCGATCGCAGATAAGGCAAAGGCTTGCCGCCAAAGACATCTTCGTTGTTTTCGGTGCGTCCTCCGCAGTCAGCCGTAGCCAGCCCTTCGATTGGAATAAACCTTCCGTCCGCATTCCTGAATACCGCCAGAACGCCACGAGTCTCTTCGACCGCGCGGCTGCTGAGCTCGCGCTCGGCGCTGAAGCCGCCGTATGCCTGCGCGCGGGCGTCGTTGGCGATGTCATATCCTTCGCTGCGATGCTGACCGAGATGCACCAGCGCATAACTGCGGGCGGCGATTGCCAGGGCCTTCATCGCTTCAATCTCAGGATGGGAAACCGGCGACATTTCCATTGGCACAACGCCGCGAAGATATTCCTCGAGCGGCAACGCGTTGACGACGTTGAGCCGTCCACGGGCGTTTAAGATAACGTGCATCTCGCCACGGTAGTGTCTGGTTCCAACTCGTACCGCTTGAGCAGCCGAAACGATGCCGTTGCGACCGTGCAGGCGCCTCGCCCGGTCTTCGTCGCCGAAGAAGCCGATCTGTCTTGTTGTCTCGACGGCAGGTGAGACCACAAGCTCGTTGCTTGAAGCAGTGACTCTGTCGTCGGCAATCGCAACCAACTGCATTGATCTCGCGCTCGATTTGAAGCCGTGATCCGCTTGAGCCCTATGCTTTGCGTCGCGACCGTTCGTGTCGATTACAGGCTCAATGCTCGGCGAATCAGCAGTGCCGGAATCGTTAACAATGCGCCCATCGCTGTAACCGGACTTGCGGAGCAGCTCGATCAACCGCGCCGCGTCGCTGCGAACTTTGAAGACCCCGATCAGCACTGAACACTCTTGGTGTGTCGCGTCGAAGATTGCGTCAACCGGCTCGAAGAAGCGTTGCTTGAGCTCGTCGGCGAGCCTGCGAGCGCCACGGGCATCGAGTGAAGAGCCGACGCTCACACGATATGGCGATGCCTTCATCTCGATTGGGGCCGGCGTGCTGAATCTCGGGCGCGCTTCCACTCGGAGGGAGCTTGTAGAAGTTCGTTGACCGTCGCCGAACTCGCCCGCGCGCCGCAACCGAAGCCCCGACGCGCAACTGAGCTCAACCGACGCCACATCGGTCATCAGCGCGATCCGCACGATGGGACCGTTAGGCGAGGTGTACTCGACATCGGTTTGGTTTACGGGCGGCTTCGATGAAGGAGTTGATTGACGGCGAGCGGGCGCCTCAGCCGAGTTAGGCTCAACTAGAATGCAGGTCTGAACGAACCCGGAGAGAACACAAGCCAATGCGAGCGCGAGACGATGCTTTCGTCGCCGCGACACACTCAGTAGGTTCATAACATCACTACAATGTGAAAAAGTAGATCGTCACTGTAAAGGTGACCGTGTTACCTGCAGCTTGGGGGAATCCTTCGAAGGGGCTGGCTGTGTATATCGCTTGCCTGGCGGAGTTGTCAAGCACGGAATAGCCGGTCGAGCGCGCTAGTCGCGCTGTCAGAATCTGGCCATCGCGCTTGATCACGAGCAGAAAATCCGCCGATACCTTTTCGCGAAGAACGTCTTTGATCCACTCGCGGGGCATGATTCGCTCGTTCGCGTTCCTGATTTTCGCGCGCACGTAAGCCATGTATTGGCCTTGCGCGGCCTCGAGCCCTAGCGCGGATGATTCAGAGCTGCTGCCGCGACGCGTGCCCGGTTGAGCGGATCCTTCCGAGCCTGAGTTAGTCGCATTCGCGTCTTGTTTAGGAGAGGGCGCAGGCGGGGAAGGCGCGTTTGGCGTTGGCGGAGTTTGAGACAACACGGCTTCATCGAGTTGCGGAATACGATTACCCTGGATCGATGACGTGCTGGGAGGAGTTGGCTGATGGACCGCACGACCCGGTTGCTCGCGATCGTTTTGTCCTCGCATCGCTCTCAACTGTTTCTCGATGAGAGCGGCTGAAGGCAGCCGTCCGCCCGCTCCGCGCTGCTCAGTCGGTTTGGGAGATCGCTGGATCAAGTGAACATCGTCGGCGCTGTTCGGTTCAAACTGAAGGCGGTTGACGTCGGCTCGCTCGATGGGCTCTGGGGCCGTTCGTAGCGCCAATCGGTCAGGCGGAGGTGCGATCTCTATGAGCTTTACGAGCGATACGGGTTGTTTGCGATTTGCGATTGCTCTCAACATCGCCCACGAGTCGAGCTTGATGAGCGAGGCGTAGAAGATCAGGTGAACGACGACCGAGATCGTAAGCAGAAAGGTGAATCTCCGGTCGCGGCCAAAGCTCGACCACAGCGACGCCAGACCTGTCGCTTCTCGCGACCCGTGCTCGATGTATCTCTCTAGAGTCTTCAGCACACAACGACCCCGAAGGACTTCATTTTATCACTTGTTCGCTTCACGCATCACGCTTGAATCGAAACCGGCGCTGACGGGCCGCTTCGTAAAGCAAAACTGCAGCCGCGGTTGCCACGTTCAACGACTCGACGCGTTCAGCCATCGGGACGTGCGCGAAATGGTCTGCTTCCATCGCCGCTCCTTCAGAAATTCCAGCTGCCTCGCGCCCCACGAGAATCGCCATCGGAACAGTCATGTCAATATCGGTGTAAATCGCGGCTTGATCGTGCCGAGGCTTACCCACAAGCGCCAACTCGTCAGAACTCATTTCGGGAACCGAACCGATGATCTTCAGCTTGTTTGCTCGACATCGCGAAACAACATCTTTTAGTGCGGCGCCGGTCACAAGGGGTAGCCGAAGCGCGGAGCCCATCGAGGCGCGAATCGCCTTCTCATTGAACGCATCGACCGTATAACGAGTGGTTATCAGCCCATCAGCGCCGGCAGCTTCGGCAGTCCTGATTATTGTTCCGAGATTGCCCGGATCCTGAAGCTCATCGGCGATAACAAGCAAGCCGGGACTGCGCGCGAACAAATCGTCAAGCTCGAAGTAGGGGCGGGTGACGATGGCTGCCACTCCTTGCGGCGTCTTTGTGTCGGCGATGGACTCCATCACTTGCTTTGACACCAACGCGCCGCGGCACGGGACGCGTTGAAGCTGCTCGACCAGGGCGGCGCCGCGCTCGGTCGCCTCGAACTCGGCGGTAAATGCGACACTTTCAAAATGCGCATCCGCGCCAAGCGCGTCTTCGATCAGGCGAGAGCCTTCGATGAAAATCCTAGGCCGCTCGCTTCCGCTTCGCACTCGGCGGAACCGCTTAATGAGGGGATTGTGCCGACTTGTGATTCTCTCAACCAGCATTTTCGAATGGGGAGTGAGGGTTAGAGGTTGGGGGATAGATGGAGGACTCAGTCCATCCCCCAACCCCCAACACCCATCCCCTAACAAAGACGTACATCGCCCAGCTTTCGACGGCGAATGGCGGAAAGCCTAGATAGCCGAGTGCCGGCATTTCAAACAACTTCACGCTGCCAAGATAAGGCACCGTGTAAGTCCACTTACTGATCGCCCAGTAGTTCCAAAATTCCCAAAGCACTCCGCACAACCCACCACTCGCGAGCAAAGCCAGGAGCCGTCGATAATCGCCACGGCCAAGGTCGCCTGTGATCGACGGCCGACCGCGAAGCGCATTCATCGGGTCGAACAGAAAAATCAACCCCAACCAGACCAGGGGCACAAGCCACACTGACAAAACAACGAGCGGCAATGCCGCTGCGAAGGCGCCGACCGCGACCATCGCATATACCCAACCACGCGAAAATCTGAACTGCTTTCTTGAATGAAATCGAGTGAACAAGGTCGCTTGGAAAAATTCAGCAGTCTCGAACATCGCCGGAGAGATTGTCGCGAACGACCAATCATAACCCACTCGGCGTAAGTACGGATTCGGTTCGAGGTTGTGATAATGCCACCACAACTCCAGATCAGATTCCCAGAAGCGAGGAGCATTATAGATCTCAAACAACCACCAGCTTGCTATCGAAATGACTGCAATGATCAGGAACTCAGTGCGATTGGTGACCAGCAGCGACTGGCCTTTCACCTTGTACACAAGTGCATCGATGAACAAGATGTAACCGGTCCAGACTATCGGCGTGAACCAGCGCCCAACGATTTGGTTATCGGAAAACAGAAGCGCTTCGGCGAGGAAGATGATCAGCAAGCCGACTTGTCCATGTAGTTTGAACCCAGCACGTGAGTGTCGTGTCAATTCCCGGGTTGCCATCGAGCCAAGTATACTACAGCGTCCGATGCGGGTTGCCATCTCAAGGCAAGCTTGGGAGAGCGGCGCATTCCATGTTTGGAGAACATCGCATCGCGGCCCTGTGAGCGGCGGCATCTTGCCTGCCAGCGTTGCACGCTAGAGGATGCCTGGTCTCCAGGTGACACAACAGGATGAACAGCAATGGAATCGCATTAGCGCTGATCGTAGCAACCGGTGCTACCGGCGCAGCTCGTGTGAACGCAACGTCGCTTCTCGCTCCTCCGACCGCATGTCAGACAAAACAATTTAGACTCGGCGACCTGAAAATCACTGGCTATCGTCACACCAAGCTGTTCGTCATCCTCAGAATGATCCCGATCTCGCCGGGCGACATCTTCAATCAATCGCTATGGGACCTTGGGATCGAGCAACTTAATCGTTCCGGTCTGTTCGAACCAATTGAACAAAACGACATTGTGATCAAACCTGATGACAACTCCGGGACCGTCGACGTCGAGCTGCATCTCAAAGAGCGCGATCGACAGCGATTCGATCTGAGCGGCGGCGGCGGCACGACGGGCGGTGCTTCGATCGCGCTGGATTACTCGAACATCAACCTGACTGGCCGGGGCGATCGGCTGATGACGAGGGCGCGGATCGGCACTCGCGAGCAGAGCGGCGGCGCGACTTTCTCGAGCATCTCTTACGGAAGAGTCCCGATCAGTTTCGAGATGTCGGGATCCTTCGAACGTCTCGAGTTCGTCAACGCCAGTACTGCCGGCCAAGGTCGTGAGCCGCTGTTTGTCGAACGAACGGGAGGGGGAAGCTTTGGTGTTTTTCTGCCACTCAATCGATCGCGCTACACGATCGCGGCGACGACGCGAGCGGGTCTCGTTTATTCACTCACATCGACCAATCTCGCCGACGCGCTGTCGATGGCGACTGTGGTTACGCGCACACTCGAGCAAGGTGGATTGCGAATAGCGTCGCTCACGCCGCTGCTGTTGCACGACACCCTCGATCGCCAGTTTGATCCTCAGCAAGGCGACCGGCTCGGCATTGGCGCAGAGCTTGCCGCGCGCGCTCTCGGAGGTAGCCTCAATACCTTCAAGCCGTATCTCGATTATCGTCACTTTTGGGCGGTGGGAAAGAACAAAGGCAATGAGTCTCGCGACCCGATGGTTATAGGGGTTCGTGTTCGTGCGTCGCACATTCGAGCGTTCGGCGAGCCCTTTCGAGAGCAGGCACTTTCGACGGTACGAGGCGTGCCTGTGTTCAGGCGCTTTTTTCTCGGCGGAGAGACCGAGGTGCGTGGCTACGACGTGAACTCGATCGCGCCGCTTGCCCGAGTCGAGCGCTTCCTGATGAGCGGCTCTGGCGACGCGACTTTTATTTCCAGCGAAGTGCGACCGGTAGGCGGTGACACGCAGTTGCTTTTCAACGCAGAGTATCGAGTGCCGATTGTCTGGCGGCTTTCAAGCGCGGCGTTCTTCGACATCGGCTCGTCTTTCAACTCACGAAGCCTGGTCAAAGAAAGCTTTCAGACCGCAACAACGGTTCGACCGACCGGGGCGCCGGCGACGGTGCTGACCGTCCTCAAGCCTCTGAAGCCGGGCCAGGATTTTGTTCCTGACTATCGCGCATCGCTGGGCGGCGAGTTGCGTTTCCCGATTCCGGTTTTGAACATTCCCCTGAGATTGATCTTCGCCTGGAATCCGAACGCGCAGAAGCGTGTGCCGGACGGCGCGCTGCTCGCTCCAGAGAAACGTTTCGCATTCAGAGTCGGATTCAGCAGGACATTGTGATCGCGGCGATCCGAGTTGGGCTTGAGCCATCGCCCTCGAGACGTGTATACATGGGCTATCCGTTAGGAAGGGGGGAGTTCTCAGAATGGTCTCCAGGATTCAGCGGTGGGGTAACAGCCAAGGCGTGCGTCTGCCAAAGACCGTCCTTGACTTGGCCCATATTGAAGTTGGGGACAAGGTCGAGATAATCGTCGACGACCAGCAAATACTGGTCAAGAAAGTACCTCGCGCCAAATACGACCTTTCTGAACTCGTGTCTCGCATTCCGAAGGGCTATAAAAGCAAGGAAGTCAGCTTCGGGGCGCCAGTCGGCAAGGAGGAGTGGTAGGTGCGCCGCTACTTCCCCAAGAAGGGCGATTTCATCTCGATCTCTTTCGACCCGCAAACTGGCCACGAGCAAAAGGCAGGCGGCCGGCGCTCGTAGTTAGCAATGATCTGTTTAACAAGCACACCGGGTTGGCGATCGTATGCCCCATCACCAACACGGACAGAGGATTTCCATTCCACCTCCCGATCCCTGCCGCGTCGCCGCTGACGGGATTTGTGATGGTTGAGCAGCTGAAATCGGCTGATTTTTCAAAGCGACGCGCGAAGTTCATTCATCGAGCGCCGCCCGAATTTCTCGAGGACGTTCTGGATATGATCGATGTATGCATTCGCTAGCGGACAATCGCTCGAATGGAGCTACTGTTGAAACGCAGCAACCGCTCGTGTAGTATTTGAGATACCAGCTTGCGGGTGTTGATCAAGTTTTCACTCTCCCCGCTCTTCCGCATGAACAGAAAAGCCATTTCAGCATTCGTGCTCACGGTAGCAGCGATACTTGCGATCAGCGCATTGAACCCCTTGACACAAAAGGCACGAGCGCAGACGTTTTTCGGCGCCGAGCGATTCCCGGCGATGGACGTCGACGCCGCTGACAATATTTACCTGATGATGTCAGTTGCGACGGCCCCGGCGAGCGAGCATCGGCCTCACAGCCAGATCTTCTTCACGATGTCCGACGATGGAGGACGGAGTTGGGACAACTCGCCGCAGACGCGTAATCTTTCTAACTCTCCCGGCGAAGCGTTCGGACCCTCGCTTGCAGTGAACAGATTCGGCAAGACGCGCGTGTACGTCGCCTACCAGGACACAACGCCCGGCCCCACACAGGCTTTTCTCATTCGCTCGAAGAAAGGCACGAAGTTCAGAAGGCCGGCCAACATCACTCCGCACAACGGTGGAGCATTCTCACCTCGTGTCGCACTCGATTCAAGTGAAGCAGTCAACATCGTGTGGGGTGACACAAACAGCAACACGGGTAAAGTCGTGTTCGTTCGCTCGACCGATCAAGGCGGGACATTCACCGCGCCGCTCGATATTTCAAAGTCATCCGGCGTGGCTTTCGAGCCTGAGCTTGCGGTCGATCCGGGAAACGCGATCAACGTCGTATGGCAAGATACCGCTCCCGGAACGAGCGCAATAATGTTCTCGCGTTCGACCGACGGTGGTGGAAGCTTCTCGGCGCCTAAACAGATTTCAAAGGGGACAGGCGCCGCAACCGAGGCTGCGATTGCAAGCGACGCGCAGGGCCGTCTTAGCGTCACCTGGGTCGACGCCAGCAGTGGCGGCTTGCAGGCCTACTACTCGCGATCGACCGATGGCGGCCAGACCTTCTCCACGCCGATCAACGCCAGCAACTTTCGAGACGCCGATGTTCATAAGCCCACGCTCATCACGTTTCAAAACACGGTTTATCTTGCGTTCCAGAATGGCGGCTTGTACGGGGAAGACGACGTCAGAAACCAGCAAGTGTACCTCGTAAAGTCTGAGGACGCCGGCGTGACCTTTGGCGACGCCGAGCCGGTTTCGCACGCCGACAACAGCAAAGGCCGAGCGCACAGCCCGGCGATGGTGGTAGACAGTCGCGGGGTGCTTCACATTAGCTGGATTGACGCTTCGATTGTTGGCAATGACGAAGGACTGCTCTTTTACAGCCGAACAACCAACGGCCATCAATTCACGCAACAGTTCATGATACTCGCGCTCATTTGACTGAGCATCAGCACCGCGACCGGTAGCGAGCGAGCGCATCCGTCAACTCGCTGTCTATCGAGGCTCGCTCAGCGCGACGCGCAGTTTCTTCAGGTGATAGCTCGCCTTGTTCGGTGATTATCGTGGTGAACAGAGCGAGCGGCGTCGGTTCGAAGTAACGATTCACAACGACGACTCCTTTGGGCGCCTCCGGCCACAACTCATCAACACTTCGCCGATCGCCAGCTGACGCGATGTGGTAATCAGCATCGATTAACTTGGACGTATCGCAAACCGCGCAAACCGTTACAGCGCGCTCGCGCGCAGCCAGAGCGATCATCCGAGTGCCGATCTTGTTCACGAGATACTCAGGCGTTATCTTGTCGGCGCCGACCAGGACGAGATCGACCTGGTTCAGCACGGACGCGGCGGCGGAATCAGCTATCACGCTTACACGCGTGCCTTGAGCGGCAAGCGCTTCGGCTAACGCGCGGCCCTCCAACACCGGGCGACTTTCGGTCGCGATCACCGAGAAATCGTTCCCCCGCCTCCGAGCTTCGACAAACGCCGCAAGCACGGTCGAGCTTCTAGAATGAGTCAAGACAGTTGCGCCGCTGCCAATCATATGGGCCGTATGGGACGCTGCAGTGCTCGCGGCCACCTCTGATCTTTCGATGAACCTGAGAGCTGCTTCTTCTGCGGACTTCAAGACCCGGAGTGGTTCAGTTGTGTTTCGCGTTGCCCTCAATGCGTCGCTTGCGAGTCTTAGCAGCGAGCTCATGTCAGGTTGAGCGAGAACCAGCGCCACGCAAGTATCTATTATGGCCTTTCGCGCAAACTCAACGCTTATGGGAGAATCTTTATTCTGCTCGGAGTTAAGGAACGAGAAAATGTCAGCAGACCGGCGCAGGATCTCGGCGGCGCCGGAAGTGTTGTCTGCGGCGATCTTGTTTATAGCAATGTATATGGGCGAATCTTTTCGGTTCACCACGAGTGAAGAGTCATTGTCAACGTAGAACCGACTCCCGTCAACGGCCGTCGCAGGCAGTGAATTTTACGAATGTGCCATGGCGAATTTCGCCTCGTTCTGCACGACGGCGCCCATCTCACTCTTAGCCGTCGCTATCGCAGGAACCTTCAGGAGATCGTCGGATGAACCTCTGAATCCGCTAACCACGTCCAATTAGAAGCTCCACAAAGAAGTGGAGCAGCCAGACGGCATCTCGCCAATCGCTATTGAGTCGAGCCGCCTGCGGTCCGTCACATTCGAGATCGCCGATCTACCGGACGCCCAGTTGGCAGTAACTACTGCTACGCTTGTTAAGATCGACCTAACGGCCGCCGCGTACGGCTGGTATGTCGATTACTTCCCGCAGGACGATACCAAGTTTACGCTGTCTATATTCGACAGGGAGCTTCAGGCCGACCTTGACAGTCCAGCGTTCGGTCGCATGGACTTGTTGACTGTAATGCAACTTCACAAAACAGACCTGGATAAACCGATTGTAAGCTTGCGCGACAAAATCCGACGCTTGCTTAAAGAAGCGCATTGTCCCTTAAGGAAAAGCGACGCGTGTCAGCCTTTGAGAATCGCCTTGGAAAGCGCGGTCATACTAACGCGTCTGCGTGGTGTACTGCTGTAAACCACGCAGACAGGCGGCGACATCGTCGCGACACTTCGAATGTAAAAGATACGTAAATTCTTCCTCCGTCCCTCTTTGCTTGCTCTTGTGTGGCGTTATGAGTAGAATCACGCCTTACCCGAAGTTGGGTATTCCTTCAGGCAGGCCCACGAAACTATTTTCAAACTCAGTGGAAAGCAATGCTTGATTCTGTTCTGAGAGCAATACGTATCTTGCGCGGCAGCAGGTTGGTATTCAATCATCATGAAAAGACAAACCCAGTTTCCTAAACGCGACTCGTCAGCACGCGCTGGCTCGCGAGCCAGGGTCAACACTCTCCTTATGTACCCATCGGCAAAGCAACGGCTGGCGCTTCTTGCGGCGTTGCCCGGAGTCATCCTGTTGATCTGTCTCCCGCTCGTCCCGACGCCGCGCACCTCGGCGGCAGGAGGGGTCAGTTTGACGACGCTTGGTACAGCTTACACCCAAAACTTCGATACGCTTCCGGCAAGTGGGTCGGCCACCTGGACGAATGACTCCACAATTCCCGGCTGGTACCATGCACGGACAGGAACGGGAACGACAATAGTAGCGAACGATGGGACTAGCAATGCCGGGAATTTGTATAGTTACGGCACTGGAACTGCCACCGATAGAGCGCTCGGTTCCGTGGGTTCCGGCAATGCTGCTGCAGGAAATTTTTTCTGGGGGGTGCGCTTAGCAAACAATACAGGCTCGACCATCACCTCGCTGGATGTCTCCTATACCGGCGAGCAATGGCGAAATAGTGCGGCAGCGGCACAGACGGTGTCTTTCTCCTACCTCGTCGGCAGTCCAACGGTTACTGGTTCGCTGGCCGAGTTTCAATCGGCCGGAGTAGCAGTATCGAATCTCGATTTCACCAGCCCGATCACTGGCGGCACAGCCGGTGCCTTGAATGGAAACCTGGCGGCCAACCGAACCACTCTGTCTTTTACCATCAACGGGTTGAGCATTCCGAATGGCACAGAGGTGATGCTCCGCTGGTCTGACCCTGACCATCCAGGAGCTGATCATGGGTTAGCTATAGACGACTTCTCCGTAACGCCGCATGGTGCCGCATCTTTGCCCAATCTGACGATCAACGACGTCTCGCTCAACGAAGGCAACGCTGGCACCACCACCTTCACATTCACCGTCAGCCTATCGGCGCCTGCCGGGCCGGGCGGCGTCACGTTTGACATCGCCACCGCCGACGGGACGGCAACTGCTCCGGGCGACTACACCGCCAAATCGCTTACCGGCCAAATAATCCCCGCAGGCTCGTCAACTTATTCGTTCGATGTGCTCGTCAACGGCGACACGACGCCGGAAACTAACGAAACCTTTTTCGTCAATATAACTAACGTCACAGGCGCGAACGTCACCGACGGTCAGGGGCAGGGCACGATTGTCAATGACGACGTCGCGCCCAACCTGACGATCAACGATGTGACGATGAACGAAGGCGACAGCGGCACGACGACCTTTACGTTCACGGTCAGCCTGTCGCAGCCGGCAGGCGTCGGTGGCGTCACCTTTGACATCGCCACGGCCAACGGCACCGCGACCGCTCCGAGCGACTACACAGCCAAGACGCTCACCAGCCAGACCATTCCCGCAGGCTCTTCGACTTACACATTCGATGTGCTCGTCAACGGCGACACCACCGTCGAGACGGACGAGACGTTCTTCGTCAACGTCACCAACGTCACCAATGCCATCGTGGTCGACGGACAGGGGCTGGGCATGATCCTCAACGACGATTTCACGCCCATCCACGACATCCAGGGCTCCGGCGACACCTCGCCCCTTGTCGGGACGAGCGTCACGACGCGCGGAATCGTCACCGGTGTGCGCAGCAACGGCTACTTCATCGAGGCGCCGGACGCGCAGTGGGACGCGAATCCGTCGACGTCGGAGGGCATCTTCGTCTTCACCTCCAGCGCCCCACCCGTCGCCGCGACGGTCGGCAACCTGGTCACGGTCATCGGCACCGTCTCCGAGTTCATCCCCAGCTCCGACCCGAACAGCCCGTCGGTCACGGAGCTCACCAGCCCGACCACCTCGCTCTCAAGCACTGGCAATACGATGCCGACTGCCATCACCATCACCACCGCCGACACCAACCCAGCGGGCTCGATCCGTCAGCTCGAGAAGTACGCCGGCATGCGCGTCCACGTCGACACGCTGAACGTCGTCGGCCCGACGGGCGGAACCATCAACGAGGCAAATGCGACGTCGACCTCGAACGGCACCTTCTATGGCGTGCTGCCGGGGATCGGTCGTCCCTTTCGCGAACCGGGCATCCAGGCTCCCGACCCGATTCCGAACCCGCCGTGCTGCATTCCGCGCTTCGATTTGAATCCAGAGCGTATCCGGGTGAGCAGCAGCGCAGTCGGTGGGACAGCGATCAATGTCACCGCCGGGGCCACCGTATCAAACCTGACTGGGCCGCTCGACTACGGCTTTCGCGCCTATACCATCGATCCCGAGCCGGCGACGATGCCCTCGGTGTCCGGCAACGTCACCTTTACTGCGGTCCCGGCGCCGACGGCCACCGAGTTCACCGTCGGCTGCCAAAACCTCGAGCGGTTCTTCGACAACGTTAGCGATGGCAATGGCGCCGTCACGCTGACCACGACCGCATACAACAACCGTTTGAACAAGGCCTCGCTCTTGATCCGCAACGTCCTCCGCGCCCCGGATATCCTCGGCGTGGAAGAGGCGGAGACTCTCACCGGCCTGCAAACCCTGACCACGAAGGTCAACAACGACGCCGTCGCCGCCGCGCAGCCCAACCCGAACTATCAGGCCTATCTGCTGAACGGCAACGACGTCGGCGGCATCAACGTCGGCTTCCTCATCAACGCTACGCGCGTGACCGTCAACGGCGTCGCCCAAGCCGCCGGCAGTCTCACGGCAACCTACACGAATCCTAACAACAACCAGCAGGAGCTGATCTTCGACCGTCCACCGCTGGTGCTCGACGCGACGGTCATCGGCCCGCCAGCCGTCAACGTCATCGTTATCGTCAATCACCTACGCTCGCTCAGCGGCATCGACGACCCGGCCGACGGCAACCGAGTCCGCACGAAGCGTCGGGCGGGCGCGGAGTGGCTCGCGAACTACGTGCGGAGCCGACAGACCGGAAATCCAAACGAGCGTCTCGTCCTCGTCGGCGACTTCAACGCCTTCGAGTTCAATGACGGCTATGCCGACGTGATGGGGACGATCAAGGGCGTGCCCACGTCGTCGAACAACGTCCTGCTGGCGAGCTCCGACCTCGTCACCCCCGATCTGATCAATCTCAACGAAACCGGTACAGCAACTGATCGCTACTCGTTCAACTTCGACGGCAACGCGCAGTCGCTCGACCACATCCTGATCAACAACAACGCGGCCTTGAACTTCAGCCGCTTCTCCCACGGCCGCGTCAATGCTGACTTCCCAGAGTTCTATCGAAACGACACGACCCGTCCGGAGCGCATTTCAGATCACGATGGCGAAGTCGCCTACTTCTCCTACACGCCGACGGCGCACTTCGATATCAGCCTGCCGCCCAGCGTCACGGCCGACACCGCATTCAGCGGCACCGTCACCGTACGCGACGGCTTCAACAACGTTTTCGCCACCTACAACGGCACGGTGCACTTCATCAGTTCCGACGGCGCGGCCACGCTGCCGATCGACTATACCTTCAACGGCGGTGACGCCGGCACGCACACGTTCACGAACGAGTTCATGCTGCACACGGCGGGCCCGCAGTCGATTACCGCGACCGACACGCTTAGCCCTTCGATCACCGGCGCCGCGAACACCACGGTGACGTGCCCGACAATCAACGTCACGGCGACCAATAATGGCCCGATCTGCGCTGGCAGCACGCTACAGCTCGATGCCACCGACATTCCGGGGGCGACCTACAGCTGGACCGGCCCGAACGGCTTCACCGCCGCAGTGCGCAACCCGTCAATCGCAAGCGCCACGACGGCGGCGACCGGGATGTATTCCGTCACGATCAGTAACGCCGGCTGCATCTACAACGCCTCGACGAGTGCGACTGTCGACTCGATGCCGACTACGCCGACAATCACCGGGGATACAAACGGCACCGGCACACAAGATCAGGCCTGTCCCGAGCAGCCGCTGACTCTGCACGCGAACTCGACCGGGGCGCAGTCATATCAGTGGTACGAGAACAACGACACGCTCAACGGGGAGACGGGTCCGACGCTGATCGTCACCGGCACCGCGACCTATTACGTCAAGGCGTTCAACGGCACCTGCACGACGCCGCAGTCAGCGGGGTATGTGGTGCAGAATCCGTCGCCGCACTCGCCGTTCATCAGCCCGCGGAACAACGCCCCCACGACCTTCTGCCAGGGCGGCAGCGTTCTGCTCGACTCCAACAGCGCCACCGGCATCCAGTGGTACAAAGACGGCGTGGCCATCCCCGGCGCGAACAGCATGAGCTACACCGCCACCACGTCCGGCACCTACACCGCGCAGCTCAACGCCCTGGGCTGCCACAGCCAGTTCGGCAACAACGTCGTCGTCACCGTGAACCCGCTTCCGCCGACGCCGACAATCAACGCCGGCGGGCCGACGACGTTCTGCCAAGGCGGCAGCGTTACGCTGACGTCGAGCAGCGCCTCAGGCAATCAGTGGAAGCTGAACGGCAGCCCGATCGGGGGTGCAACCGGCCAGACATACAACGCGACTGCAAGCGGCAGTTACACCGTCACCGTCACCGACGGGAACGGCTGCAGCGCGACCTCGTCAGCGACGGCGGTTACCGTAACCCCGCCGCCGACGACCGCGACGGCCGGTCCGAATCAGACGATCCCGCCGGGCGGCACAACTGCCGGACTCGGCGGCAACACGCCGACTACGGGCACAGGAACCTGGACGGTGCAGAGCGGCGGGACAGGAACGTTCAGCGGCCTTCACGCCGGCAACTCGACGTTCACCCACACTGGCGGCAGCGGCCCGATCGTGCTGAGATGGACTATTTCAAATCCACCCTGTCCTGATTCATTTGCGCAGGTCACTATCCAGATCGGGGTGGCGCCGACGATAAGCTGCCCAGGCAACATTTCGGTAAATGCCGACGCGAATCAATGCTCGGCGTCTGTAATGTTCAATCCGACGACTACCGGCGTGCCAACGCCGACCGTTACATGCAAGCTCGCCAACAACATGGTGATCTCGTCGCCTTACGCATTTCCGGTCGGTGCGACCACCGTCACTTGCGCCGCTTCAAACGGCGTCGCTCCCGATGCGAATTGCAGCTTCACCGTTATGGTGAAAGACATGCAACTGCCGGTGTTCACGGGCGGCTGTCCCGTAAACGTAACTGCTACAGCGAGCGCGTCGTGTCCTCTGGCAACAGGAAAGATAGTCACTTATCCGACACCCGCAGCCACCGACAACTGCGGAACGCCAGCCGTCTCCTGCAATCCGCCGTCGGGCTCGATCTTTCCTGCTGGCACGACTACTGTGACTTGCACCACCACCGACGCTTCGAACAACATGGCTCAGTGCACGTTCGTCGTGACTGTGTTCAGCCTCTGTCTGCAGGATGAGACCAACGCCGGGAATTTTGTGATATTCAACCCGGTGACTGGAGATTATCAGTTCTTCTGCAACGAGGTGTTGATTGCGAGTGGCACCGGCACGCCCAACGTAAGGGGTTGCGCCGGGACGATAACTCACGCGAAGGGCGACCGGCGAATCTTAATCAGCTTTGACACGACCGCCAATGGAGGGAAGGGGTCGGGAACGGCATCAATTCAATTCCCTGTGAATAATATCAAGTGCGCGATCTTGGATAAGGACATGAGCAACAACGCGTGCTCGCCGCCGGCGATGATGTCCGCTCCGGAAAGAGGCAGAGAACGAACGCCGTGAGACGAGCTCTCATTTGAAATTGAAACTTAGCCGGCCGCTGTAGTTTCGAGGCCGGCCAATTGTCGTCCCTGAAAACACACTCTCAAAAGTTATCAGGTAAAAAGTGTCCGCCAGGTTCTGGATGTTGAATTGTCCCGAAAGCGAAACGTGCTCGTTGAGGCGAAAGTCTCGGCCGATTGAAAAGTCCAGGACCGTATGCGGTTTGATGAATCCTTGCTCGAAGTTCACTCGGTCCAGGATCTTTTCCGGGAACTCCTTGGCGAACTCTTCTTCTGTCGAGTCTGGCTCAAGCTCGACTGAATACCCGCTGTCGTGACGTCCGCCGAACGCCGCCCAGAACCTTCCCGGTAGTCGATCATACATCGCCTGAAAGACGACCGTGTTGCGCTGGTCTTCTTCGTTGTGGACCCTTTGTCCTGCGCGCTCGCGAAGGTCGATCGCCTCGCCCAGGAACAGGCCGCCGGTGATCGGCGCAAATCCGTAGAGATGCAAGTTAGTGTAGCTTGCAAAGCCCGACAGACCTCTTACCGGCGCCAAGTCCAACCGGGTCTCGATCCCTCTCGAGCGATTGCGAGCAAGCGATACAGGAAAGATTATTCCGGTTTCGAGGAAGTTTGTGATGTCGGGCGAGTTCTTGAATCGGCGATAGTAAAGGTCAGTGTCGAGTCTGAGATACCGCCCGAGCTGTTGTTGAAACCCGCCGCTAACCTGCCACTCAGTGCTTGGGCCGACCGGCACGCCTTTTTCTTCTTCGCCCGGGCTGAAGATTTGGGCACGGGCAGACGACGAGAGCAGCAAGTTTTCAAGTGCGGGCGTTTGCAAGAAGCGATTGTAGCCCGCATGCAACACAGTTTTCGTTTTCAGTAAGCGATATGCCAAACCCAGTCGCGGGCTGGCGAAGTTCTTATCGATCAGGAAGTGATAACTGTCAAAGCGCACGCCAAGGTCGAACGTCAGGTTGCTGGTCGCGGTTATGTGATCCTGAACGTACCCGGATGCTTCCCAACCGGCGCGATGGTTGTTGAAGAAAAAGGCTTTCGGGAAGATAAACTGCTGAGCTTCTTTCGGCAAATCGGGTTGTTTCTCAAGCAACTCGGCCAGATCAGTTATCGAAAGCGTGAACGACTCGGTCACCGGAAAACGCGTGAACTCGAAACCTGACTTTATTGTGTGACGGCTCTTGTGCCACGTCAGCGAGCCGATCGACCCGTAGTTCGAATGATGACGCGATTGCTCCGCGAAGACTGGCCCGACCAAGTCGTTGCTTCGCAGCTTAGCTGCGTTGTAACGCTCGTATCCGGCGAGATAGCTCACGAGGTTAGATGAGAAGATATGCTCCCACCCGAACGACGCCATGTTGTCATTCAATCGACGGCGAAGATTCTGACCTTCCTCCTCCTGATCGGGGAGGTTCGGCACATCGAACTTCTGCCCGTTGAAAAACAGGTTCAGACGAAACAGGTTTTTGTCGCTCGGCGTGTAATCGAGTTTGAAATAGCTCTTGACCGCCTGGCCGTTGTTGTGAAAGTTTTCGATGGCCGGCGGGTCGAGAAACCGATCGGTCGTAGAACCGGCGGCGCTGACGAAATAACCGAACTTGCGCGAGTGACCGCCCACGTCAAATGAAGTCTCAAAAGTCGAGAAACTGCCGCCCGACAACGTCACGCTGCCGGCGTTCGGAATCTCCAACCCCGAACGCGAAGTGACTGCGACAATCCCCGCGAGCTTGTTGCCGTACTCCGCGGGAATATTCGCCGTTGAAACTTCGACCGAGCGGAAGTTGCGCGGATCGGGAGCGCTTGCAAAAGTATCGGCGATGGTGTCAGTGATCGGGATACCGTCGATCGAATACTGCACCTGATACTCGATGCCTCGCGCGTGAATTCGCCCGTTCGCGTCCTGAGTCCAGCCGGGAGCTGTGGTTATTAGCTCATCGGCGCTCCGACTGGGTTGCGATGTCGGAAACCTGAGAATCCGATTGCGATCGATAACCGTTGTTGGCGCGGTTTTCTCAGGTTCGAGCAACTCGTTGTTTGCCGAAACGTT
The DNA here is from genome assembly GCA_036505875.1 of Blastocatellia bacterium. Taxonomy (GTDB): domain Bacteria; phylum Acidobacteriota; class Blastocatellia; order UBA7656; family UBA7656; genus Onstottus_A. Next base: position 29,821 of record DASXSR010000297.1, on the reverse strand, counting down.
AACTGTCTGGCTAACTGGCGCGACTCCGAGCTGCACATCAATATGCTGCGCGAGATTCGTGCGCACTGTTACTCCTCGCGTCGAAGGCTCGAAGCCCGAAGTCTCCACCGTCAGCGTGTAATCGCCCAATGGCACGTCAACCAACCGATAGCCACCCTGACTGTCGCTTGTCGCTTCCTGCACGTACGTCGTGATCGCATTCGTGAGGCGCACCGTCGCGCCAGAGACGACCGCGCCCGTCTTGTCAGTGATTGTGCCTCGAATGATGGCAGTGTTGGATCGCGCATAAGCATTTGCAGTTAGCGCGAGCAGCAAAAAGATGACGGCTCGCGTTCTGGATTCATAGGGTTTCACCAGCATCTCCTCTTCATAAGTCAGTTGCTCTCAGTAGCATCAACGCACCACTTCGATGTTGAGCACCGGATGTACCTCGTACCAGTTGTGGTTCTCCTGATTGTCATAACGGCTGACGCCATAGACTCGCACGCGGCTTCCGACCGGCGGCGGCGCGAGCTTCTTCGGATTGATGATCTCGCAAACGATGAACGGTTGAGCTTGTCGTATGTCGTCGACGATCTTGAAAGTCAAGTCGCCGTCTTCATTGTCGATCCGCACTTCGCTGACGTAACCTTCAGCGACGACGTGAGGCTCGGTGTTCTGTTCGATGCGGGCGATCGATACGCGGTGAAAGTCTCTCAGCTCGAAGGCATCTGCGGTCAATCCCGTCACTTGCTGATCGCTTGAAGAGCGCCTATTCGCCGCGACAAGCAGCGCTAACATCACGGTCGCAACCGCAACCGCGCCGATAGCAAAGCCGGGATGGGCCAGGGCTCGCCGCCAGTCTCGATCTCGTTTGATCAAGCTTTCGGACTGCTCGGAGGCTATCGCGGCTTCGATCGAGGGCCACACGTCGCGCTGCGGTATTTCCGGCGGCAGTTGCATTGCAAAACGATGGCCGGCGCGCAGCCGGGAGAGTTTCGCGCGGCACATGCCGCAGTCGAGAAGATGATCTTCGAGTCGCTTGATCTCGCGCGGCGACAACTCGCCGTCCAGGTAGCGCGAGAATTTGCTTCTAACGTCAACACGCCAACATCTCATGACTGTGTCTCCAATTAACGTCGGTACAAGATGACTATCTTGTGCCGCGGGTTCATCATAATACTCGCCTGAGTGGGTGTAACCGTGCTTCAAGCTCAGCGAGGGCGCGGTTCAGCCTCGAAGCCACGGTTCCCGGAGCGCATTCAATCACTCTCGCGATCTCATCGTACGAAAGTCCCTCGATGTACTTCAGCACGACTACCGCACGCAGCTTGGGAGACAACTCCAGCACGGCATCTTGAATGATCTGCCGTCGCTCGCCCGCCAGATGCTCTGCATCAGGTGTGCGGCCAGCGTCCAGCTCCTCATCCTTTCCTAAAATCGCTTCCAAAGGAACGGAATGAGCGCGTCGGCGCTGAAGCTGGTTCTGGCATTCATTCAGAGCGATCCGGTAAATCCAGGTCGCGAGCTCAGCATCGTAGCGAAAGCCGGGAAGCCCTCGGTAGACTTTCATGAAGACAATCTGAAGCACATCCTCGGCCCACAGGGCATCGCCGAGCGAATAGAACGCGAGGTTGTAAACGCGGCCGCGGTATCGCTCGTATAACGCTTTGAACGCGGCGTGATCGCCGCCCTGCGCCGCGCGTACGACTTCTCGCTCCCTTTCGATCTCTTGAATCGCCATCAGCTTAGTCGACTCAACGCTTCATTTACTATTAGACACGACCGGCAGGCTTTTCTTCCATAGCAGCGAGACTTGTTCGGTGTTTGAGATTGAGCGATAGTAAGAATCAATGGATCGGGAGCGTTTTTGTTGCGGCATCTGTCGCGCGTTGGTTGCGGCGCTAATCATATTTGCATCAGCGAGTGAGGCGGCGCTCGCCACATCCCGGAGAGAGTCACCACAGAATCAAAAGCTGATCGTTGCGATTGTTGACGAAAACGGCGTCGCGGTCGCGTCCGTGCGTATCAGCTTAACACGCGCCGCCGTCCCGGTGTGGAAGTGCGAGACAGATCACGCCGGCAAGTGCGAAGTTGCCGGCCTCGAAATCGGCGGATATCAGCTCAAGGCGGAGAAGGAAGGCTTCTACGCAGTAACCATCAACGACGTGAACGTTGTCGAATCTCAAAAACTGGAGGTCACACTCTATCATCAACAAGAGTTCGCTGAGACTGTAAACGTAAGCGTCACTCCAAAAGAGATTGAACCACAGAAGACAGCAGCCGGCGACGGGTTGGATTATCTCGAAATCATCAACCTGCCGTACACAACCAGCCGTGATATTCGAAACGCGCTGCCCTACATTCCTGGTGTGCTTCAGGACTCGAGCGGGCAACTCCACGTTGGCGGGGCTGAGACCCGGCAGGTCTTTGACGATCTGGACGGTTTCAACATTACTCATCCGGTGACGGGGATGCTGGATTTGCGAGTCAGCGCCGACGCGCTGCGCGGCATCGATGTTCAAAGCGGGCGGTATCCCGCACAGTATGGGAAAGCCTCGGGCGGAGTCATCGGCCTGACAACCGGAACGGGCGATGATCGCTACCGATTCTCGGCGACCAATTTCGTTCCAACGATCCAGAATCGAAAGGGGGTGAACTTCAGGGATTGGACTCCGCGCGCGACATTTTCCGGGCCGTTTCGAAAAGGCCGCGCGTGGTTCTTTGAGGCGGCCGACGCCGAATACAAGCTGAACATCGTCGAGGCGCTGCCCTCGGGCGCTGATCGAAATTCCAACTGGCGAATCAGCAATCTGGCTAAGTCGCAGGTAAACCTGAGCGACCGTAACATTCTCACCGCGAGCTTTCTGGTCAACCGGTTTCGCGCTCCGAACTTCGGTTTGTCGCGCTTCCGTCCGCTTGAGAGCACCGTGAATCGGACCGACTCCGCTTATCTGATCGCGGTTAAAGATCAAGCTTATCTGTCCAGCGGCGCATTGCTGGAAGTCGGGTTCGCCGTGAATCAGTTCAGCTCACACAGGGTTCCATTGGGTGATGCAGGCTACGTGATAACGCCGGAAGGCGCGCGCGGAAATTTCTTCGAGTCGAGCCGCGCGAACGCCCGGCGATTACAGACGATCGCCAGCCTCACTCTGCCAACGTTTCAGTGGAGCGGCAGGCACGAGGTAAAGATTGGGGCAGACATTGATCGGATCAACTACGATCAGTTCTTTGCGCGGCGAAAGATATCCGTTCTGCGTGAGGACGGCAAGGTCGCTCGTACGGTCAGCTTCATCGACAGTCCCCGTTTCGAGAAGCCCAACTCGGAAGTGGCGATGTACGCGCAGGACCGATGGTCGCCGTCGGATCGATTGCTGTTTGAGAGCGGAGTGAGGATGGATTGGGACCAAATCGTGCGAAGCGTGACTTTGTCGCCTCGCATCGCGGCTACCTACGATTTTACTGGCGACGCAAAGACTAAGCTTGCAGCGGGCATCGGGTTGTTCGGCGACGGAACGCCCCTTGAGTTGATCGCTCGCCCTCTCGCCGGTCAGCGAGTGGATACCTTTTACAATAACGATGGGACCATAAAGAGCACGCCGATTCGAACATCGTTCGCAGTGACCGATCGCGAGTTGAAACCATCGCGCGTGCTCAATTGGAGCGTGGGTGTCGAACGCAAGCTTCCCGCATCGGTTTTCTTGCGTGTTGAGTTTTTGGAAAAGCGAGGATGGCGCGGCTTCACGTTCGACAATCAAGGCTCAAGCGCCTCGAATAATGTCTATAGTCTTCAAAACAATCGTCGAGACCGCTATGATTCGTTGGAAGTAACCGTGCGTCGAACATTCGCGAAGGGCTACAACCTGTTCGCTTCGTACGTGAGATCCAGCGCTCGCTCAAACGCTGTCCTTGATTTCAAGCTCGACGAGTTGATCCTGAACCAACAAGCCGCAGGGCGCCTGCCCTGGGACTCTCCAAATCGATTCATATCGCGCGGTTGGCTGCCGCTGTTCAAGGGGTTCGAGGTCGGCTATGCGTTAGATTGGCGAGATGGATTCCCGTTCAGTCTGGTCAATCAATATCAGCAGCTCGTGGGTGAGCCAAACTCCCGCCGATTGCCGGCATACTTCTCGCTGAATGTGCATGTTGAACGGCGGTTCAGGCTCTTCGGCGTCCAGTGGGCGCTCAGGGGCGGGTCTGAAGACGTAACTGGCCGCAAGAATCCGTCGGGCATCAACAACAACGTCGACTCGCCGAATTTTTTGACGCCGGGCGGCCTGCAGCACCGAGTGTTCACCGCAAGGATCCGGTTCCTTGGAAGGAAATAGTTTGGTTGATTCTTTGCGTCTTTGCGAGTCTTAGCGTGCTTGCGCGAAATGTCGTTTCCCTTGTCTGGTTTCGCGCAAAGGTCGCAAAGACTCGCAAAGTCGCAAAGGCGTGCTAACGACTTCCGCCTTTGGCGCCCTCAGCTCGAGCCGATGCTTCGGTCTTCAAATGCCGGTCAAAGAAATCTGACCCGGCGTGATAAGCTCGCAACCAATCCTGATGACGCAGGAAATCGTGCACTTCGTCGGGGAAGACCAACTCCTCGAATTCGACTTTGTGCTCGCGCAGCTTGCGAACGAGATCAACCGTCTGGCTGAACGCGACGTTGCGATCGTCGTCCCCGTGAATCAACAGCACTGGCGATTTCCATTTGTCGACCGACGCAATCGGCGAAGACTCGCGCGCCAGCTTGATCAACTCCGGAGTGCCTCCGCCGCCGGGACCTCGACCGACGCGCGCGCTCCAATCGTGAACTCCGTGGAGATCAACTCCCGCCGCAAACAACTCTGAATCGCGAGCCAGGCCCATTGCAGTCAGGTAGCCTCCATAAGATCCGCCCCACAAACCTATTCGTTTGCCGTCGATGTCGCTTCGTGAGCGAAGATACTTGCCCGCGGCAACGATGTCTTGATACTCCGAAGCCCCGCGCGCGCCGCGATGCCTGGCTTCGCGAAACGCCCGCCCGTAGCCGATGCCAGATCGGTAATTCACCGACAGCACAGCGTAACCGCGACTCGCCAGATACTGATTCATCGCATAGGCGTTGTGGTAGTAATAGTTATAGTGCCAACCTAGCAGCATCTGACGAACCGGCCCGCCGTGCATGAAGATCACGGCCGGCGCGCGCCCGCTAGCGCCCTTCGGTTTGAAAAGCTGCCCGTGAATTTCCAATCCATCTGCTGCTTTGAAGATCACCTGTTCGGGCGCGGTCAACTGAGACGCCGGGAATTCCAACGGAAGCGCTTGCGGGGCCAACGGCCTCACGCTCTTCGCCTCAGCCGACGCAATGAAAGGAAGAAACGGATCGCTGGCGCTCGAATGCATGAAGGCGATCTTTCCGCCGCTTGCGATGACCGGGTACATCTCGATGCTGGCGCCGCTGGTAAGCTGCTGTGACGAGGCGCCCGTGACGTTGACCTTCCAGAGATGTCTGTGATCGATGTCAGCGTTATTGCAGGCTACAACCACATACGATCGATCGGGGGCCCAGGCTGCGTTCTCGACTTCATAGTTTCCCGGCGTCAGCGCCGTCTCCGCTCCGCCATTCGTTGAGATGGAATATAGATGAGCCCAACCGTCTTTCTCTGAAGCGAACACCAGGCGATCGCCGGCTGCCCACTGCAGGATGTTCTCGCCCAGCGGCAGCCGCGAGAACGCATCGGTCGCGGTGTTGCCCGATCGCCAGACCTCGCGGCCTTGACCGGTTGCGGCGTCAACAACTTTGATTGCCCACGGCTGAATTCGTTCTCGATCGGCCGACGGCGTGTCGGTGATGTTGAACAAGCGAATGTATGCGATTCGCCTCCCGTCAGGCGACCAGCGCGGCTCGATGTCGCGATCGCTGGTGGGCTCGAGGAACCGAATGCTTCCAGCCTTCGGTTCGTAAATGGCAATGAAGCTGTGATCGCCGCGCGACGAAACGAATGCGAGTTGGGTACCGTCGGGCGACCATGAGGGCGAAGCGACGGAGCCTCGAATCTCAAACATCTTCTTCGCGCCGCCGTTAGGTTTCGACGCGGCGCCCCGCACTGGCGGTGCTGCCGACCAGACAGGCGTCCACCACAGATGGTCTTCGTGGCTGAAGATCACGCGATCGCCGCGAGGCGAGAAAAACGGACGCGTACCCTCTCCCGCCTTTGTAACGGCGCCTGTGCGAACGTTAGCGACGTAGACTTCCTGCCTTGCGCCGGCCGGATCGCTGGTTGGATTGGGAATTTCCTTCTCGTTGTTCGGAGGTCCGCCCCGCACGAAAGCGATCCAGTTGCCATCGGGTGAAAACTCAGGCTCGGTGATCTCCTGTCCGTCGTCCTTGTCGTAGCGAGTGAGCTGCCTTCCCTTGAATGCAGGTGCTTCGGCGACCCAGATGTTGCGCTTGCCCTGCGCGTCGAACACCCAGGCGAGCTTATCGCCGCTCTTGGAAGCGATAAGGTCAGACGGAAACGGCGAGCTCGTCACTTGCTCGAGTGTGAAGCCGTCGCCCCTGACAAGCGGCGACGCGATCACGATTACCAAAAGAGGAAGCAGGCCACATGCGAATCGTCTCAAAGCGTTCATTAGCCCTCCATCGGCTCCACTGAAGATAGTTTGGTTATGGCTTATAAGGTCTAAGGATCGGGGATGTCAAGCGCGTCGGGTTTCAATCCAGCCTGAATCCCCACAGCGTGCGATGCCGCGTATAGAGGCGAACCGAATGATCGTGTCCGCCGGAGATGAGCCGATTACCTTCCCGGGCGAAGGCAACGGCGTAGACCGGCGCGGTGTGCAAGCCGATGCGCGTGACCAGCTTTTGACTGCGGACATCCCACAAGGCAACCAGCTTGTCATCACCCGCCGAAATGACTTGCTTTCCGTCAGGCGAGAAATCGACCGACTTGATGCGCGCGGCGTGTCGACCGATCACAGCCGTCGGGCGCAGTGGATGCGTTTCCCACAACTGCACAGTGCCGCCGTCCTCGCCCGTGACCAATTGTTTGCCATCAGGCGAAAAGTCCACGCTGATGAATTGGCGCGGGCTGAGATCCGCTTCCTCGATCGCCTGCCACGTCCGAGTGTCGTACAGTACTTCAAGGCCCCGCGAGTTAGCGATAGCCAGCATCGTACCGTCCTTGGAAAAAGCCACTCCGTAAATCGAACTGGCGTTGAACCAGGGAGAGCGTTCCAGATCAGCCACCAGATGTCCGGTGGCGCTTTCATAGACGCCGTGCGAAGTCGCCACCAGACGGCCATCGGGCGAAAGCGCCAGACAGTAGCCGAGGGTCTTTCCTTCCGGGTGCCCGAACCGTAGTTGTTCTCGCTGCAATTCGAGATCCCAAATTATGATCGTCCCGTCCAGGTCAACCGAGGCCAGTGTCTTGCCATCCGGCGCGAATGCAAGACCTGTCACGCGCGTTGGATGTCCCGCAAGCATCATCTCTCTGCGCCCGGTCTCCGTATTCCATATCATCACCGCTCGGTCTTCGCCCGCCGAAGCCAGGCGCAGTCCGTCACGCCCCCAGGCAACCGCGCGCACCGAGTTGTCGTGCTCATTAAACCCGACCGCGCGTTGCCGTTCGCTGACGTCCCACACCCGAATCGCGCCGTCGCCGTGGGTCGTCACCAACCAGCGCCCGTCGGGTGAAAATGTTGCACTCCAAACGATGGACGGATAGTCAATCGTCGTGATCCTTCGGCGGGTAAGCGCGTCCCACAGAATGATGTTCTCCGCGCCCGTTGCGACCAGTTGACCGTCGGGTGAAAATGCGACGGCGCGCCCGTGGTCCTGATGAGCCTTTTCGCGACTGAGCGTGCGCCGCCGTGTGAAATCGGCGAAGATGACCTCGCCGCTGCTGGCGACGCCAACCAACCGCATGCCGTCTGGCGAGAGCGCGGCGTTTTGGCTTTCCCAGGCGGGATCAAACTGATTGCCAATGGCTTTTCCGGTCGTTACGTCCCAGGTGTTCGGAAGGGGCGAGGTATCGTGGTGAAAGATCATTTGCTTGCTTCTTTTAGGAAGAAGCAGGGTTTGAGCCTCGCTCGCCGGAAGCGGAATCCGTGCGAATCGCTCCCAGGTCCCCACATGCCATAGAAGCGTGGCGCGATCTTCAGGACTGTCAGCGATGTCGGCCGTAATCAACACCTGGCCATCAGGTGAAAAGGCGACAGAGGTGACTTTCCCGCGATGGTCGCGCAGCACCGCCTCCTTCTGCAGTTTGGTTGCGTCCCAGACGATCACCGTCCGGTCATAGCCCGCCGTCGCAAACCACTTGCCGTCGGGCGAGAAGGCCGCCCCCGCGATCCAATCCGTGTGATCGTTGAAAGTCGCCAGCCGCTCGCGCCGCGCGAAGTCCCACACGATCACTTGCTTGTCTTCGCCAACCGAGACCAGCAATCGCCCGTCGGGCGAAAACACCGCACGCCGAACGGCCGCCGTGTGCCCGTCGCGCATAATGTGTTCATCCCAAACTTCGCCGCGCGAAGCCATCGTCGCGATAGCCGCAAGTAACATCACCAGCACCAGCCCGAGCGCGCTGAGTTTGGCAATCCGCCGCGTCGCGCGATTCTCGAACCGAAGCTTCAACGCCTCCAGTTCATTCAACAACTCGGCGGCGGAGGCGTAACGCTCATCGCGGTTGGCCCTCAGCGCCTTGCGTATGATTCGTTCCAACTCCCGCGGCACGTGATCGAACTTATAACGCGGCAGCGGCTGCCGCTCGCTGCGAATAGCTTTCAATGCCTCAAGGCGCGTCGGACCGGCAAAAAGCTTATCGCCGGTCACCATCTCATATAGCACCGCGCCAAGCGAGAACAAATCCGTGCGGCCGTCAAGCGGTTCGCCACGCGCCTGCTCCGGCGACATGTAACTCGCTGTACCCATGATCGTTCCCGGAATGGTTAAGTTCGTAGTCCCGCCTTCAGGCGGAAGTTCGTAACTCGATTCGTGGGCCGCGGTGTACCAACTTCCGCCTGAAGGCGGGACTACGAACTCTTCCTCGCTCAGTTTCGCGATGCCAAAATCCAGCACCTTCACCAGACCGTCCGCGCGCACCATGATGTTTTCGGGCTTGATGTCTCGGTGAATGATCCAGGCAGTGTGCGCAGCTTTAAGCGCGCTGGCGACTTGAACGGTCACATCGATCGCCTGCTTAACGCCGAGCCGCCGCGGTTTGTTCGTTGCCGGATCAGTCAACAGTTGTCGCAGCGTTTCGCCTTCGACATATTCGCCGGCGATGAAGTGCGCGCCATCAATATGAATGATCTCAAAGATGGTAATGATGCTGGGATGATTGAGTTTTGAGACGGCGAAGGCTTCCTGCTCGAAGCGACGCACTCGTTCCGGTTCGGCAGTAAATTCGGGCGGCAGCATTTTCAGGGCGACGGTGCGCGGCAGGTTTTCATCTTGCGCCTTGTAGACTTCACCCATGCCGCCGCTGCCGATCCGTGATTCGATTCGGTAGTGGCTGATGCGTTGGCCGATGACCGAGAGGGCCAATGATTCACCGCTATGCCCGTCGAGGTAGACGAGGGCAGGGGTTTCGATGAAGCTTCTGGCCTTTTCTTCATTGCTGAGCAGAGCCTCGGCCTCGCGGCGCAACTCGTCGTCCCCGGCGCAAGCTTTGTCGAGAAAAGCCGGACGATCGCCAGGTTCAAGATCAAGCGCGTTTTGTAGGAGCTCTTCGATTCGCTCCCATTGCGTGTAATTCATTGCGTTCTGCTCAACGCAACTGGCGACCTACACATTCTGCTCCACGTCGCCGCCGAGCTCGTGTAACAACCACAGCTTTGCCGTGCGCCATTCTCGCTTCACAATGTCTGTCGAAACCCCCAGCGCCTCAGCCGTCTCCTCCATGCTTAAGCCTCCGAAGAAGCGCAACTCGACGACTCGGCACTTGCGCGGCGCGAACTTCGCCAACCGGTCGAGCCCTTCGTCCAGCGCAATCAAATCGGGGCTGCGCTCGGGAGTGATCATCATAACCTCATTCAACAACGTGCGTGTGAACTCTCCACCGCGTTTCTTGTAGCAACGTTTGCGCGCTTCATCGACCAGCACTCGCCTCATAAGCTTCGCAGCGATGGCAAAAAAGTGCGCCCGGTCATGCCACGGAACCCGGCTGGCGTCAACCAAACGCAGATAAGCCTCGTGCACCAGTGTTGTGGTCTGCATCGTATGCCCGGCGCGCTCGCGGCGCAAACACCGCCTTGCCAACCGGCGGAGTTCATCGTAGACCAGCGGCATCAACCGATCGAGCGCTGACTCATCGCCGTCTCTCCACTCCAGGAGCAATAGTGTCACATCTTCCGAGGCTTGCGTGCTCATCGACGCTCCTCCGTACGCGGCTCGTGGGAGAATTTGCTTATCGCGCGAAGCTGACCGCCTCAGCCTCTATTGGTCGGCGAGGGTGAGGCCTGGAAATTTCTCATCGCGACACCCACCAATTCAGCTTCAATTCGCGCATATAGCTCATGAACCCGAAGGCTGACGGCGGGTGATGGATTGCCGGACTTCAGAAGAGGCCAGCAGTCTAGCACCTCCGTTGGCCAAGGGCAATGGTAGTCACATCACGGTGCGGCGAAATCTAGGCCCACGCAGCAGCAGTAGAAAAAGAGAGGCAATCACTCAAGTGAGGTTAATCATGGCGCGCGGATGTTTGATCATCACACAACTTGTTCTGTTAGCTTCGCTCACGGCAACCGTTCAACTTGCGGCTCACGAATCATCGGCCGATATCCAGATCGAGAGTTCATCGAATAAGGAATCGCTGACCGGGTCTGTGCGGCTTGTCGAAACCAAGCAGGAATCGGAAAAGGTATTCCAGCACGACATAGTGTCGCGCGGAGTCTTTGCGGTCATCCTGACGCTGGCGAACCAGTCGAAAGACAGTGGCTATTCGCTGCAGCGCTCCAACATAACAGTTCGCACCGAGTTTGACGCACAGATTGCGTCGCTCGAACCTCAACGGGCTTACGACAGATTGATGTGGAAGATAGGCAGCGGACCTGCGTTTGCGGAGGCAGGCATCGTTCGGGCCATCGCTGAAGGATCTCGCAAGAAGAAGCTTCAAAAGTCTGTCCTGGCTGCGGCGATCGGCGCAAACGTAACTTTGACTCCAGGAGACGAGATCGAAGGCGCGCTGTTCTTCGTTCCTCCCAAAGACACGAAGACTCTGCGGTTCTCGACCCTGGTTGTCGGTGAGATCATCAACCAGAAATCGGGCGAGCGGTTTCCCTTACGCTTCCCCCTGGCAACACAACAATAAGGAGCTCAAGATGAAAAAGATTTTAACGCTCGCTGCTTTGGCTTTCCTTTCAGGAACGTCGAGCCTGGGACTGGCTCAGACCGATGCATCAAAGCCGACGCAAGCCGACGCTCAGGATTCAGCCAAGTATCACAGCAAGTACAAAGCGCGAGGCAATGTTCACAGCATTGTTCTGGCGCTGCCCTTCTCGGTGATCTACACGGGCGTCACACAGGCGTTCGCCAAACTGGAACTCACGATAAACTATGAAGAACAGACGCTCGGTTACATCGAAGGAGGACGTTCACGCGGTGTCTCTGGAGAGGTTATTCAGGTTTGGATCGATCCTGAAGCCAAGGATCAATACCGCGTCGAAGTCAGAAACATAAGATTGTCACGGATGGGCCTGCTCGGTTTTGCCGCCACGAAAGATTGGTCGAAAGAGCTCCTCGCCGCGATAAACAACGAACTTGCCGGCCGCCCTACTGTAGCCCAGCTTCAGTCCGCAGTTGAAGGCAATCCAGCGGACATCGACGCACGCCGTAAGTTGATCGAGGCGCAGGTTGCGGGCGGGCAACTGGACGCGGCTGTTGACACGTACCGAGCTCTGCTCGCGAGATTCACGGCGAGCCATCTGGATCGAGTCAACCTTGCTGACTTGCTCATCTCGCGCGGGCAACCTGACCAGGCGATTGAAGTCCTGAAACAGGCTCAGGGAGCCGATCCTGAGGTCACGCTTCAGTTGGCGCGAATCTACATTATCGCGGAGAGAGGCGCCGAAGCGATGGACTTGCTCACGCCACTGGCTCAGAAAAACAGCGCTGACTTGAAAGCTCGCTACCAGATGGCCCGCGCCGCGTATCTTACGGGCGATGTGCCGACATCCAAGGCAAACTTTGCGTCGGTTATTGAGCAAGCTCCGCAACATCCCTTTGCTGAGCAGTCCAAGCTGTGGCTGCGACTGCTTGAGACTGGACCCATTAAGAAACCGCTCGAGACCAAGACTGCTCTCTCGTTGTGCGAGATGCTGATAAAAGAGAAGCTGGACCTTCTGGCCCAGCGCTATCTGGAGTCGATCGTGGGCTCTGCATCAGAGCCGGAGCGCGGTCAGGCTACACGATTGCTGGTCACGATCTACCAGTCACAGCGGCAATACGCAGCCATCGCTCGTCTGCTCGAGCCTCAGGTCGAACAATTCAAGAAAGACAAGCAGGGCGAGTTGATCTACTTCCTGGCGCTCTCGCAATGCGGCCTCCGAAACTTCAAGCCGGCTCTCGAGTATCTGAAGGCCGCCAAGAAAGCAGGATACAAGACTCCAAAGGAGTTGGAAAACGTGCTGAAGGGGTATCAATAAGAACCCTTGAGTCGAATCGAATCCCGGACTGGGATACGAAGGAGAGAGCGAATGAATACCCGACTCATCCTACTGACTGTTACTGCCGCGGTTCTGGCCCTGACCTCGTGTGCGGGAGGACCTCAACTCCCGCTCAAAACATCGTTGGGAGATCTAATCCAGATCGAAAAGAAAACGTCGATTCAGACAAGCGACGGGAACATAGACGCCAAGACTGACGAACTCCTGTATTTGCTTTCGTTCGAAGGAAAGAAGGAACTAGCTTTTGAAGGCAATGCTGAGGCGGACGGACCGAAAGCGTTTCGACTAATCGACTCGAAGGGGACCAGCTACGCCCCGGTATTCGCCGGCTCACCAACCGGTGAAGGCGTCATCTCAGACAAAGATTGGAAGTACAACGGCGGGTTGACCGGTCGAGATGGCAAGTGGGTCTTTAGCGGCACGCTCGAGTTTCCCGCGCCGAAGATTTCGCTCGTGTACAAGATCCCTAAAGACGCATCAGCGCTGAAGCTCAAGGATGGTAATGAAACTCATGCGATTTCTTGATTGGCTTCGCGACTGCGCGCCCAGCTTCCGAACTAGAGTGGGATTGGAGTATCAGGCCCGGCTTAGCGAAAGCGCCTTCTCAGGGGGGAGTCAGTCCAATGACGGAAGTCACTAAACTACGTGCGGCTCGTCTTGCCTTGAGCTTCCTCGCACTCAGTACCTTTGCTAGCTGTGGCGGCTTGCACAAAACTACTGATGCGAGTCGAGGTCCATCAAGCGACAATCCAAAAGCCGCCGAAGCAGAAACGACTGAGGTCAAGCTGCGAAAGACGTTGGCAAGTCCGCAAATGGTGGTAGTCAGAGATGTGAAGGATACCTACTGGGCAATATCCGCACTGGGAATACAGGAGATAGGCTCGACTGGTGCGGAGGGCGTGGTGAAGGTCGCCCTCAAGCCCGGGGCTCGAGTGGCGGCGGGATCTGGCCACGGTGATTCCACCCAGATCGCGGAGCTGCTCATGGAGCAAATGGGACCGAGAGGCGGCCCGTATTTCGTCGCGTTTCGCAACAAGGATCAGCCGAATGAAGTGTCGGTCTCAGGTCAGGCCGGAGAAGCGAAAGGGGATGTATCGATTGAAGTGAAAGAACTTGTGCTCTCAAGAGCGCAACAATAAGTAGGGAGTTCTCGATGAGACTACGAGTGGGCGCTCTCAACTTGCCCCGAATCATCCCGGCTGCATTCATGCTTTGCGCGCTGATAACAGCGTGCGGCTCATCCAGAAGGACCGGGACAGTAGCGGGAGCGGCGATCGAAGAAGGCCAAATCGTTACAGTTGTAAAGCTCGATAACGGGACCGAAGTCAAAGCCATCCCGATGACGGAGTCCGGGATGGTTCAACTTGTCGGCGGGCAGAAGGTCGAGGTCGAACCTGGCAAAGGCTCGAAACTGTGGAAGGTTGTCCGCATCCTGGAGGCAAACAAGTAGCGGAGGCAAATCTATGTCCGGCATCGGTTCAGCGCCGGTTGTCTCGGCCGAGTTATTCATCGTACCTTTGGACGACCGCCGCTACGTCATCTACGCGCCGCTGCGCCGCGCCGCGTTTGTAGCTAACCGAACAGTAGTCAACTTTCTTGCGAACCTCAATGCCGGCCGCTTCGACTACTCGGAGGATCCGGACGGGCTGCTGACGGAATTTTTGCGAAGGATCGAGATCCTCGACGCGTCGCCCGAGCAACTGCCGATCAGTGAGTTCAAAGGCGACCCCGAACCGACGTCTGTAACGTTATTCCTGACTACCGCCTGCAACCTGCGATGCACCTACTGCTACGCATCGGCGGGAGACACACCCACAAAATACATGCCTCTCGCGGTGGCCAAGCGCGGCATTGATTTCGTGGCCGGCAACGCGGTGAAACGAGAGGCGCCATATTTTGAAGTGCTTTATCACGGCGGCGGCGAGCCGACAGTCAACTGGCGCGTGATGGTTGACTCCTACGATTATGCTCGCGAAAAAGCGGCGGCGTTGAATCTTGAAGCGCGAGGGGCTTCCGCCTCAAACGGTGTGCTCAGCGATGCGCAGATAGATTGGATCATCGCCAATCTCCATAGCGTCAACATCTCATTCGACGGTTTGCCGTCGGCGCACGACAAACACCGGTTGACGGTCCTGGGGCAAGGCTCGAGTCATCTGGTCATGCATACAATTCGACGTTTCGATGAAGCGAGTTTCCCTTATGGTCTGCGCGTAACGGTCACACGAGACCAGATCGCCAATCTTCCCGAATCGGTTGAATTCATCTGCTCAAACTTTCTGGCTGAACAAATACAGGTCGAGCCCGCTTATCAGCTTGGCAGATGGACAAGCGCGCCCTCGGCAGAAACCGAAGACTTCATAGCCGCTTACCGCGAAGCCCAGAAGATCGCGCATAGTTACGGGCGAGAGATAAGTTATTCCGCCGCGCGTCTTGGTACCTTGACCAATCACTTCTGCGGAGTATCGCAAGACAGTTTCGCGCTCTCGCCGGACGGCAACGTGTCGTCATGCTACGAAGTGTTTTCGGAGGATAATCCCTGGGCGAAGTTCTTTTTCTACGGCGAGCCAGACAAGCAGGAGGGCAAGTTCAGATTCAACCTGCCGGTGCTGAACAATCTGAGGGGCCTGGCAGTTCAGCACCGCGAGTTTTGCCAGGGCTGCTTCGCGAAATGGACCTGCGCGGGTGATTGCTATCACAAAGCTTTGACCATTAACGGTGACGAGGAATTTCAAGGTTCGGATCGCTGTCATATCACGCGTGAGCTGACCAAAGATCAGATACTCGAAAAGATCGCCAAATCCGGCGGGTTGTTTTGGCATGAAGAAAGCGGCGCAGTTGATCGTCCGAGGGGAAAGGAGTTGTTCGTATGAAAATCGAAAGGCCACGCTTTGAGCTGGCTCGGGTGTATGCGGATGGCGCCGAGGAACCTCCCGAGATCGTGCCGGTGACTCGCATGCCTTGGGACACGCAAATGGATCGGCGAGGAGTGTTGGGCATCGGCATTGGCGCTGCGGCTGCTTTGTTCCTTATAGAGTCGCGAAGTGAGGCGGCCGCAAGAGCCTATGGAAGCTTTCAAGCCGAGAACGCGCTCAAGTCTCCCGAGAAAGGTCCGCTCGCCCATGTGAGTCAGGTAAGTGAGCTGGCCCTCACGCCCGACGGCAAGACGCTGGTGTCCGGCTCTCACGATAACACGGTGAAGATGTGGTCAATGCCACAAGGCGAATGGCTGACAACCTTGCCCATTCATACAGGCGACGTGAACGACCTCGCGATTACTCCCGACGGCAAGACGCTGGTCACAGCGTCCGCCGATACGCTGCGACTGTGGTCGCTGCCCGAAGGCCAGTTGAGAAAGATGATCGACGATCACACGGACGTAATCAATGCTATCTCAATCGCGGCGGATGGGAAGTTACTGGTCTCCGGGGCAAACGATAAGACAGTGAGAGTGTGGTCGCTGCCGGAAGGCCGCCCGGTCGCCACTCTTGAATCGCATTCCGGTCCGGTGCAGTCGCTTCGGTGGACGGCAAATGGCAAGGTGCTGGCGGCCGCGAGCAAGGAAGGCCGATTGAAGCTCTGGTCGTTGCCGGAAGCCCGGCTGTTGATGACGTTGGGTCGGCATTCTGCGGGCCGCTTCGCCATCACCCCCGATAGAGAGATCATCGCGATTGGCTCGTACGATATCGAATTGCGCTCTCTGGCGGACGGCCATCTGCTGGCAACGCTCAAGCCGGGAGACACGGTAACCGCGCTCGCCATGTCGCCCGACGGAAAGACCCTAGCGTGCACATCAAGAGAGAGCTTGTTCCTTTGGTCACTGCCCGAAGGAAAGCTCATTCGAAAGCTGGAGAAGGTCGGATCCAACGTAAGCAATCTCCTCTTCTCGCCGGACGGTCGAATATTGTTCTCGATAGTCAGCTACGGCTCGTCCGGACTGTGGTCTCTGCCGGAGGGCCAGTTGCTGGCGCAGCTACAGACGCGTGGCCAAACGAGCGCGGCGATATTCACTGCCGACGGGCAGCAGCTTATTACTGGGGACGGCGGCGGGCAGATCGCGCTGTGGGGTCTGCGGCCGAGAAGCTTCCTCCGGTACCTCTCAGATCCGGTTCTCACCGCCAGCAAGCCGCCCGATAAGACGCTGCGGGCGCACACCGAGATGGTGACGGCGCTGGGCACGTCGGCGGACAGCAGGATGTTGGCGTCATCTTCAAATGATCGGACGGCCAAGATTTGGTCGTTGCCCGGCGGTCAACTGCTCGCATCACTGGACGACCACAAAGAGAGCGTCACTGATGTAACTATCACTGCCGATGGCAAGACCATCATCACTGCATCGAGCGACAAGACAATCAAGTTGTGGGCTCTACCCGACGGTGCGCCGCCCGCGCCCGCGGCAGCACAAAAAACGGGCAAGAAGGCAGCCACAAAAACGGCAAGACCGACCGGCCCCAAAGGACGATTGATTGCAACACTAGATGGCCACCAATCAGGAGTTCGAAGGATCCTGCTCAGCGGAGACGGGAGCACGCTGGCCTCCATCGACCTCAACGGAACTACAAAAATCTGGTCGCTGCCCGAGGCGAAATTGCAGGCGACGCTGCCCGAGCAAAAAGGCGAAATGAAGACGTTGCTCGTTGCGCCGGATGGCAAGCTCCTGGTCACGGCCACCGATCATCGAGAGGACCGTACAGTGAAACTCTGGGCGCTCCCCGAAGGACGTTTGCTGAAGACACTTGTAGGGTTCGAAGGCCAGATAACCGCGCTCACCATGGCGCCCGACGGCAAGCTGCTTGCGGTGGCCGACAGTGATAATGACGACAACATCAGACTATGGGAATTGCCCGGCGGGCGCTTGGTAGGCTCGCTGGAATGGCCAAACACAACAGCGCTGGCAATCTCCCCGGACGGCAAACTGCTGGCGGCAAGCTCTGGAAACGGGATTACTCTGTGGGCGCTCGCCGATGGTCGGTTGCTCGCCACCCTGGAAGAACAGGGCGAGCGAGGATACAGACGCGAGCAAGCAAGGATTGTTTTCGCGCCCAACGGGCGATGGCTGCTTTCGTTGGCGGCAGGGGGAAGCATCAGACTCTGGTCGGTGCCGGATGGTCGGTTGCTTGCCACTCTGGAAGCGCCGGGCTCGGACGCGAAAGCAATGACGATTACACCGGATTGCAAGACTCTTGCCACTGGCGACTACTCTGGCGTGGTCACGCTGTGGGACTTGGAGAAGCCCGGCTTTCGCACTTTCCTGTTCGATGTCGCCGTCAATTCTTCCGAGGTCAAGGGAATAACCTACAACGTTTACGATAAGGTGACCGGGCAGACAATCACCTACACGCTGCCCTGCGGTTCGCCTATCCCGCCCGGAGCCGTTTGCACTTGTAACTGCGTCCCTGGAGCAGAGAGGGCTTATGTTCCGCCTCCTAGTCGGCCGAGCCGTCGCCGTGGCGGCGGTTACAGTGGCGGCGGAGGCGGCGGTCGCACTATTTGCACCTGCAACAAAATCTGCACCTGCATTCCGGTTTCTGATCGCAATCTGAAGGAGTCGTTCGAGACCGCAGACCCAAGATTGATTCTGAAGCGGCTGTCGAAGCTTCCGGTTCAAACTTGGAACTACAAATGGGACGATCCGTCGATCCGGCACATCGGCCCGATGGCCCAGGACTTTGCCGCAGCCTTTGGCGTCGGCGAGGACGAGAAGCATATCTGCCCGGTAGACGCGCAGGGAGTGGCGTTTGCGGCTATTCAGGCGCTGCACCAGATCGTCAGGGATAGAGACGCTTTGTTGGATGACCTGCGAACGCAGTTGCAAAGTCAGCAAAAGGAGAAAGAGACCTTGCAAGCCAGGGTGGGAACGATGGAACGCCTGCTCAGCGAGTTGGCCAGCGAGAGGAGACAAGAATGAAAAGCATAATGCTGCTCGGTGTCGCGGTTTTCTTAGGTTTGAGCGTTGCCGCATCGAGTGCCCATTCGCGACGGTCATCTACTGTGATCGCAGGTCAGGCCCCTGCGGAAGCTCTGATAGAGATCTCCGCGCCTAGGTACAGATGGCTGAAAATAACTAATGAGCCGCCTGTGGAAGGTGTTGCTAGCGGAAGAAATTACAAATTCCCCGGCATGGCGATGTGCCGTGAGGAGATTCACGTTTCTTACAATAAGGGGAGCTACCGACCGGATATAGTTCGACTGGTGATCGAGGTGGACGTCACCAAGGAGAATGGCGGAGCGTTCAAGCATCAAGTGAGTGTTGAGAAACAAATCAAGACCTCCGATGGCACTCTTTGGTCCACCTGGGCTGCACCGGGTATGTCAGTGAAAGGCCGTTCAACTATGAGACTATACCTCACCGAAAACAAGAAGAACGGGAAAATCGTGAGCAATATCATTTCGCTCCCTGTGGCTGCCGGGCCTGAAGCTGAGCTGCAATTGGAATCTGAGCTTGGACCGTGGCTGCGCAAAGAATAACGAAAGCTGTAAGGCTTGAAGTCCCGGTAGGCCGAAGAAATTGGCGCGCGCCGATGCGTTCGCAGCTGACCTGGAAGGAGAACATCGATGAGACGCAAGCATTTACTGGTGACAACAGCTTGCCTATCTCTCCTGCTATCTTCGTGCGGCAAAAAGGCAGATGCGGTTCTCATTGTTAAGGAGGACGGTGTTTCAACGAAAGGAAAGGTAAAGGTGTCGTTTCTCCCGGAGGGAGGCTATCGCCCCGATGCGTGGGCAAAAGGCAACATTGTGATTTTTCGCGTTGACAGCACAGTTGCGGGTGAATCCGGCAAAGCGGGGTTGGTTTATGTGATCAATGACCAAAACAGACTCGAGAACATTGGTAAGGCCGACCTCAGTAAGACCGATGAGCAGCTTTTCGCAGAGTATTTGAAGACAGGGTAATAGGAGGCGAAGGTGAGAGCAGAAGTTTACGCCACGAGCGCGGTGATCCTCTTAACTATGTTTGGTTGCAGTCGACTGGCGAGCAGTACTGAACCTGCTGGCAGCCCTGGCCAGAAGGCCGCCAATTCGTTCAAGCCATACAAGGACCCGAAGCAACGATTCGAGATTCAGGATGTCGCGCTGATCAAGGATTACGTTGACGCAAGGAGCACGATTGAAAAACTGCCAGCCAAACTACGACCATCTGATCCCGAGCACAGCAAAACGGTTGTGATCCAACTGTTACTGGCATCGGAAAAGGCCGACTTGAATGAGATGAACAGTTCCGAGTTTCCACTACGATATCAACTCGGAGGCAAGGAAATCGACGTTCTGTGTGTTGGTTTTTCGATGGGCGACTCGGACATGTGGGGGCTGGCGGAGAAAGAAGACCACTCGATCTTCGTGAGAGCAAAACCGCCGCAGAAGCAGAGATTGCTCTTCCTGGTGCCAAGCGCGGTCAATGAAGGTTCGTTGCTACATAACGTGCCGGGCGAATCACCTGCCACGATCGCGAGCGGCATTCGGTTTTGATGAAATGATGTCCGATAAAACTTGAGTCTTTACTCGCTACGCATTCAAGGGACTCGACAAACTGAGGTTTGGACGGACTCTCCAAGGAGGCAAATCAATGTGGCCTTTCAAGCGACGGTCTCAAGCTGCACCACAGGAAGCGAGTCAGAGCGAACCAGGACGCCCAACGAGCGCCACTCAGAGTACTCAACAGGGCAGGCGCGCGGACGGAACTGTGCTCGGGGATCTCATCGCCAAAGGACTTTACAAGCCTAGTGCTGGGACCGAAAAGTTTGGGTATTTCGATCCTGCGAATGCTCCTTTTCGCACGTTTCCCAATGGCAAGACTGGCTTAATGCAAGGGCCGATGGCCGATCTGCTGATTCAAACCATACCGGCAAGCCGGAGCGTCTTCGGCTCGATGCTTGACGACAATCAGGATTTGTCAGTGACTCTTGCTCTCAAACTCGGCCTCTCATCAACTAGAGAAGTACTCGATGCTTTCCAGGCGCTCGTCCAGAAGGATGCGACTGCAAAATACCTGATCGTCACCACAGCAATGCCGTTCTTTCTCAATTACTCCACTGACAAGATAGTCGTGATTGCGGAAGTGGAACACGAGCTGAAGCTCAATGCTCTGGCGAACCTGCTGTTGACTGATCCGGCCTTACACGACGTAGCCTCCATCGCGCGATTCGAGCGTATCGCTGAGAGTTTGTTCGCCGATCGAAAGGATGAAGTGGAACAGAAGAAACAGTGGGCGGTGGAGCTGCAGCAGTCACGCAGTTCCTGAAGCGCTTTCAACAGCAAAGGTCGGGAAGGGAAGATGAGATATGCTGGATGCAATCTTAATTGTCTTCAACACGGATTTCGCGCCTAAAGACACATTTGTGAATTCCATTTTGACACGAATGAATGCGCGCGGTCGTCCATACAAGGAATGGATGACCTCGCACACTCCGTTGAAGGTCATCGTTCACCCAGACGCTCAGAACCCGATGGCCTTCCTCGCGCAGGCTATGGTGCAGTTCCGGCTGATGGGCGTCGCCTTCTCGTTCGACAACGTCGAGCAAGCGACCTTTGAGGGGAGTGATGGCATACGCGGGACCGTGGTTAGCCATTGGAGCTAGCGAGACTGAAAAGGAGTTCTCCATGAGACAAACGATTTTGTTCGTGACTTTAGTCTGCTGTTCGCTGCCATTGCTTGGTGCCCAAGCACAGGAACGGGAAAAGCAAAAAATGCAGTCCACACAGGCTCAGAGCTCACAGCAACAGCCAAGCCCTGGTCAGATGCTCATAACCTCTAGCCTTAGTGGCCTTAAGGTTTATATTGAGAAACACAAAGACCTTCCAAAGACTAACTTGATGCGGACTGGAAATATTGAGGAGAAGTCTGTTGGGAGTACACCACTTATTCTCGATCTCGAACCTGGCTACTACACACTAGCTATCGAGCGTTTATTCAATGCTAATGACGCTGATGCTCCTAAAGCTCCTCGAGGCTGCGTAAATAACTTTTCGTTCAGCGGTAGTGCGGTCTTCTGGGATTGCTTTAAGTGTAACTACTACCCAGCCACCGACCAACAGTTTCGAGACGATATTGATCCGTACAAACGGGATGGGAATATTGGCATTTGCTTCTATGCTTCAGACAAGGCTGCTTCGCCAATAAAGTACTACCGACTCTACGCAATTCAAAAAGGCAATGAAGCAGTCAAGCTGGAAGCAAAGTTTGAAAGCGTTGGCAAAAACAAAGAGTAGTCGTCCCGAAAGAGGCTCAATCACTTGAGCATACGGAAACCATAACATTGGTTTGTTACCAATCTCGATGATGATCGCTCGACAAGACCGAATCGATGAAAAATGAGTGTCGATTGTCAACTGGAGGCGTCTATGTTCGAAACCACCGATGCAGCTACTGAGAAATTTGGTATGCCGGAGACCTTGCCGCTGACTCAGTTCCTCAAGGCGGTGTTGCTTCTTCAAGTGATCGTCGTTTTGGTGCTGGTGGCAGCAGCAAGCGCGAAGGGCAGCCGTGGAAACGCCGGAGTTGTCTTTGTCTTGAACGGCGCGCTGACGCTGGTCAAGGCGGCACTCATTTTCGGCGTGATCAGAGCCCTGAAGAAGGGAAGCAAGATCGCTTGCTACATCGTGCTTGTAGCCGCGGCTCTGGGGATTGTCTATGTGCTCGCTAATTTTGAACCTGATCGCTCGATGCGCTATCTAGGATTGGCCGAGTTCCAGTACGTGCTGAATGTAGTAAACCTGGCCGGTGCATCCCTGGGAATCTACCTCTCAGTGCGAACGCTGAGGAACCTCAAGGCGCTGGAAACCGAACAAGCGGCCGCCAACGTCCAGAAGGCCGCAGGTAGCGCTGACTGAAACGGAGGAGAAGCAACATGCAATGCCAACGCGTTGTGTTATTGACCGTGCTGATCTCGGCTTTAGGGCTGGCCATTATCGTCGAGGCCCAAACGAAAACGACGGCGGTGAAACCTAAGCAGGTTCTTGAAGGGCGCGTCGAAGTAACGATTACAGGGATCGACAAGATAAAGGAATGGAAGATGTTTCCCGGCACCGCCATAGAGCGAACCATCACAGCAGAAGGTGGCAGAGCCTTGGTCCTCGTGCACTGGGAGGTTAAAGACATCAATACAGGCAAGCCGAATTTCAATGAGTACTTCAAGGATTTCGTGCTCGAAGACGATAAAGGCAACAAGTTTGAGAGCGCGCTTAAGTCATCGAACCTTCGCGAGTGCCCCGTTGCTGTACCGCCGGAAGCCACCCTGAGCCTGTTTCGGATGTCGGGACTCGTGTTCGACATTCGGGAATTAGCTAAGAATCCAGTGAAGTAGCCGCTAATGTCGTAGCCGCACAAGGCGTCGCGCATTGCCTTGTTAATCGATTCCTGGAGCAACCCCAACGACGATGCTCATCGAAATGTGCTCATTAGAACGATCGACAGGAGGAGGCTAGTCGTATGGACCTTTCGCGCGGCTCGGTCCTGGCCGCTATGGCCATCTCGTTAATGCTCTGTGCGTGTCGTGCTTCGGCCGAGGACAAGGCTAAATTTGAGGCGGCCAGCAGAGAGAATACAGCGGCGGCTTACCAGGATTACCTGGCAGCGCATCCCGACGGTCGATTCGTCAAACAAGCGAGGGAAGCTGTCGAGTCCCTGAACAAGGCTGCATTCGACAAGAAGGCTGTTGAAGCGGCGAACCAATGCAAAAATTATTTCGCCGAGTTCAGGACTTCTACTGACAAGGCTCCCAGCGGCGCCATGTTGATCTCTGTTCAAATCGGTGTACACGACCTGACAGGCGAGCTTGTTTACGCGAATCCCGAAATGGCCGAGGCAATCAATCAACTCTCGACTGCGCTCACGCCTGTTGTCGAAGAAAATCGCAAGCTGCTGGAAGAAGTGCAAAGGGCGAGTCACGACGAGAAAAACTTCATGTCTAGTTTTAAGAAAGTACAGGCCGGGGCTCTGCCTCATTATATCGAGTACTGGGTCAGTCATAGAGATAAAGTCATCCTCGCCGTTGATGCCTTCATCGCGCAGGCAGACAAGCTCCCCCAATAAGCTGACCGTGCCATCCATGATATAGATAACCCTCTCCGTGAGGCTTGCAGGCTGAACTCGTATCGCAAGCGAGAATCGGTTGGAGCGAGCGAACGCGCTTGTTATAAACCTTATTTGATGCGAAGCCGGAAACACGTTCTCGCACTGGTCGCGATTTGGGCAGTTATTTATCTGGCGAGTTGTCGCTATCCGCCTCCGCTGCTCGACGACGCAGACACAGTTCACGCCGAAGCTGCCCGCGAGATGGTCGAGTCGGGCGACTGGATCACGCTCCACGCCGACAAGATTCGCTACCTCGAGAAAGCTCCGCTGATGTACTGGTCGATAGCGCTCTCATATGAGTTGCTTGGAGTCAACGAGTTTTCAGCCAGGCTTCCGATTGCTCTCGCGGCGCTGGGGTTGATGCTGGCGACGATGCTGATCGGCAGCTTCGCGTTCGGCGAAAGGGCCGGGTTCTATTCGGCGCTCGCCATCGGCACATGCGCGGGACTCTTCCTGTTCACCAGAGTGTTGTGGCCGGATGTAATTCTGACTCTATTCATCACGATGTGTTTGTACTGCTTCCTTCGCGCCTTCGCCGAGCCTGAACACTCTCGTTACGTTTATGGCGTCTATGTCTTCGCTGCGCTCGGGGTCCTGACGAAAGGGCTGATCGGCGCCGCATTCCCCGCGATTATCATCGTCGCCTACCTGCTGATTATCGGAGAGACTCGCAGGGTTCTTCATTTCAAACTTTTCAGCGGCACGCTGTTGTTTTTGGCGATTGCTGCTCCCTGGCACATAGCGGCTGGTCTGCGAAATCCGGGAAGCTTGATGAGCAGCACGCCTCGTCCCGGTCAGGGGCGCGGGTTCTTCTGGTTCTACTTCATGAACGAGCACCTGTTGCGTTACATCGGCAAGCGCTATCCTGCGGATTACGATACAGTTCCACTGCCGTTGTTTCTGGCGTTGCATGTCGTCTGGCTGTTTCCGTGGAGCTTCTTCCTGCCGCTGGCTCTCAAACATCTACCCCGTCGCGTGCGGAATTTGAATCAGGAGCACCGAGTCACGCTTTTTCTCGTGACGTGGGCTGCGCTGGTCATAGTGTTCTTCTGTTTCTCGACGACGCAGGAGTACTACACGATGCCCGCTTATCCGGCCTTGGCTATGTTGATTGGCCTGGCTCTTTCGAAAGCCGAGCAACGGTGGGAAGTGAAGCGACGGGACCTACGTTCGACTCAGATTGCGATCGCTTGCCTGGGAGTCGTTGCCTTTGCTGGTGGCGCAGCGGCTTTATGGTCGACGAGAGACATCGCAGTTGACGGCAACATTTCGGCAACGCTCACACGCAATCCCGGCGCTTACGCGTTGTCGTTAGGTCACGTTCTTGATCTGACGCCGCGTACAATTGCCGCGCTGCGCGTCCACGTGATCGGCGCGGCTTTGAGCTTGTTAACGGGCACCGTGCTCGCCTTGTTCTTTAGAATTCGCGCCAGGCACTTAGCGTCTAATGGCTCGCTGGCGGCGATGATGGTTGCGCTCTTCTTCTTTGCACATATGAGCCTCGCCGCGTTTGCGCCTTACCTTTCGTCGCGCGCGCTTGCCGAAGCGATTGACCGCGAGTATAAACAGGGTGATGTGATAGTCATCGACGGAGAGTACGAGGGAGGCTCGTCAATAAACTTCTACACCAGGAAGCCTGTGCGCATTCTGAACGGGCGCTCCGCCAATCTCGAATATGGGTCTTACTTCGAAGACGCGCCTGCGATTTTTCTTAACGACGCAGACCTCGGAGCGCTGTGGAATAGCGCGGGCCGCGTGTTCCTTTTCGTGCAATCGTCGCGCCTCGACAAGGTGAAACAAGCCACCAACAGTCCCGCTTATTTGCTGGCCGAAAGCGGTGGCAAACTTGTCGTAACAAATCAGCAATCAAAATGACGATGGCAAAGGCGATTCTATTTCTGATGATTGCTCTGGCGCCGATTCTTGCATCGCCGCAAGCGGACCCGGTTGCGCAAGCCGATGCGTTGTTTGCTTCGCGCGACGACAACGACAACTTGAACCGCGCTGCGTCACTGATGGAGCAACTCGCCGCTCGCGAGCCCTCCAATTACGAAGCGTGGTGGCGGCTGGCGAGACTCAAATATTACCTGGCTGATCGTCAGGCCGATCAAACGAAGAAAAGCAAGCTGCTCCAAGCCGGCGTCGAAGCCGCGAAGAAGGCAGTCGCCACAGACGACAAGCGAGTTGAAGGCCATTTCTGGTTCGCGGCAAACGAAGGTGAATACGCGGACCTGAAGGGCGTGCTTCAAAGTCTCGGCTTGGTGAAAACGATTCGCAAAGAGTTCGAAGCGGCGCTTGCGATCAATCCCGCCTACGAGAACGGCGCGATCTATTCCGCGCTTGGCCAGATCGATTTAAATCTGCCGAGACTCTTGGGAGGCAACGACCGCCGCGGCCTCGAAAGATTGGAAGAAGGTTTGAGGGTGGGACCGGACAACGCAGAATTGAAGGTCTCACTCGCCGAGGCGTATCTGAAAAAGGGAAGGAAGGATGAGGCGAGAAAGCCGCTGGAATCTGTGCTCAGCGCGAATGACCCGGCGCGCAGCCCGAGGGAGTTGGAGGAGTTGAGAAGTAAAGCTCGCGAGCTTTTGGCTAAGATGAAATAGCAGACTTCGTCTGCTATGGGGATCGCGTAGCGATCGCCTCTTGATAGTAACCAGCAGCGACCGACCACGTTCGGACCGCGTTTGCGGTCACCTGCATCGTGCGCCGAAACGCATACCGTGCGAATTTCGAAACCGCGTAGCTCTTAATGTTCTTTATGGACCGGTGACCGCTACGCGGTCCAGGCCCCTGCTCATCCAGCGTCGCTCTATCGATCGGTGACCGCTATGCGGTCCTTACCTCACGACTGCATAGATCAGCTCGTCAATCGTCTGACCATCCTTCGTTACGCTCTTCCTCATCCGAGATTCAAACTGATAACCAGCCTTCTCGAGGACCCGAATCGAAGCTGGGTTCCACTCGAACACCCCCGCGTACACCCTGCACAGGTCGAAAGTCGCAAAAGCATAATCCGTAACCGCGCACACTGCTTCGGTCACGATTCCGCGTCCCCAAAATTCTTCGCCCAACCAGTAGCCAATTTCGGCGGTCCTTCGGAAGACATCTTCTTTCAACATCAGTCCGATGCCTCCGACGGCGGCGCCATCCACAATAATCGCGAAGTTAGTGATCGGCCCGGTTGGATTGGCGATTTCGATCCACTGCCGAGCATCGGCCAGCGTGTAGGGATGCGGAAACGAGTCCCGAAGATTGCGCCAGATACGACGGTTGTTCGCGTGCTTGGTCAATGACTTTTCGTCACCGGACTTCCACTCTCGAAGCACACACCTGCTCAGCTTAATCTCCATAGTCATTCACGCTGCATCGGCGCAGAAAAGATTATACGAGCTCGACGGAGTTTGATCACGCAGCGGAGTCTGTTAATACTGCGACCCGTCGCGCCGTTTTTATGTTTGCACCCTGAAGCAAGTCGCGCTGCGTATCGTATGGATGCGAGCACAATCGCCGAACTTATTGAAACTAAGTTCGTTTCTAGTAGTTTGGGGTTCATTAATAAGTTAAGTCGGCGTACGGAATCGTAATATGAAGTTTCTTGAATCGGTAACGCTCGCCTTAAGCGCCATTTTCGCCCACAAGCTGCGCTCTTTTCTCACCCTTCTTGGGATCATCTTCGGGGTCGCGACGGTCATCGTAGTGGTCTCACTGATCGAGGGCTTCAACAAATATTTCAATGACAAGATCGCCGACCTCGGGTCGAATGCCTTCGTCGTCAATAAGATGGGCATAGTCACCAGCCTCCAAGAGTGGATGGAGCGCAACAAAAAAAACAAAGACATCAAGCTTGACGATTTTCGAGCGATCAAAGAGCATCCGACCTACGTCCGCGACGCGGCGGCGATGATGCGGCGGCGCGGGAACATCAAACGCGAAACTCAGCTTCTTCAAGATATCGAGATCATGGGAGTAACGGCGAACATGATCGATATCGATTCGGTCAAAGTCGATCAGGGTCGATATCTAACTACGACCGAAGAAGAGCATTCGCGCTACGCATGCTTCATCGGATACGGCGTGGCGAATCAGCTCTTCCCGAGTGTCGATCCCATCGACAAAGAGATAAAGATCGAAGGCCTGCCGTTCCGGATCGTGGGCACGGCGCAAGAGATCGGCACCGTGTTCGGGAACCCGCGCGACAATTTTGTCCTGATCCCGCTCTCGACTTATCAGAGCATTTACGGCTCGCGCGGGTCTATCGCGATTCGCGTGGCCGCGATCGGTCCCGAGTCAATCGATCGTGCGCAAGACGAAGTGCGAGTAGTGCTTCGAGCGCGCAGGCATTTGAATTACAACGACTCGGACAACTTCGGCATCGTGACTTCCGATGCATTGAACAACCTGCGCGAAAAGATTTTTGGCACGATTTCAATCGTCGCGATCGGGGTCACTTCGATTGCGCTGGTGGTCGGCGGCATCGTCATCATGAACATAATGCTGGTATCGGTGACCGAGAGGACTCGGGAGATCGGCATACGCAAATCGCTTGGCGCGAGGCGAACGGACATCGTGCGCCAGTTCCTGTCTGAGTCGACGGTGTTGTCGCTGCTGGGCGGGCTGATTGGCGTCGCTATCGCGTACGGCCTGAGCAAGCTTGCGACAGTATTCTTCAGTCTGCCGACCGCGCTGCCGGTGTTCTGGACGTTGATGGCATTGACGGTCTCGGCAAGTATCGGATTGTTCTTCGGGATTTATCCCGCATGGAAAGCGGCGAAACTCGACCCGATTGAAGCTCTGAGAGCCGATTGATTGTTCGGACGACTTGTTATGCCACAAAGACTCAAAGGCACGAAGAAGCACTAAGTTGGTGTTCGTGCCCCTTAGTGCCTTGGTGTCTTAGTGGCGGTTTCCTGATATGAGCAAGCAAGACACAAGTGAAAGCTTCTGGATGGCGTTCGCAACGTTGCGCGCGCACAAGTTTCGCTCGTTCCTTACCGTGCTGGGCGTGGTCATCGGCACCGTCACTGTGATGGTCATCGCGTCATTCATCTCGGGTCTCGATCAACAGTTCAAAAAGGACATCGAAGCCTTCGGCACCAACGTGGTCTTCATCTATAAATTCGATCCCGGCATTCATACCGGCCGCCTCTCCCCTGAAGAGCGCATGCGCAAACCCATCACCTACGAAGACGCGCTTGCCATTCGCGAGCAATGCCCTTCGGTCAAATATGTCGCGCCGTTCCTCGGCCCCGACGACGTGCAGAAAGTACGCTATCAGGACCAGGAGCTTTACATCACACAGGTTCAAGGGACGACTACCGACTACGAGCGCATGTCCTCGGTACACATAGCAGAAGGACGTTTCTTCACCGAGGTCGAGAATCAGCACCGCGCGGAGGTATGCGTGATAGGCGCGGACATCGCAGACAAGTTCTTCCCTCACCTTCAAGCGCTCGACAAACAGATTCTGGTCAACGAGAAACCGTTCACCGTGATCGGCGTGCTTCAGAAGAACGACAACTTCTTCGTCGGCGACAACGACGGAGGCAATCAGAACCGCGCGGTCTACGTGCCTTATGAATCGATGAAGAAGATGTTCCCTGCGGAGAAAGACCACTTCGTGATGGCGCAAGCCCAGGAAGGAAAGTTGATGCAGGCGCAGGACGAAATCCGTTCACTGCTCCGCCGTCGCCGCAGCGTAGCTTACAACGCGAAAGACAACTTTGGCCTCTCGACTCCCGACGCGATCACCGAGCAGTTCCATCAGATCACCGGCGGCATCGCGATCCTGATGTTCGCGATCTCGAGCGTTGGACTCTTGATCGGCGGCATCGGAGTGATGAACATCATGCTGGTCTCGGTCACCGAGCGCACAAAGGAGATAGGCGTCCGCAAAGCGATAGGCGCACGTCGTCGAGACATCTTGCGCCAGTTTCTGATCGAAGCAATATCGCTGACCGGTTCAGGCGGGTTGTTAGGAATCGGAATCGGCTGGGGCTTGAGCTTGCTGGTGAATTTGATCCTGCCGGTTTACGTGCCCGCTTGGGCCCCGATTGCAGGGCTAAGCGTGTCTGTCGGTATCGGGTTGGTGTTCGGCATGTGGCCCGCGATGAAGGCAGCACGTTTGGACCCGATCGATGC
>DASXSR010000296.1:0-18829 GCA_036505875.1 Blastocatellia bacterium | reverse complement strand
GACGGAAAAACTTTTGTCGGTCACGGCGGGTCCTGCCCAGGTTTTCGCACGCATCTGTTGCTCAAGACGGATGAGAATGTTGCTACGATTTTCATGACAAACGCCCAAGGGGTGAACGCCGGCGATTTCGCGCAACGTGTTTGACTTGAGAACTTCTTCTCCGCCTTTTCGTCCGAGCACTCGGAGTTGCCACGAGGCAAAGCGCGCCAGGTCCTCGGCCGAAGAAGCGTAGCCGGCGGCTGGAGAGATTCCACGCGCCTCGAAAAACGTAACGGGCACGCGACCGCCCCCGCGCCGGAGCGCGCTGTAACCTGTGGCCAGCTTGTGACCGCGTTCTTGCCCGGGCATTTCCGGCGTCGTGCTTCGCAGGCCGATTGGGTCAAGGATGTGCTCGCGAACGTATGTCGCATAAGGCTGGCTTGAAGCTGCGGCGACCACTTCGCCCGCGAGGGTGAGGCCGAGGTTGGAGTACTGAAAATAGGTTTCCGCCGGATAGAGTGTCTCCTGCTTAGAGAGTTGTTCAATCACTTGCTCGCGCGAAGGAAACTTGAAGTCAGGCCCAGTCCAGTAAGGGAAATCAGACTCGCGCGGCAAGCCTGACGCGTGCGTGAGTAGTCCCTCAATGGTGATTTCGGCCGACTGCGGGTCACTGCGCTTGATCGTGAACCAGGACAGGTGCGTTCCTACAGAATCGTCAAGCCTGAGCTTGCCCGCGTCACGCAACTGCATGACGGCGATGCTTGTAAAGAGCTTCGAGATTGAACAGATGCTGTAAAGAGTCTGAGGGGTAGCTGGTGTCTTGTGCTCGACGTCCGCGTAGCCGAAGCCTCCACTCCAAATCAAATCCTGATTGTGCACCACGGCGGCTGAGAGGCCTGGAATTTGGTCATAGTCGCGCTCGGCGTCCAGCCAGACTTTTAGAAGATTCAAAGCCTGCTTCACGCGTGGATGCTGAGAGACGGTCTGCCCCGACGCCGAAGCAGCTAGTACGGCAACGACAATTACCAAGTTGGCTAGACGTTTCATAAGCATGCCTTTCCAAATGTGACTCAGTTGTTCTCTCCTGACATTGAACATCGGTTCACGCTTGAAATACCGTGGCGCCCCCGACAACGGTGCGAACAATCTGAATATCCTTGATCTTCTCTTGCCTAACCGTGTGAGGGTCATCTGCCAGCACGACGAAGTCTGCCAGCTTGCCGACGGTAATAGACCCTTTGAGTGATTCTTCTCGTGAGGCGTACGCGCCGTTGATCGTGTTCACCTTGATCGCCTCATCCACGGTGATGCGTTGATTCGCGCCCCACGTCGTTCCGTCCCATCCGGTTCGCGTCACCATTCCCTGGATGCCCATTAACGGCGCGAACGGCCCCGGGCTGAAGTCCGAGCCAGCCGCAGCATGAATGCCGGCGTCGAGCAACGTGCGAAACGCCATGCACCGTTTCATTAACTCCTCGCCATAAAACGGGAACTTGTCGCTGTTGTAGTAGGCATAGGTGGTGAACATCGCCGGGACGGCGCCTAGCGCCATCATGCGACGCACCAGATCGTCGTTGATCAACGTGCAGTGCGTGATCTTGGGACGCGCGTCGGCGCGTGGGAACACCTTCTGGGCGCGCTCGAACGCAGTGAGATACATATCAATGGCGACATCCCCGTTTGCGTGGCAGTTCACCTGGATGCCTGCGCGATTGACTCGCTCGACCCAGGCGTTGAGATCCTCCTGCGTCTCGGTGACGTTGCCCTTGTAAGGCGGCTTCACGCCCGGATATGGAGTGCTTAACGCCATCGTGCGCTCTGAAAAAGACCCGTCGACGGTGTGCTCGGACGTCGCGCCGAGTTTGATCCACTCATCGCCGAAGCCGGTCATGATGCCGCTTGCAATCATGGAGTCCAGCACTCTGCCGCTGACCTCGTAGCTCACGCGTTGATGAAGGTCCCCGCGGGCGCGCACTTCCTGAAGCGCAGCCAGGTCGCCGCCCTCGTGGTGTACGCTGGTCAAGCCGTAGCGAACAAACTGTTTCGAAATATGCGCGAGCCCATCGCGTTCGCGTCGATCGCGCTGCTCGGCAGTAAACGACGGCCGCTGACCAACGCCGTTGAACACGTTTCGCGCTCGGTCAGTCACTCGACCGTTAAGCTGGCCGTTCGCGTCCCGATCGAAGGTGCCGCCGGGTGGATCCGGTGTGTCTTTGTTTACTCGCGCCAGCTCGAGCGCCTTGCTGTTGTAGAACGACGTGTGGCCGCCGCGATGTCGGACGACAACCGGGTGCTCGGTCGACACCTGGTCGAGGTCATGCACGTTGAGCGGGCGTTTGTCCTTGAGCTTGGTGTCGTCGTGGAAATAGCCTTCAATCCAGAAGCCTGGCGGAGTCTGACGCGCTTTTTCGCGGAGCTTCTCAACGATGCTGGCTATAGTGACGAATTCAACTTCGAACGGATTGCCTACGAGGACTTCGTAGAGCAGCGTGGTCCCACCCGCGTGATTGTGGCAATCGATAAAGCCGGGCACGATCGTCATCTGTTTCGCGTCTAAGGTCTGCGTGCGCTTCCCGATGAGCCCTTTGATTTCGGCGGTGCTTCCTACAGCGATGAACCGACCAGCGTGGACCGCAAACGCTTCCGCTCTTGGCGCGCCCGAATCCATGGTGTGGACCTTGGCGTTGAAGACGACGAGGTCAGCGTCGGCGCCCTGCAAAGTACGCGCTGCGGCGACGGTTCGCGATTCGACAAGCAAAGGTCGCATGAGAATACCGGCCGCGCTGGCTGCAGCGAGGCCCATGAACTCTCTGCGGTCGTATCTATGATTCATTTGCTCTCTTTGTTGAGTTGAGCCAAGACGGTCTTGCTGATCTTAGCCACAACATTGATGTGCGGGTCTACGAGCTCTGCCACATCGTAGCGGATAGAAGTCCCCAGCACGATGGCTACTTCAGCAGCGTTGAGCTTATAGTCACTTTCAATCCAGCGCGCCAGCATTGTGGTGGCCCGCTGCAGCGCTTCCTGCAATGATCCCCCTATGCCTATTGCCATTAGGAACTCATCGTTCTCAGCCCGCGGACCGCCGATTGATTTCCCCTGCAATACGTCCACTGTGAACTCGATCTCCATGGAAGTCTCCAGCGCATCACCCGTCAATTCCCCGTCTCCCTGCGCAGCGTGGCCATCGCCCAGGAAGAGTAATGCCCCGGCCTGAAATACCGGAAGATAAAGAGTCGTACCTTCTCGAATCTGGTTGTAGTCCATATTCCCGCCATAAGGTCCCAGATCACCAGTGGCAAATGCCTGGTTGCGCGGCGGAGCTACGCTCACACACCCAAGCATAGGCCTGAGCGGCACGCTGAAGTTCTTCAGCTTATCGGTCGGCTTGGCCAACATCGCCACTCCTCGCTCGGGATCAAGCTTCCAGGTGCTATCAAAGTTCGGTACCTCTTTGACGCTCTGCACATAACCAGGATTCAGCGCGCTCCCTACGATCGATGAGCCGCTCACAGCGGAGTCTCGATTTAAGCGCACGCGATTGAGGCGCAGTACGAGCGTATCCCCGGGTAGTGCCCCTTCGACATAGAAAGGCCCCGTCTCAGGATTTCCTCCCATCGAGCGGCGGACAGATTTATTATCGACTCCTCCCGCATCCACACTCCAGGTATGAACTGTGTCCCCCGGATAGATCTTCAGCACAGGTTCTATTGTGCCCGAGAAGAGACGATGAAACTTCGTGGGCTCGAAATTATGAACGCGGGGCGCGTCGGGAGGGCGGGTGGCGGGCCGTTGCGCTGTCCAAGTGCCAGGGTTGCCATTAAAGGTTAGGGTACCCGATAGCCTCCCGTTTTCAACCGCGCCCTTGAAGGTAGCTATGGGCTTGTTGTCCGGGGTCCACAACGCGAATTCGAGCTTGCGTTCGCGTAGCGAGCCTATGACCTTGAGGCCTCCGAAAGCTGTCCCTGCGAGCTTATCGCGATCCACCGTGAAAGTCACACGTTCCACACGTGGCTCTCCTAACCATGTCGCAGACAATACCCATTGACCGGATATGTCAGCGGATTGCTCGGGCTGGACTGCTTGACCATTTGCGTTCAACACAGCCGCAAAGCCCAGCGTGACGATCAAAAGAGGGGTTGCGAATCGACTTTGCATTCTATTTCCTTTCCCGTGGAGGAGCGAAAGATGCCCTTCCTATCAGCTTGACCTTATGGAATAGCCAAGGAGCTTGACCGCGTTCTTCAAGCGATGATACTGGAGCACGGTGAATCACCCGAGCACTAGCTCGGCTGCGAACACCACGCAACTTACCAGGCTGAACCGGAGGCTCGATTATATCGGCGTCCAACGAGGCCTTCAATCCGCCCAAGTTGAACAGTTAAGTCGTGGTCAAACGTAGTTGTCATTCTTTCCCGGCCGACACACGACTAGTCCTTCCGCAAACTGGCGAAGCCATGCAATATTCTTATCGCGATGGCGTCATTTACATTTGCCACCGGACCACAGACGGGCGAAAAGGTGTCGCTTGATAAGAGCAAGCTGACCTTTGGTCGAAGCACCTCATGTGATTGCGTGCTCTCTCACCCGACCATTTCGCGCGAGCACTTTTGCGTCGAACGGAACGGCGCGAAGATATTCGTCGTGGACCATTCAAGTGAGAACGGCACCTTCATAAACGGCGAGCGAGTGTCGTGGAGCGAGTTGAAGGACGGCGACAGGATTCAAGCCGGGCCGTTTATTCTGACGTTTGAGGACCCGGATGCGCAAACCAACTCTGCCGAGCTGCCAGCCGCTCAGCAAGCGTCGCGCGATCGCAACCTCTCCGGCAGCTTTTATCCGGCGCAGTACCTGGAGGGCATCGAGCACTTCAACGCCGGACGGTACTTCGAGGCGCACGAGATTTGGGAAGAAATATGGCTGCACTCTTCGGGCGATACAAAGCTGTTTTATCAGCTATTGATTCAGGCGGCCGTATCGCTGCACCATCACAATCGCGGCAACGCTCGCGGGGCGCGCGGGATGTATGAGCGCGTTGTCATGAAGCTCGAGCGGCTGCCACCCGTCTTCATGTCGCTCGACCTTGTGGGCTTCTCCAGACAGTTCAAGACTTATTTGTCCGGGTTAATGAACGAGCCCGATCAATCAACGCAGACAAGTGAACCGCCGCGACCAATGATTGTGCTCCTCGACAATGATTGGAGTTCGTAATTTGAAGTGCGGCGCGGCCTTTGCGCGCCGCTTTCATTGCAATACATAGATCAATCAAAAGCGGCGATCAAGAAGATGCGCGCAGCAGGCGGAAAAGGCAAAACAAGATCAAATGGTCGATAATGCTGAATTAGAAATCGCTCGAAGCATCGAGTCCGTCGTTGGTTCTGAGAATGTCGGCGAGCCGGGGGGGTTGAGGGTCGACGGTCACAGGCCGAAGCTCGTCGCGCGGCCGGGTTCCGCCGATGAAGTGGCGGCGTGCTTGAAACTTTGCGCTGAGGCTGGTCTGGCCGTAGTGCCTGTTGGGAACATGACGCGGCTGGAGTCGGGGAACCCGTTGAGACGCGCTGATGTCGTCTTGAGCCTGTCGCGAATGCGTCGCGTAATTGATTACAGCCCGCCTGATCTGACGGCCACGGTTGAAGCTGGGTTGACTCTGCGGGAGTTCAATACTCTCGCATCCGAGTCACGTCAATGGCTGCCGCTCGATCCGCCGGGCTTGAGGTCGGCGACGCTTGGCGGGATCGCCGCGTGCAACTCGAGTGGCGCACTCAGAGTTGGGTTCGGCACGCCGCGAGATTACGTAATCGGTCTCAAGCTTGCGCACGTCGACGGCACTCAAAGCAAGTCTGGCGGGCGTGTGGTAAAAAACGTCGCCGGCTACGACATGAACAAGCTTTACGTCGGCAGCTATGGCACGCTGGCAATCATTACCGAGCTTACTCTCAAACTGCGGCCGTTGCCCGAACGCGACGCGACGGTTTTGATCACAGCCAAGAGTCGAGGGCAGCTTTTCCAGTTCGCTCGAGGCGTCCTGGGGTCAGAGCTTCAACCCGCATCCGTCGTGCTCGCAAGACGGCTAATACCGAGCGTCGACGAAGCTCTATTGATAAAATTTATCGACAACAAAGCCGCGGTTGAGTACCAGTTGGACTGGATAAACCGCGCGATCGATGAGAGCTTGCAAGCAACTGAACTAGGCGATAAAGACTCCGAACGAGTTTGGCGCTCGCTCGACGATCTCGACCAGCGCACCATTGGAGTACGGTTGAGCGTGCCGCTAATGAGTGTTCCGGAGCAATTCGAAAAAGCGCTCCTTGCAAATTTCGAGTGCATTGCCAGTGCTGACGTTGGCACTGGTATAATTCGATTAGCGTTCGATGGCGAGAAGAGGGAGGTTATCGATCAAGTCCGAAGTCTTCGCGCGAAGATCGCGTCGTCGGGCGGCACGTTGTTTGTAGAAAAGGCGCCGCCGGAGATAAGAAGGGAAGCCGATGCCTGGGGCGATGCCGGCGCGACGGCGTCGCTTATGCGATCGATAAAAGAAAAGTTCGATCCGCAATCGATCCTGAATCCGGGCAAGTTCGTCGCGGGAATATGATCAGTGATGAGTGAAACGTGATCCGTGATGCGTGATACGTGATTAATGATCCGTGATTCGTGATCCGTGATTCGAGACAAGTCCTCTCACGCATCACGTATCACGTTTCACGGATTCACGCATCAGGATCACAAATCAAGTCCTATGGCGGCAGTCGCAGAAACAACTCAGACTCACGGCAAGCTTGCTTCGCTACTGGAAGCTAACCTCGACAAGCTTCTGACCTGCGTGCATTGCGGACTATGCCTGCCTGCGTGCCCCACTTATCGAGCCCTTGGCGATGAGAACGACTCACCGCGTGGACGAGTCTATCTCATGCGAGGAGTCGTCGAAGGCAGGCTCAGTTTGGGCGATGCCTTCATTTCGCACATCGACCTTTGTCTCGGGTGTCGCGGCTGCGAGTCGGTTTGCCCCTCCGGCGTCCCCTACGGACATCTGCTTGAAGCTGCCCGGGTTGACGTGACCAACGCAAAATCCAATCGCGGCTTTGTGTCTGAAAAGATGCTTCGCTTCGTCCTCAATCAAGTCTTCGTCCGACGCTGGCTGCTTCGGTCGATGCTGGCGCTCGCGCGATGGTTCCGCGACAGCGGGTTTGCGAGGCTCATCTTCAAGTCAAACCTCGCGCGCGGAAGGATTCGATTTGCCCTGGCGCTTCTGCTTGCGAGCCGTCCTGCTGTCGCGCGATCGCGATCCGCCGAGCGATTTGAAAACGAAGGTGACGTCCGTGTCGCAGTGCTTCGCGGGTGCGTGATGGAGGGACTGTTTCGCGAAACGAATCGAGCAACCGAGCGCGTGCTGGCTCGAAACGGCTGCCGATTGGTTGAAGCGGAACGTCAGATGTGCTGCGGCGCGTTGCACTCTCACGCGGGGCAGCTCGAGATAGCAAAAGAGCTTGCGAGGAAAAACATTCAAGCGTTCCTCGACAGCGGAGCAGATTGGATAATCGTGAACGCCGCTGGTTGCGGCGCGGCAATGAAGGAATACGCCGGGCTTCTAGCCGATGATCCGACCTTTCAAGACCGCGCTCGCCAGTTCAGCTCGAAGGTTAGAGATATTTCCGAGTTCCTCACTGAGCACGGAATTCAGCGTCCCGCCGGCGCCGTTGAACGTCGAGTGGCCTACGATGCGCCTTGTCATTTGATACATGCTCAACGAATCGCCCAGGCGCCTGCCGACGTATTGAGGTCAATTCCAGGAGTAGCGCTTGTTCCGCTGCGTGGCTTCGAGAGCTGCTGCGGTGGAGCGGGCATCTACAATCTCCAGCATCCTGAGCTCAGCAGGCAGATCTTGCGCGAAAAGATCGCAGCGATCGAGGAAAGCGGCGCCCAAACAGTTGCCACAGCCAACCCGGGTTGCATTATGCAAATTGGCGCAGGTGCGTTGCTGAACGGATTGAACGTAGACGTGGTACATCCCATTGAGCTGCTTGATGCGGCTTATCAGCAATAATTGCGATGCAAGGAAGAAATGCGGCGACTCACGTCTGCTTGATTGTTTCACTCCTGTTGACTGTTGGTCTAACAGTCAGTGGTAGAAATCACCAATCGAACGGTTATGGTCCGGAGGTTAAGTCGTTTCTCGACCTGATGCGGCACGAAGAAGACGAGCTCGAATTTCTGTACAGGCATAACCAGGTGACGCGACGGGAATACGTTCGCGCGAAGGCGGAAATAACAATTCACAGACAAGCCGTCCTCAACCTGGTCAAAGAAACGGGTGAGGATCGAGTTCCCGAGTTGCACGTCGTCGCGGCCACCGACGTGGATCAGCTGATCGAAGACGGCGCCAACGCGCTGAAGAGCATCAAGGAGGGCGATGTCATCAAGGATAAGTGGCGCTACCTGGGAAGCGTTCGGCGAGGCGAGACGTTTTACATCTTCGAGAGGCTAACCGCCAAGTGATTCCATATCCTGGCGTCAAATCGGTTATTTAGCCTACCGCTTATCAACAGAAGTATTGACATCGTCGTACTGCAGGCTAATATTGTTAATAGCCTTTAAACGACCTCTGCCCCTCTCGAACGGAAGTGCATAAGGTTCCTCACGATGTCCACAATCAATTTTTCGCAAGTGGTTCAGGAGATGCTGAGCGTCTCGGACAAGATATCGGACTTAATCTTCTCGCCGGGCCGCCCGCCGCAAGTGGAGCTGATTGGAAAGCTGACCCCGGTCCGATTGCCCGGACTGGAGGTGCTGACGCCTACCCATACTGCTGCAATCGCGAAGGCTCTCATAGGCAACAACAAGACCGCTGAGGAGTCGCTGGAAAAATACGGCTCAGCCGACCTCTCCTTTAGCCTGACCGGGTTGTCGCGATTTCGGGTCAACGTCTTCAAACAGCGCGGCAGCCACGCCATCGTAATGAGAGTTGTGCCCAACCAGATACCATCATTCCAACAGCTTGGCCTTCCGGACGTGTTGCAAGAAACAGCAGAGCTCAAGAACGGAATCGTCTTGGTAACCGGGCCTACCGGCTCGGGAAAGTCCTCGACGCTGGCTGCGGTCGTCGACCAGATAAACGAGAATAAGAGTTTTCACATCGTAACGATCGAGGACCCTATCGAATTCGTGCATCGGCACAAGAACTCGACGGTTCATCAACGCGAGTTGCACTCGGACACATCGAGCTTTGCCTACGCTTTGAGGGCGGCGCTACGCCAGGCCCCGAAGGTGATCCTGGTCGGTGAGATTCGCGACCTCGAGACCTGCGAGGTTGCGCTCGAGGCGTCGGAAACGGGCCACCTTGTGCTATCTACATTACACACGACGGATGCGGTCAAAACGGTCGAGCGACTGATCGGATTGTTTCCCAAGAACCAGGAGCACGTCATCCGCATGCGACTTGCCGGAGCGTTCCGGTTCATTGTCTCGCAGCGGTTAATACCTCGGGCAGATGGTCACGGGCGTATCGCGGCGATCGAGATACTGAAATCCACCGCGCGCACCCGCGACTATATTGAGAAGGGCGAGCGGGAAGGGAAGTCGCTCTACGATGCGATGACGGACGGCAATCTGGAAGGGATGCAGGTGTTCGACGCCGAGCTGGAACGTATGATTCGTGACGGCATTATAAGCACCAACGACGGTCTGGCATACGCCACTAATCGCCAGAACATGCTTTTAAGGCTCTCGGATCTGGGCGACGGCTCGCTGGACGACATATTCAATGACCAACCTCACACCAGCAGCCTCGTGGCGTAGCGCCTCTCAAGACGCGCGTCGTCTTCTCAGATCAAGTTTCGAGTTATCCGCTAAGAACAGAGAGCAAATCTGCTCTGATGTCCGAGTCTGAATAATCCTGTTCCAGATAGAAGCTGATGCGGTCATTCGCCAGCAGGTGCAGAAATAGCTCCTGAGTCAATTGCTCGTATCCAGCTACGTGGTCCGAAGCTGCGGCGCGGACAAAGATAGAGAGTTTGTGCCAGATCGCTTCCGCGTCCTGGCTGAGTAAGACTTCTCGCCAATCCCGCCCGTGTCCGGGGGCTTGTCTCGCGGACACGCTAGCGCGACTTCGGCGCTGGGCAACAGGGGTGAGGGCTCTCGTTGCCATTGCGCTGCTCCTGTCGTTTTTGTTTGTTGAATCGGTGGTTGACAGCGTCGACGGCGGTTACTCCGGACCACGCTGTTGGCCACAGGGGTGCAAGAATACTCCAACCCGGGATTTTATTCAAGCTTCAAGGAACGTCCTGATAATTCACTATTTCAGCGTGGGGTACCGACCGGTGTACAGCGATGAAAAATGGCCGCCGCAAAGAGCGCAGGACCGCGCGAAGGTTTCAGTTAGCGTGGGAGATAACAGCCACTGGAACCGATTTCCGCGAAGCCGGCACGCTTGTCAACCTGAGCTCAACCGGCGCGTTCTTCCATTTGCAGAAAGAGCCTGATCTTGGAGCTGCGTTAGAAATAGAAATAACGGTGCCGTTCAAGAAGAGGAACCGCATGAAGTACGCTGCGAAAGTAGTGCGTGTAGAAGACACCGCAAGCGGCGTTGGCGTTGCAGTGAGGTTCGATAACGCGCGCCCGGTTTTCGCGGAGGGATGATTACGGGTTTTCGCGTACTGCCCCTGCGGCTGAATGGGGTAGACCGAGCGGGTTGGTTAATTCTTCGTTTCTAGTTTCTTCGCTGGGCGCAGCAGGTCCCTCGGAATCACCTTCGTGAGTTTTCGAATGTAGGTCGGCGTCACTCCCAGAGTCGCCGCTGCGTCCTTCGCGTTGCCCCTCGCCTTGTGCAACGCTCGCGCCCAGAGCCACTTCAACAGCGAGATCTTCGCCTCGGCAAGCAACGGAATACTAGCGTCTGAGATTATGAAATATTGCTCCTGATCGAGCGCGTTGATTCGTCTGCGAGCCGCGTTGGCTTCCTTTTTCAGCTCCGAGAGCGGTCGTGAGCCAAGCGCCGCTTCGACCTCGCTCAACAACTTGCAGGCTCCAACGGGGTTCTTAGTGCAGGTAGCTTGCACGAGCAAGGCCTTGATCTCCAGCTCCAACAACGACGCGCGAAGATGGCCGGCGATCTCTAGCGCGTCTAGTAACGTTGCCGCCGCTTCTTCATCTCGGTCCAGTGATAAATAGTATTTGCCAAGCGTACGACGCACCTCGGCCTTCTGAGATTGGCTGTTAGCCTGCTCGGCTATCTCCATCGCCGTCCCAAGCGCCCGTCTGGCCTTCTCCCATTCCATCCGAGCAATGTGCACCCTCGCCTTGATCTCATACGTTGAAGCAATCTGAGTGCTCCGCGCCTTTGCCCCTTTCTCGATGGCGCGAATGACGTAGCTCTCCGCGCGATCATAATCTCTCAGACAAACTAACGTTGCTGCGATGTTATTCAACGTCAGATAGCTGTACGGTTCGTGCGACATGCGCTCGAACGTCTCCAGGGCGAGCATCAAGTAATTAAGGGCAGCCTCGTGTTCCCCGAGCACATTGAGCGACAGCGCGACGTTAACCCGGCCGACCGCCAGGTTGTAATCATCCTGGCTCTTCAAAAGAATCCTTATTCCGCGCTCCAATGTGACGCGCGCCGCTTCTGCGGCTCCCGTTTGATTGCGCACCGCCCCCAGACAAAGGTTAGCCAGCCCCAGACGATAGGAACGCGAGCCGCCTGCATATGCGGCGATCGCATCCTCGAAACGCTGCGCGGATTCCTCCCATCGCTCCAATGCCCACAGCGCCTGTCCCTGGAGCTGCACCGCCTCGCCCGTTACGAACTCCTCGTCGCGAACTGTGGCAACAGTAGCAGAAAGGGTAGCTAGTCGAAGCGCCTCGGTTGGTTCGTGTCGGCGGTAATGATACATGGCCGTCATCAACAAGACGCGGGCGGACAACCCAAACGGTACATGACCTATGTTCTCAATATAAGGATTCAGCGCCGCCTCCATGTCCTCAACGCGGCCGTTCCGACCGGCCAGCTCTGCGGCCAACAACCTTCGACGGATCGTCTGCTCGTCGAACGCGGGACCGAGCCGCCAATCATCACCTAACAGGCTTGCGATTCTGTCGTAATCTCCAGACTCGCGCATCTCCTCAAGCGCGGCAACATCAATGTGGCTTCGTGGCAGCATACACCCTCCGGTCGATCGGGACAGACCGCATTGTCAGTCAGACGGTTCCGAGTGTCAAGAAGAAACGCGACTTTGATAGCGATTTCTGATGAACGAAAAACAGGCCATCGCCAGGAGCAGCGCGAATGAAGAAAGAGTTGTGATCCTGCCCGCTCGACGCGGCGGCGTCTCCAAGAAATCTAACGTCACGACGTGCGTTCCTTCGGTGAGCTCTATCTCCATGTCGCCGTACTCTTCGGCCGTCTTGATCGGCGCTTGATTTCCATCTACTTTGGCGGTCCATCCGGGAAAGTTGAAAGTGTGGACCAACAACTGGTCATCCTCGGTCAACGTAGCCCGGACTACTCGATGCTGTGGTTTCCATTGTTCAACTGTCGCATCGCCGTTCTCGCCGGAGAGTTCGGCCTGCGGCAAACGGTCAGGCGCCTCATCCGATTCATCACTGCTGTTGTCGTCCGGGAGCTCGGCTTGTGTGACAACACGAGGCAGTTCCTCGGGATCGGCTGGCGCGGTGCTCGGGATCGTCGCCCAGTTCAAGTGCTCTGTTTCCGGCTCAAACACCGGTGAATCCATCATCGGACGCGCAACTGCAAACGCGCTGAACAGCACGGCGCCTGAGACCACGAAAGCGGCCATTGAAGCGAACAAGATTCGCCGGGACCGCAATTGCTGCGCGCCTGCCACAATCGCTGCCTGCGCGCATGCTCCTGACACCAACGACACTATCAGCGTGGTGATTGCGAGCATCCGCCAGGTGAAGACGCCGATATCGATCTTTGGTATCAGCGAGCCGATCGGCATCGAGGCCTTCGTCATCATGAAACTCGCCAGAGCCCCCAATATTATCCACAATAGAAATCTCTGTCTCAGGGGGCCGCCCAGCATCGAACGCGTCCGTCTCCCGGATAGTATCACCGCTCCGATCCCGATCAGGGCCGTCCCCGAAATCCATATCCAATCGATCAAATGAAAGAAGCCGCGATGGACGTCGGAGCCTTGGTACAAGTCGTGAACGAACACGTAAGTCTTATGATAAGGCCAGGTCTCGGCGACGTACTCTTTGTGAATCAAGTTTTGTTCTATTGCCGCGGGCAGCAAGTATGCCGCGGACAGCCCGATCCCCAAAGCCATCGCCACGCCTACGGCCAGCAGTCCCTTCCACTCTCGTCTCCTGATGCTCGAGACTAAGATGTAAACTCCGAACACCAACGAGAATTGATAAGCCGTCGCCGGGTGCGACCACAAGAACGCGCCGTAGGTTGCGGCCAGTCCGGCTATATTCATCAACGGCGAATGACGATTCGTGTCGCTTGTGGCAGTGTCCGAGGACGCTTTCATTAAGCGGTCGCCAAAGAACAACATCAACGGCATCCAAATGAACGCCAGCAACTCGGCAATCGCGCCGCGCTGGTACTGATCCACCAGGTGGTAGGGGAGGAAAATATACGCAGTCATCGCTACCAGCGATGGGCCTCGCCCCATTACTTGACGGGCGTACAAATAGAGCGCGGCCGCTGATGCAATCATTATGAGAAGATGAGCATCCAGCAAAGCTCTCACCCAATCTCGCGCGATGAAGTAGCAGGCCGAGGTCAAATAGTAAACACCCGGCGGATAATAACTGGTTGTAGGCGCGCCGAATCCGCGGTTGGTGTCCTCTTCCCATCGCGGATATATCTCGCCCGCGGCAAGCCCATTGTGAAACGATCTCATCTGATCGTAGTGCAAAAACATGTCGTGAGTCGTCGGCATCCGCAGCTCGAAGGTGCTGCCGCCATTCTCGGATACACCCATGAAGAAGAACGGCACCACCGCGATTGCGGAAAGCCCGACGCACAGCAGCGCGATCAGGAGCTTGGTCCTCCGCTCGACGGCCGCGCGGTGACTCTCATTGGACTCACTCGAAGATTTTGTAATCTTGCGTTGGAGCTTTGGCTTCATCGGTAATTATCGTCGCCCGTCAAGAACTGAATTTGTTGCCGCAGCCGTCACCTACACAACACCCCTCCGCTTATCGGACCGCGACTCTCGCGAGGATGCTATCACAGCAAACCGATCATCAAAAATCCCTGGTGTGATGCCACAGCGCCCTCGCATTTGATCGGCGCGGCGTCCCGACCGATAACAATTCGGGAAGGCCGCAAATCCTCTTCAAGTCAAGATATTTCGGGAGGAGCGCAAAATAATGCTTGACACGAGAATTATATTATGTACAATGGTGCGGCGAAGTTGAAATAGAGAGACGGATGCCTCAGGGCTGAGCAAGTTAGCGTGTGCCAAATGAGGAGACGGGATGATGCTCGGACTAATGTGGCGAAAGAAAAGCAATCGGCGGAAAGGTCTGACGTTGCCGCGCCTGCGAAGACTTAAAGTCGTGGTCACGGCTGCAATCGTGCTG
Source organism: Blastocatellia bacterium (assembly GCA_036505875.1). Lineage (GTDB taxonomy): Bacteria > Acidobacteriota > Blastocatellia > UBA7656 > UBA7656 > Onstottus_A. The sequence goes on along the minus strand of DASXSR010000296.1, from coordinate 4,300 downwards.
GGCTTGTTTGCGGCCTGGACGCTGCTGGCTTATTCGGGCGCTCTCGATTCGGTATTCCGGCAGAAGAGCAAGAGAGGCGGAGCGGTGTCGCCGGCAAGTTTTAACTCGAATAGTCCGTCGAAGGAATATGTCTATGCTGGTGGACGACTTGTTGCAACCGAAGAAGCCACAGGAACCACGCTCTCTGCGCCCACAAATCTCCGTGCTACGACAACCTCAAGCACGCAGATTCACATATCTTGGAATTCCGTCACGGGTGCTGCACGTTACGAACTACAAAGAAGTTCGAACTATGGCAATCCAAACAATGGATTCGCTCCCGTATCTTCGAACATAACCCAACCTTTCTACGACGATACGGTTGGAACTAGCGGGACTAACGCTTCTTACATCTATCGGGTCCTTGCGTTTGACGCGGGCGGGAATCCTTCCCCTTCGAGCAACATTGATCTGGCTACCGCTATAACCTTCTTGGATGATCCTGTCCAGACGGGAATGACGGTCAAAGACTTTCATATCCTGCGGCTACGCGACGCAATTAATTATGTTCGAATTGCCGCTGGAATCGTGTCGTTCAACGGGTGGACTGATGCTTCCACACTCACACAAGTAGTTATTAAGAAAGAACACGTACAAGAGTTGAGAGACAAGCTTGACGAGGCGCGCAGTATGCTGGGGCTCCCACAACCTGCATACACGGATCCGACGATAACTAGATACGTCACTCGGGTTTCAGCCGCGCACATTCAGCAACTTCGACAGTTGGTCAAGGGCTACCGGACATTTACCGGCTAGTCTGCCAACACGAGGAGTTGACCTCTCAGGAAAAGGAGATCAGAAATCATGAAGACCACGGTAAGACCGAAACGGTTCGGACAATCTATCTCGCTGTCGGCTGTGTTTGTAATCGGGTTCATGTTGTCGCAACCAGGCAAGGCGCTGGCACAGTGGACTAGTAGCGGAGGCAACACCTACCTCACCAACGGCAGCGATAAAGTCGGGGTTGGAACGGCCAGTCCCATCGACAAACTTCAAGTTGTAGGGGCAATCAACGTCTCCGGCTCGACAGGTGGATTCCAATTGTTCTCCCGAGCCGGGGGAGCCACACAGCAATGGTACAACCCGAACGGTGATCTCCGCCTGTTTAGTTCACAAATTGGGGACGTGTTTACAATTCAAAGTGGGGGCAATGTCGGCATTGGCACCATAACGCCTGCGGCGAAATTGCATGTGGCTGGAGACGCGGTGATAGATGGAAACATTGCCGCCAAGTATCAAGACGTGGCTGAATGGGTGCCCGCAAGCCACGCTATCCCTGCCGGAAGCGTTGTAGTCCTCGACGCTGAGCAATCCAATCACGTGCTGCCGTCCTCTCGCGCGTACGACACGCGAGTAGCGGGAGTCATCTCTGCCAATCCGGGAGTGATACTCGGAGAAGGCGGCGCGGGCAAAGTGATGGTCGCCACGACGGGCCGAGTTCGGGTCAAAGTCGATGCGACGGGTGGCCCGATTCGAGTGGGAGACTTGCTGGTGACCAGCGACAAAGAAGGAATCGCGATGCGCTCAGTGCCGCTCGATCTTGGTGGCAGTCCGATCCACCGCCCCGGCACTCTGATCGGCAAGGCGCTTGAGCCGCTGGAGAAAGGAGTCGGCGAGATTCTGGTGCTGCTCAGTTTGCAGTGATTGACGGGGCTTTCAAATCTATACCGCAAGAGTCTTGCCGCAAGTTGTTTCTTTTTCGGGTCTGAGGATTAGGAGATTACGAAGATGCGAAGTGAGAGAGTTCAATTGAGCGCCCCTGCGAGTGGCAAAAGAACGTTCTTTAGCGGATACCGTCAGGTCTTCGTTTTGACTGTATTGGTCTGTTGTGGCCTTTGGGCTGCTCGCGTAAACAAAGCCGCCAAGTCCGAGCCAATGAGCGTGGCAGGCATCGCCGGACGGACGGCTCAAGCTGGCACCTTCACGGCTTCATTGGTTACACGAGCCGGTGGGACCAAAGGCTTGACGAAACCGACAACGCAAGCTGGTTCGCCGAGACGAGTCCAAGTAGCGCAATTCACCCTTTATGCCATCAAGATCTATCCGTCAGAAGTGCACGTGCATCCCGGCTTGATTGCCGTTGAGGTGGAAGATCAGTCCGGCGGCTCTAATGGATTGGTGATCGAACAGTCTAATGCAGGCCGTTCCACGCGGTTCGGCTTCGTCCAGCGTGCTGTGGACTCATGGCGCGGCAGGCAGGAGATCGAATTGGGGCCAGGTACTTATCAGGTGTACATGGCAGACCGCCCCGAAAATCGAGCAACACTCATCGTCGAGCCTTGATGGGCGATCAGTGAAAGCTTCTCACACGGCTAGGGGGCATTTACGGAGAAAGAGCGATGAACGCGAACGGAGCACGCCCAATGAACATCAATCAATGCCTGGCTTTAGTCTCAATGATGCTTGTCCTTCCCTTGATGGCAGCCGGTCAAAGTGTGATAAGCCAGTATGACAGAGGGACACCGCCGCCACACACAGCGGGAGTCTCGGCCGTCGGCAGCTATATCTCTACCGATCTCGGCTCGATCAATCTCGGTAATGGCGCGCTGAACTTCAACATCCCGATTACCAGCGTTGGCGGACGCGGCTTCTGGGTGCCGATTACTCTCAACTACAGCAGCAAGGTGTGGTCGGGTCGAAAAATAAGAAGCGGGAATCAGAACCTGGCATGGGCGAAATATGATGACCCTGGCCAGACCGAGAGCCCTTACAACAAGCTGGGACCTGGCTGGACGGTCGGGGCCGCTCCTTATCTGAAGGTACAGGGAGTAGGGATCTCGCCGGCCTCAAACGGTTCTTGTACAAACTACAATCAGGTGCTGACGAAACTAACGGTGGTCTTGCCGGATAAAGGCGAGATCGAGTTGCGTGATGATGCGACTGACGGAGCGCCGCTCAATGGCGGGCCGGATCATTATGCGGCTTATGGTTGTCCTAAAGATCAGGATGGCTATCGCGGAGCCATCTGGCATGCGACGGACGGCTCGGGAATGGTTTTCAAGAGCACTAATGATAACGGCGTGGTCAACGGCGATCTGGCGGGCGTGCTGATTGTCGATGGCATGCGGTATCAGTTTGAAAACCTTGCTCCCAACACACTGCCTTCGGCTTATATGAGTTTCTCAGCGCGGTGCACGTCGATCACCGACCGCAACGGCAACGTCATTACCATCGGGTATCCCAGTGCCAATGAAGTTGATTACACCGATCAACTCGGGCGGACGACTAAAATAGAATTCAACGTCACTAACGACTCTGCCGGCGCGCTAGCCTTGCGTGTCACGATGCCTGGCTACAATAACCAGCCGCGATACTTCAAGGTCAAGTCAGACGCGATGAATCAGCATTGGCGCGCAGACTACAATCCGACACAAGAGATCTGGAATGGCGACCTCGAGGGGCTGTATCCCAATGTGTATTCCCTTTTCCCTGCTTCCGACAGCACTGGCGCTGAGCGAAACGATGATAAGCAAGTGATCTACCGGGTGACACTGGCCGACGGACGGACGCTCGACTTCAATTACAATCTATTTGGCGAAGTGGCCGAAGTCGTCCTGCCCACCGGCGGCAAGGTCCAGTACGACTACAGTGACTTAGAGTACATCTCCGCACAGCAAGCGCTTCCGGTCGGTAATTCGATGACTATCGAGACGGTGGGCCCCGCAGGTGGGGGCCAGGGCAGCGGCAATGTTCGCGCAGTCGACCGCGCAGTGACGGTCCGCAGAACCTACCCGGATGGCTCGACATTGGAGGGAACTTGGACTTATGCCTATTCCGGGACACAGTCGGCGGATGCTACTACGACGACCAATGGCAGTACGGAAGTCAAAGCCTATCAGGGGACAACATCCGGTGCACTGTTGCTAGACCAGGTGCATTACTTCATGACTGCGCAACGCTATCTCACCAGCCTTAACGGCAACCCGAACGGCACCGGCTACTCGTTGTGGTCAACTGGACTTGAGTATCGCAACCAACGCCTCGACCAAAATGGGATTGTCTTAACCAAAGAGGAAAGGGATTGGTCACAACGCGCGGTGGTTTGCTGGCCTGGATGCGTAGGAACTCAGACAGAACAGCCCGCCAATGACAACCGCGTCGATGAGGAGCGGAAGTTCCTTAACACCAGCAGTGCGCGAGTGCACCATACCTATCAGGATGGCGTGCCTTTCAACAACGTCATCAAAACCGAGGAGCATGATTTCGACGATACGCTCAAGCGCCGCACCGAAACCACCTATATTACGACGAATTCCTATGC
>DASXSR010000295.1:0-14521 GCA_036505875.1 Blastocatellia bacterium | reverse complement strand
GTGCGCGTAATGTCGCCTCGCCGTCTCGTACTCCACGTGCGCCGTCGCGATCGTGATCCCCCGCGCCTTCTCCTCCGGCGCGTTGTCGATCGAGTCGAACGACCTAAACGCGATCTTCGGATTATGTTTGCCCAGCACCTTCGTGATCGCCGCTGTAAGTGTTGTTTTGCCGTGATCGATGTGACCGATTGTCCCCACGTTCACGTGCGGCTTTGATCGATCAAATTTTTCCTTTGCCATAACTCTCCTATGCCCGACAAACTTCAGTTTGTCGTTCACGCAAAAACACCGACAAACTGAAGTCTGTCGGACTTCTGGAGCCGGCGATGGGGATTGAACCCATGACCTCATCCTTACCAAGGATGCGCTCTACCACTGAGCTACGCCGGCTTGTGGAGCGGGCGACGGGACTCGAACCCGCAACATCTAGCTTGGAAGGCTAGTGCGCTACCATTGCGCTACGCCCGCCTTTGAATCTAAATGGTGCTGGGGGAAGGATTCGAACCTTCGTAGAGCCTAAGCCCGCCGGGTTTACAGCCCGGTGCCATTAACCACTCGACCACCCCAGCACTCACCAGGCCAGCTCAAATCGGCGCGACTGAGCCGCAGCTCCTTCAAATACCCAAACGAACCCGTTCAACCGTGTCCCTTGTTGCGCTATCACGCACGAATCGAAAACGAACATTTTAGCGGAGTCAGTTTGCGCGTGCAAGCTCACCGGACACCGTGCCGGTCAACTTGGTTGTAATTATAGATCGACCGGCTTCAGAGGCTCAACGAAGATTTCGCGGATGGGATTTCAATTTGGAAATTGAATCATCGCAGGTCCCGCGCAAGTGAGAAAGAATGTTGAGCGATCCGACAAGAATGGGAATCGTGAATGGTAGTGACCAGACCAATCCGACATGAACTGCTCTGCGCGATTGGTCTCGACCATGGCCCACACACTTCCGCCGAAGCCTGCCCCGAAGGCAGAAGCTGCCGCTGCGCCGAGTTCGCGCGCAAGGCGCGCGAGGGCTATTGTTTCCGGAACCTGATTGCCCAACAATCGCTCAGCGGCGTTCTGCGAGCGATCAACTAAATCGCCGAGCTTCTTGGTGTCGCCAAGGGCCAGCGCATCGGCTGCTCCCGGAATGATCTCACCAGACTCAACCATCAATTGGTCGAATCGGTCTGTCAGCTCCTGTGTCGAGAAAGAAGATGATTGGGACTGGAGAAGCACGTCTCGAATTCGGGCCGGGGCGTCTGGTGAGCTTGAAGCCGCCGCACACAAAGTGGGGTCCGTGCGATCTGTGGCGCTCCGCCATAATGCAAGGACTTCTGCTGCACGCAGCGAAACCCGATTATACTTCTCGAGAGCCGCGCCGGTTTTCTCAGCGGTCACTCCGCTAACGGCAATTACAAAGACATAACGGTCGGGCAAGGTGATCGACCGTTCCCGCCGCACCGGGCAAAAGGAGTATTCACTCAACCGGCCCGCTTGGCAGCAAAGAATCGCCGTGTGATCCTGGCTGCCGCCGAATGTGCCAACGCCTTTGCCGCCCTGCAGCGAACCGAAACTCGAACCGTTCTCGACCGCGCCCAGGTAGCCCGCCAGGTCTTCCAGGTTGCTAATGTTCCTCTTATATTCGTCCCGCTCCTCTAGCCCATTGACTCGAGCGAGCACGGAGAATATCGCGACGATTAGGGCGCTCGAGCTGCTCAGTCCGGCGGCCGCCGGCAAATCGCTAATGAACGCGATGTCCGCGCCTCGTAGCTTTCCAGGAAAGTTGCGAGCGACTCTGCGCGCAACGGTCATCGGATAGCCGGACCAATGGCGCGCGCGCGGAAGCTCATCAGTAGTTAAGCCGAACTCGATCTCCTCCGACCGTTTCGCGTCGACTATTTGGATTCGGTCATCGTTTCGTGGCGAAGCGACAACACAGAAGCCGCGTTCCAAAGCGCAAACCAGGCTTCGCCCTCCGCAGTAATCCGTGTGCTTGCCGAGAAACTCGATGCGCCCCGGAACGAACCAGCAATGAAAGTCATCGCTCGATGAGCGCGCCGCAACGAGAGCATTCCTCGCCTCGACAAAGAGGCGAGCCTTTTTCGACGCCTCAGCACTGCTCAAGCCTGACGAAGCGAGTTGTTGCTCGATCTCGTCCTTAGTCATGACGATCTGACCACACTCGCGGCAGCACTCGTGACAAACCAAACAGGCTGACAACAAAGATCGCCGACCACAGCAAGCCTTGCGCGGTCTTGCCGTAGAGAAAACTGCCCGCTCCAAAAAGCGCCGCGTACACAAAAGCGCAACCGAACGTCCAACCCAGCATCGATTCGGATAGCCGATCGGGGGAGTCGCCTACGCCCGCTTCGGCTCGAATCGAGCGCCAACCCGGTCCCGCTGGTCGAACCAGGCGATAGAACTCCATCAGCTTCGAGCGATCGCTCGGTTTAGTTAGAAACGTCACGGTGATCCACACGATGCTCGTCGCGGCCACCGAGAACGAAAGCGATCTGTGTGGCGCGATGTGTATTCCCATCTTTCCAGCGACGAAGAGGGCAACCGCGATGACGAACGAGCTGACCATTGCGGCGATTTCGCTCCAGGCATTAACTCGCGACCAGAACCAGCGCATAAGGTAGATTAATCCGGTGCCTGCGCCAATCGACAGCATTAAGTCGAAGCTCTGCTTTGCCGAATCGAGAACAAACGTTAACAACGCGGCCAGCAGCATCAGCAGCGCAGTAACGACCCGGCCCATCAAGACGTAATGCTTCTCGCTTGCGTCGCGTTTGACGAATCGGCGATAGAAATCGTGAACAAGGTACGACGTGCCCCAATTCAGATGAGTCGACAGCGTCGAAACATAAGCCGCCAGCAGTCCTGCGATCATTAGTCCCATGAACCCGGCCGGCAGAAACTTTAGCATCGCCGGATAAGCCATATCGTGGCCAATCAGCCTCGGATCGACATATGGAAAGGTGCGCCGAATGTCCGCCAGACTTGGATAGATCAGCATCGACGAAAGAGCCACGATGATCCAGGGCCACGGCCGCAACGCGTAATGCGCAGCGTTGAATAACAGAGTCCCGGCCACTGCATCTTTTTCGCTCTTCGCCGCAAGCATCCGTTGAGCGATGTAACTTCCGCCACCAGGCTCCGCGCCTGGGTACCACACTGACCACCACTGGACCGCGATCGGGATAAACAAGACCGACGCTGTCGTGTCCCAGTCGCCGAAGTCGGGGAGCAGACTAAGAGTTTTTGGATCGATCTTCTCGAACAATCCCGCGAGACCTCCGACTTCCGGCTGCTTCAACGCGAAGTAAGCCGCCGCGAATGAGCCGGTCATCGCGATCCCAAACTGGATGAAGTCAGTGACGAGCACTCCCCACAATCCCGACGTCGCCGCGAATGCGATGTTGAGCACTGCACAAATGATCAACGTTTGCTTCATCGGCCAGCCCAACACCACACTCGCGATCTTCGCCGCTGCCAGGTTCACTGCCGCCATGATGACGCAGTTGAAAAAGAGCCCGAGATAGATAGAGCGAAAGCCTCGAACGAAGCTAGCAGCCTTCCCCGAGTATCGAATTTCATAGAACTCCAAATCAGTCATCACGCGTGAGCGTTGCCACATCTTCGCGTAGAAAAATACGGTCATCATCCCAGTCAGAAGGAATGCCCACCACAACCAATTGTTGGCAACGCCCTTCTCGCGAACCATATTGGTGACCAGGTTCGGCGTATCGGTGCTGAAGGTGGTCGCGACCATCGACACGCCAATCAACCACCACGGAGCCGAGCGGCCCGAGGTGAAAAACTCCGCGGTGCTCTTGCCGGCCCTTCTTGCGAGCAGGACGGCCGGCGCAAACGAGATTGCGATTGAGAGCGCTACGATGATCCAGTCCAGCGTTGTGACACGCATTCGATTGGTCCTTGGTGCCCGTTGTAATGGCGGCAGGAGCTTATCAGTCAATCAGCGCATAGCCAAGCACCAATGCAAAGCTTACATTCTAGACGGATTTGGATTATGCTCGCCGTTCAAGGAGGATAGCCATGAAGAAAGGCAACTCACGAATCTCGCGACGAGACCTGCTCAAGTCGGCGGCGATAGCGGGCGCCGCGCTTGGACTACCAGAACGCGTCCAGGCGTCAACATCTGCTGAAAACCCGATCATCAACGCGCCACCTGATGGAAGCGTCATCGGAATGAGATTCGAGCCGCGGCCGATCGTACGCGTAGGCGTAATCGGCGTCGGCGGACGCGGCACTAGCATGCTCACTGAGTTCCTCGGCGTCGAAGGTGTCGAAATTACCGCCGTCTGCGACATAGTTAAGGAGAAATGCCTCAACGCCCAGCGCGTCATCGAAAAGGCAGGTCAAAAGTCGCCGGCTCTGTTCTCCAACGATGATCACGATTTCGAGAACCTTTGCAAGCGCGACGACATCGACTTCGTTTACATTGCGACGCCGTGGGATTGGCACGTGCCTATGGCGATCGCTGCCATGAGGAGCGGAAAGCACACGGGCGTCGAAGTGCCGGCCGCGACGACTCTGAAAGACTGCTGGGCACTAGTCGACGCATCTGAAAAGACTCGCCGCCACTGCATAATGATGGAGAACTGCTGCTACGGCGAAAACGAGATGATGGTGCTAAATATGGTGCGAGCCGGATTGTTCGGCGAGTTGCTTCACGGCGAGGCCGCTTACATTCACGATCTTCGTTCGTTGTTGCTTTCAGACAAGGGCGAAGGATTGTGGCGGCGCTTCCCACACATCACGCGAGACGGCAATCTATATCCAACCCATGGCCTCGGACCCGTCGCGCAGTACATGGATATCAATCGAGCCGACCGGTTTGATCACCTGGTCTCGATGAGCTCGCTGTCGGTCAGTCTCGCGGAGTATCGCGACAAGCACACCCCATCCGACAGTCCCAAACGCAAAGAGAATTACAAGTGCGGTGACATGAACACGAGTTTGATCAAGACCGTCAAAGGTCGCACGATCATGCTGCAACACACAGTCAGCACCCCGCGCGTGTACGATCGAATCAACCTGATCTCAGGGACGAAGGGGGTTTTCCGCGACTATCCGCCGCGGTTATATCTGGACGGTCAGGAAGGCGGCGACAAATGGACGACACTTGATAAGCACAAAGACCGGTATGCGCATCCGCTTTGGAAGAACATCGGCGAGTTGGCTCGCAAGCGCGGCGGCCACGGAGGCATGGATTTCATAATGGTCTATCGCCTGATGCAATGCATGCGAGAGGGGCTCGCGCCGGACATGGATGTATACGACGCTGCGGCGGTCAGCGCGCCCGGGCCGCTGAGCGAGATGTCGGTTGCACAAGGAAGCGCGCCGGTGAAGTTTCCTGATTTCACCCGCGGGAGATGGAAGGAATCGCGGTAGGTTCTGTCGAGATCAAGAGCCGGTAAAATAAGCTCGGAAAGCGGTCGCTGCCGCTCCAGGTCATGATTGCCACAACATGCCTCGCGATTAACGAAGCAGCCGATCGTCCAAATCGAAGGGTTTCGGCACGCCGATTTTCAAGCGGCGAAAGTCCGCGTGTTCCGGGTTTATCAAGTAGTTGCCTTCATCATCAACAATGGCGCTGGGAACTCTCAACACCACGGAAGCTCCCGCCGAGATCCAATCGTCGCCCAGCGCTTGCAGGGATTCGGGAGCAGGAGACTTGCGCCAGCCTCTTGGCAAACTGCCTCGGTCCAACGATGAAACAAGTGACTCTTCAAACTTGACCGAGCAGAGGGAATATGAGCGGAGCGCTTCGGTATTACCAAGATGTACCAGCAGTTCTAAGAGCGCAAGCGAAATGCTTCCTGCCGTGTAAACCATTCGCACTCCGGGGCTGTTCCAGCGACCGCCATTGATCAGAGCTCCTTCGCCGCTGAATGCGTCCACCGCAAATCTCGTAGCGACAATTCTCCATGCTGTTACCATCAGGTAAAGACACCGTGCTCCAACCGGCCTATCACTCTTTCAACTTCCCTAGCCCCGAGTTCAGTTCTCGCCATCTCCAATGGCACCGCGCCGCCAAGCGCGCGTTGCGCACGTAACAACCAAGCCTTGGCCGCTTCTGCATTTCCATCAAACAAATCTACGGCTCGGGCGAATAGACGAGAGGCGCGAATAAGGCGGTCAGATTCATCCGGGCGCAGCCGGCCTTCTTTTTTGCGGCGCAGAAACGTTCTGAACTTTATTTGGAGCAACTCAGCCATGTCCTTCGACGACAGATCCATTTGCTCCCGCAGACGCTCCACTGAATTGAACTGAAGTCCCCGCTTAACGTGCTCCACGACTGCCAGGTTGTTCTCGGTTCGAAGACCAAGAAGTTTCTTGTAGTTGCCTCGAAGCTTACGCGACTCGCCGCGTCCTGCGTGTGATGCCCTTCCTTTGCGTCCGGTACGCTTTGCTTCTGTTCGTGGTGTTGCCATCTGGCAACAATATAACTGCCATATGGCTATTGCGGCAAGCCGCCTTGCGGCCGAACGACGAAAATGTTGTTACGAGGAGATCGGGATTTTCGTTCCGACAATAAAGTCATCCAAAAAATAAATCCGCGAGTTATGAAATCATAGTTGAGCGCAATTGACTTACAACTAAAAAAGAGTCGTGATTATGCAAGCAGGAGGCCCCGGCATCGCATGCCGAAATCAGATAAATCGAGTCGCTCGACTAGGAGCACCAACACCGCTCTCTTCTTTAAAAGGCAGCAGCCGAGCCACTGGAAACCTTGGTCAGACCGGCCCAACGTCTCGAGAAGAACTTCTGCAGCCCGCCGTCGTCGCTCGCCTTGATAATGAAAGCGGCAGCGTCTCTCTCTTCATCGATGAACTTTAACCCTTCGGTTGGCGCGAGGACGCTCAGAGCGGTGGCCGCTGCATCGGCGATCGCGCCTTCACGCGCGACGACAGTAACTCTGCTGCGGCCGGTAACGGCGAGACCCGTCCGCGGATCGACGATGTGCGAGTACCTCACACCTTCGATCTGGACGAACTGCTCGGCGTCACCCGAAGTCGAGACAGCCGCGTCGTGAATCATCAGGCACTCCTCGGTTTTCTCATCCGCCGTTAACGAGATGATCTTTACGCGCCATCCCTTCTCGCCCGGCGGCGCGGCGCCGGCGAAGACGTCGCCGCCCGCCGCAACGAGCGCGCTTCTTACGCCGCAGGACTGCAGCACAGCGACCGCCTTGTGCGCAGCGTAGCCTTTTGCAATCCCACCAAGATCCAGTTGCATGCCCGGCAGGTCCAGTTGCACCTCTTGCGTTTGGCGGTTGAGATGGAGCTTACGATAGCCCGTGAGGGCGAGCGCTTTCGCAAGTCTTGCGCGATCGGGAAGTTCACCTGTTCGGCGCGCTCTGCGCCAGAGCTGAATGATCGGGCCTGCTGTTATATCGAACGCGCCTCCGCTCCTCGCCGCTATCGCTTGCGATATGCAGAGGATATCGAAGAGGTCCGCGCTGACTTTGACCTGACCGCTGCCCGCTTTTTGACTTAGCAGCGTCAGCTCGCTGGTCTCGCGGTAGTCGCTCATAATCCCATCGAGTCGCGCTACCCAATCAAACGCAGCCTGAGACGCTCGCGTCGCGGTTTCCTCGTCGGGCGCGTAGAGGACGATGCGGAACATCGTGCCCATGTGCGCCTGCGAGAACTCAAATCTTTTCAAGTGTGATGTGGGGCGACCAGCGGTGATGCTTGCGCACAGAAGGGAAAACGCGACTACGAATGGGCAAAGTTTCGATTGCATGAATGAGAACCTAGCCTTGTGGTTCAGCAGCAGCTTGCTACTCCCGAGGGGTGGGCGCCACCCCAGAGGGGTGGGATGTTTATAGTGTGGAGTGCGTGACGGCGCGCACCCCGTAGGGGTGCCATGTCGATCCACGCGGCAGTCGATCCATTTGGTCTGCGCTCTATTATCTCAACAGTGCCCACCCTGACATAGCACCCCTAACGGGGTGCGCCGCCGGGAGCAGACTTCGGTCTATAAACATTTCACCCCTCTGGGGTGACACGAACCGAAGGCTACACTGTTCGTCGCAATCATCCAACGACGAATCATACTGCGTCCCCGTTACCAAGGTAGTACCGCACCCAGCGCGCTCGCATCGAGGCTTCGTCTGTCTCGTCGTAGCCCGGTGAGATCAAGGGGCGCGCCTGATCGACCCGCACAACCACAATCGACCGAATGCGTCGCGGCGCGTCGGTTAGTCCTCGGCTGGAGAAGAACGCGACGAGCCGCTCGAACTTGGGAACTCACCTATCGATCTGGCCGGCGTTGCTATGACTACTGATCAAATCAGCTGCGTCTGACCCGGAATGGCCACCGGCGGAAACGGCACAGGCTCGCCGAATGCGAGCTTGGAGGGCATCAACTCTTCCTTCGAGTTGAGTGCCTGTTCCCAGGTTACTGCCTTACCAGTGTAAGCGGACATGCGCCCCATGATCGCCGTCAACGTGCTTTCGGCCACGGTCTTCAACTCGTTGATCGGTTTGCCGGAGCGAATGAACTCAATGAGATCCGTATGCTCCTGCACGTAGGGCTCATTATCCTTTTCGCGCGGAAATCTGAAGCTCCTCGCACCCGAGATGATGTACTCCTTGCGGTCCGCCTCCGTGTGGCACTGACCCTTGGTTCCAAGAAGCGTCTCAGACACGTTCTTCTCGGTGTTATCAATTTGCCGGCACATGCTCATCAGATGCGTTCCGTCTTCATATTCGTAATCGATCGCGAAGTGATCGTAGATGTGACCGTAGCTGCTCGCGGTCCGCGCCTGGCGCCCGCCCATTCCGACCGCGCGCGTCGGGTGAGCCTGCTTTGCCCAGTTGATCACGTCTATGTTGTGAACGTGTTGCTCGACGATGTGATCGCCCGAAAGCCAGGTGTAGTAGAGCCAGTTGCGCATCTGGTACTCGAGGTCGGACCAGCCACCCTGACGATCCTTCTTCCACAGCCCGCCTTGGTTCCAGTAGCAGCGCGCTCCGATGATCTGGCCTATTTCGCCATCATGAATATGCTTCATCGTCTCCTGGTAGCCAGCCTGGTGACGTCGCTGAGTGCCGGCGACGATGGCGAGGTTCTTTGCCTTCGCCTGTTCGTAGGCCGCCAACACTTTCCGGATGCCGGGACCGTCAACGGCGACCGGCTTCTCAGTGAAGATGTTTTTGCCCGCAGCCACGGTCGCTTCCAAATGGACCGGACGGAACCCGGGCGGAGTAGCGAGAATCACGTAGTTGACTTCGGCGAGCGCAAGCAGTTTCTGATAGGCATCAAGGCCGACAAAGGTTCGATTATCGGGCACGTCAATCATGTCGGCTCTTTCACCGGCCTTGGTGATTAAGTCCTTCCGGCTCTGTTCGAGGCGGTCCTTGAAGGCGTCGGCCATTGCCACGAGCTTCACGCCGGGCGCAGCGCTGAGCACGTTATTAGCTGCGCCGGTGCCACGCCCACCGCAGCCGATCAGACCGACTCTGATCGTATCGTTTCCCCGTGCGTAGGCGCCGGGAACGTTCGAGAGGCCCGCCCCGACAGTCGTGCCCAGGACTGCAGCCGTAGAGATTTTCATAAACTCACGACGCGACGGCCGATTGAGTTCAAGTGAGTGATCTTCCGTTTTAGTCATGGTGTTCTCCTCGAGTAGCACAGACTTCAGTCTGTGTTGTTGGTTTTGCCTTTGCTTCACAGACCTCAGACAGACTGAAGTCTGTGCTACTGGTTTGGACTCTGCCTGGTCACCTTGGACCGCAGGCCCCTTAGATTCTCCTGCTCATTGAGCGGCCGCGCAATACGAAATCCCACGATGATCGCTTCCGTGTGCCACCAGATGCTTTGCGGAACCTGCGGGTCGCGCTTGCTCCAATCTTTGCTCGAAGCGTGACGAGCAGCGCTGCGCAATCGGGCCGGCTCGTCGTCCCAAGAACCGCCCCTAACTGGATTCGGATAACGCTTGTCGGTTGGCAACATCACGGGGGAGACTGCCGCGACACCGGGCTTCCATGTCGCATAGAAATTCTTGTCGTACTGATCAAGCACCCATTCGGCAACGTTCCCGTGCATGTCATAAAGCCCCCACGGGTTCGGCTTCTTCTTGCCGACCTCGTGGGGACGGCCGTCCGAGTTGTCCAAGAACCACGCGTACTCGCCCAGCTTAGACGCGTCGTCGCCGAACGAATACGCTGTCTTGGTTCCCGCCCGAGCAGCATACTCCCACTCGGCCTCGGTCGGAAGACGATATGTCTTGCCCGTCTTTGCGGACAGCCAACGGCAGTATTCCATCGCGGCATGATGAGTGATGCTGATCACGGGCTGACGGCCGCGGCCGAAACCGAAAGTTTCATCCGCATAAGGCGGCGTGGGTCGGGTCACTGCGTCGGCTCCCGCTGCGTTTGCCGGCTGTGGCGACTGCTCCTTCTTCAGTCCCTGGTCGAAAGCGAACAGATCGTATTCATCCCAGGTGACTTCCATCTCTCCCATCCAGAACGGGGCCATCGTGACCTCATGCTGCGGCCCTTCATCTTCTGCGCGTCCGAATTCGCGCACTGGGCTGCCCATCGTGAAGCTGCCACCTGGAATTGGAAGCATCTTGAATTTCACGTCTGAGCCGGAAATCGTCTCGACGTATGCCGTCATCGCTGCGGAACTCGCAGCCTGCTCGGGAAACACGGATGTAACCGGACAGGACTGGCCCCACAAAGGCAGTAACGTCAGGCAACCGAGCGTCGAGACAATCCACAGTGCGCGGTAACGACTCATTGTAATGCAGCTTTCGAATTAGACGTCGCACAGGGCCACTGCTTCTGACAGAGATTTCACCGGATCGCGCGTGGGCGAGAACTCGTGCGCGACATATCCTTTGAAACCCGTGTCGACGATGGCGCGACAAACGGTAGCCCAGTTCAGCTCTTGGGTATCGTCGAGCTCGTGACGTCCGGGCACACCCCCAGTGTGGTAATGCCCGATGTATTCGTGATTATTGCGGATGGTGCGAATTATATCGCCCTCCATGATCTGCATATGATAGATGTCAAAAAGCAGCTTCACGCGAGGCGACGCTACCGCTTTCATGACCTGCACGCCGAACGATGAGCGGTCTCCCTGATAATCTTTATGATCAACCTTGCTGTTGAGCAACTCAACGCAGATGGTTACGCCATGGTCTTCGGCGAGTTTTTTAATTCGATTGAGTCCCAGAACGCAGTTGTCGATCGCTTCGGCATCGCTCATTCCGCGCCGGTTTCCGAAGAAGGCTATCAAGTTCGGAACGCCCATCTTCTCAGCGGCGGGAATTGCGGCTTCTAAACCTTTTACGATCGCATCGTGATTGGCTTTGTTGTTTAAGCCGTCGGGAAGCTTTGCCCCTTCCGCATAACCCATCGAACAAACCAAGCCGTGCTGTTTCACGATCTCCCATTCGTTGGCTCGAAGCAAATCAATCGCCGTAAGTCCCATGTCGGCTACGATGCGTGAGAATTCGGGCAGCGCGAAGTGACGCCGATAGGGTCCATAACATACTGATTGTTTGAGGCGGCCTTTCTTAACAATTTTCTCACCGCGAGAGGCGGTAATCATCCTCGGCAGCAAGAATGTTCCCGCCGCTGCCGCGCTCATCCTGATTATCGCGTCGCGTCTGTTCATCTTCGTCATACGGTCATTCCTTTGACGCCGGCCGGTCTCTCAGCAAGATCATCTTTGCTCAGTTGACGTCGCTCTCTGCAATGATGCGGCGATAAACCTGTCGCGCATGCTCGTAAGCCTTCTCCGCGTCCTCGCGTTCTTTGACCGAAATCTTGGGCGCCTTTTGACTCCAACACTGGTCCACAGCTTTCAGCAACCATTCCGCGCTCTTGCGAGAAGCTCGGATGGGCTTGTCACCGACCGTGACGAAAATCGGATTCGTGTGCGATGAGGGCAGGATTCGCAAGGCAACCCAACTGCTGCGCTCAATCGGCACGTCAAAAGTCACTTCCCGAATCGGGCCATCGGCAAGAACATTCTTCGTGGCCGCGACCTTGCCGTTGACGATTAGTTCAACCGGCACCTCACGGGTCTGGGCGATCCGCGCGCGCTCAATGTCCCAGTAGGGCTTCTCATCGGCGCGTCGAGAACGAATCGTTTCGTTTGGCTGCTCATCAAGACGCGCAGCCACGTTCACCGTAACCCGCACGCTCTCGGGCTTGGCCAGTTTAACCTCGCTTCCGCCGACCCCAACCAATTGACCATTCACGCGAAAGTCAATCAGGTGGCTCTTACCATCAGAAACGTAGGAGCGCCCGTCGCGAACTCCGTCAACCCAAGCGTCGAAGTCCAGCTTCTTATCGAGCTTGACATAGCTTCGCCCCAGCCCGACTCGCTCGCCGTAGATGCACGGGAAATCCGTCTCCCCGCTAATGCGCGTGCGAAAGCCGGCGTTGAGCGTGTGATACCAGACATTGAGTTCCCACACCGAAGGCGTGTCAACCGCGGAGATGATATCTACGGCGTCGTGGGTCACGTCTACGACGTACTCGTTGGCCCCGATGCCATCGAACTTGGGCATCTCATAATTCGGCAGCTCGTTCGTCCTTACTTCCAGCCCAAAACCGGAATGGGTGAAGCCAACCACCGCGCCCTGTGTCTTTCCCCACTTGAGGATCGGCAAGTCCCACGAGGGCCAGTCTTCGACAACTTTTGCGTTAGGGTAGTCCTGGTCCTTGAGACGCATAAGAACCAGGTGTCCGCAGTGGCTCGACGGAAAACCTGAAACCTCAATGTCGTAGCGAATGAGGTTGTCTGCGGTCGACAGCTTGTTGACTTTGCCCTCGAAGAATTGCTTCTGGTAATAGTAGCAAGGCCCCCAAGTCAGCACTGATCCGATATTCAGCGATTCGCCCAGAACGTGACGCATCATGTCTTGCGGAAGAACGCCTTGCGTCGGGCTATCGTAATGCGCGCAGCCCGCGGCGTGAATATGATGATCGCCGGAATACCAGCCCAGCTTTGACGCATCTATCCATCGCTCCAGATGAAAGGTAAGCGTCTGCGGCTTGCCGGCCTCGACTTTGACCTTACGGACCTTGACCAGGTACTCAGGCCCGCGAGTGAATTCGATGGCGAAATCGCCCGGCGGCAGTTTTATCTTCTCGCCGTCGGCTCGGTAGACCTGCGGATGAAATGCAAAGTCGGGAGCAAGCCTTTTTGCCGGCGAGGGATAAACGCGGCCTTGAGCGTCGCGGATTATGAACGAGGCTGTGGTGGGCTTTCCAGCCTCATCGAGAACGCGTAACGTCACGTCCGTTGACGGTTGGCAATTGAACAGGATGTCGGTCTCGTTGCGAAAACCGATATCCTGCGTTCCCTGGCCCACATTGAAGCTGACCTTCGCTTCGCGCCTGCCGGCATCGCGGCTATAGAGACTGACGATGCGGTATTCGAGTTCCAGCCCGGTGAGCTGAGGCTTGAACGGTGGTTTATCGAACATCTGGATGTCGAGCCATCGATTCCGCACATCACTCTGACTAATTGTAGACTTGGGATTATGACCCTGCGGGCTGCCGGGGTTAGCGTTCGACCGGCCGTGCACCGGCATGGCGTTAAGGCTTTCTACTCTAAGCCGCGCCGTTACGCCTGCTTCGTTGCGTACCTTGACAAGGAAAGATCGCCAGCCGTGCTCAACGAGTTCGGCTTTCGCGGGGCCCTGCGCTACTTTTACTCGGCTCTCGGGATTGATCTCAATTTCAGCAATGCAATACTTGTCGAGCACATCTTGGATACGACTGATCGCTCGCGCAGCATCTGTCTCGGTGATGGCGCCTTCAATCAACTGTCTGTCAGCGGGGTCGAGCGGCGCGCCCAGATAGTCCATCGTTTCCAACAGGCGTTTGACCTGCGCCGCGAGCGGTTGGAGCTCCACCTTGTCGACCCTTGTCAATTCCTGCGCCGCAAAAGAAATTGAAAGCGGGATCAGAGCAAGCGAGAGGACTAGATATCCGAAAGCGGGTGTTTGTATTTTGAGTCGCGTGATTTTCATGGTTCGATTCCTCACGAGAAGCCACGCACGTGGGTCCCGTTGTCAGACAGTGCTGATAATTTTTAGGGACAGACGAGAAGAATTAGTTACAAAAACCGCGCAAGAAATCAAGCTCGCAGTGAATGAGAATGCGAATAGCAATGGCGAGTGCCGAAAAACTGGAGAGAACGATTCCGTGAGCTGACCGGTGAGGACGGTCGATCTGTGTCCGGCTTGCAAGCGAGGCCGGCTCATTGCCGTTCACTCTTGCTCCCGGTTGCTTGAATCGGTGTGCCTTCAGGCATAGAATCAGCGTCGCTCGCCGGCTACGGGCAACTCCGTCGTTTGATGCTTATTACAATTGGAGGTTTAGGTTATGTCTGTAGTCAACCTCAAGCAGACTGCCTTTGTCAAGATGGCCGCTGTCGCTGTCGTGTTCCTATACTGCCTCCTATCGAGTGCTTGCCTTAAAAGCGCCGAACTAAAGGAGAGAGAAGCACAGTTAGTTCGTGAGCTCAAGGACC
>DASXSR010000294.1:0-6971 GCA_036505875.1 Blastocatellia bacterium | reverse complement strand
TTTATGCGCGACTAGGCGAAAAGGACCAGGCTTTTGAGTGGCTGGAGAAGGCTTACACCCAACACGCCGACGGGCTGGTTCACCTCAAAGAAGAATTAGGCTTCGATAATCTGCGCTCAGACCCGCGCTATGCTGATATCTTGCGGCGCGTTGGACTTCCTCAATAGGTTGCTAGGAACTTCTACTGAGGGCTTGGTTTGGCGCACGATCAGCACACTAAAGAGAAAAAGGCCGCCTCACGGCAGTCTCTAAAATGCTTGGAGAGAATGGCTGGGAGGCAGGGATTCGAACCCCGATAAGCAGATCCAGAGTCTGCTGTCCTACCGTTGAACGACCTCCCAGCAGCCGCCAAAACTATATCGGCCGAAGAATTTTACTGTCAAGTTTGTGGTTGAACTTCGCCTTCACGCCCAGCTTTGCTAATGTATTTGCTTCGCGCAATAACTTTGCCGAATTGCTTTGGACGGATCGATATGGCGAAACCAATTCGCTCTAGTCATCGCGCTCTCGAGGCCGACGGCAAGGGACTCCGGATAATCGCGGTCTTCAAACTCGTCAAGGGCTTGCTGCTGGTCGGGGTCGGAATTGGGGCACTCAGGCTGCTGCACAGGGACGTATCTGAACTTGCGGCGAATTGGATCGCTCAGATCAGAGTTGATCCCGACAACCGGCTCATTCACGCGTTGGTCGCCAAGCTCGGAGTGATGAACGATCGCAAGCTCGAAGAGCTGAGCATCGGTTCGTTCTTCTACGCCGCGCTGCTTCTGACCGAAGGAACGGGTTTGTGGTTGAAGAAACGGTGGGCGGAATACTTCACGATAATCGTCACGTGTTCGCTGATACCGCTTGAGCTTTACGAAATCGCAAAGCGCGTCACGATCACTCGCATTGTCGTGCTGGTTGTGAACGCCGTCATCGTTTGGTATTTGTTCGTGCAGTTGCGAAAGAGGGCTCATAGGACTTGATCCCGAGCAGAGAGGTCTGCCGAATGGCAGACATGATAGCCCGATAAAGCATCTAGAATTTTATCCTTGGCAATCGCGATTTGTGCGGGTGAACAACTATGACTGGAATAACAGCGTTCGGAGCATACATACCCTTCTATCGCCTGGCTCACAAAGAAATCGCTCGCGCGTGGGGCGGTCGCGCCGGTGAAGCCGAGCGAGCCGTTGCCGGCGTCGATGAAGACTCGATCACAATGGCGGTCGAAGCAGTTCGCGATTTGCTGGCTAAGCGAGGGGGAAGCGAAGTCGATGGCTTGATGTTCGCCACTACGACATCGCCTTTTGCCGAGAAGCTGGCCTCGGCCTTAATCGCGACTGCCGCTGACCTGCGCCACGACGTTCGGACGTCGGACTACACGAGTTCCCTGAGATCGGCCACCACAGCCACTTTGATGGCGATTGACTCGGTGAAAGCCGGCTCCGCGTCTAATGTGATTATCGCCGCTGCAGACACGAGGCTTGCAGTGCCCAAGTCGGCGGGCGAGCGAATCTTCGGTGACGCAGCTTCTGCTATCGAAGTAGGCGCTACGGGCGTGATCGCTGAGTTGATCGCGAGTCACTCGACGGTTGATGAAATGACTGACGTGTGGCGCAACGAGGATGCACGATTCGTTTCGAACTGGGAAGAGCGATTTACCGTCACTCAAGGGTATCAGCGAGTCGTGCGTCAAACGGTCAACGAATTGTTCGAGCGCAGCGCCATCGGGCCTTCGGAAATATCCAAGGCGATCCTATCCGCGCCTGATCCGGGAACACTCGCGTCGACGGCAAAGAGCCTCGGGTTGAAGGCGGAACAGGTTGCGGATCATCTGTTCGCAACGGTCGGTAACACCGGAACCGCAATGCCTCTGCTGGTGCTTTCGTCGATGCTGGAAGAAGCCCGAGCTGGCGAGAAGCTGCTGGTAGTAGGATACGGTTCGGGATGCGACGCGCTGATGTTTGAAGTTACAGACGAGATAGAAAACGCGAAATCGATTGCCGGTCGGCGAGGCGTGAAGGGCCACCTGGCCTCCAAAGCGTACCTCGACAGTTATGAACGCTATGCGAGATTCCGCGATCTGATCCCGACCGAAGCCGCGCGACGACAAGCGCCTTCCGCGTCGGCGCCGCTGATCTGGCGCCGTCGTGACGACATCTATCGCTTTCACGGATATCGCTGCTTGAACTGCGGCAAGATTCAGTATCCGCAGCAGCGCGTGTGCATAAGCTGCCGGTCGCGTGACGGCTTCGAAAGCGTGAAGCTTGTCGACAAACCCGCGCAACTTTTCACCTTCACGCTCGACTATCTAAACGCAGACCCCGATCCGCCGACTGTGATGAGCATCGTCGATTTCGAAGGCGGCGGGCGAGCTTATCTTCAGATGACCGACCGCGACCCGGCTGATGTGAGAATCGATCAGCCAGTCGAGATGACTTTTCGGCGACTGTACGAAGCGGAAGGCTTCATCAACTATTACTGGAAGTGCAGGCCGGTCAGGTAGGCGTGATCAAGGCGCAACGAGCCGTTGAAGTGACTCGGAAAAAATAGTGGCGTCTTCGATCGTCAGCTTCAGTCTCTTCAGCTCATATTCGATCAGCCGGCGGTTGTCGCTCACCAGAGAGTCTGAAACTCCGAGCAAGCTTGCGATCTCCAGCTGCGAAGGACCCTTCGGATTGTAATAGCAATGCCACAGGGTCGCGAGCAGCCTGTTGTACCTGCGCTCGTTGTTGTTGACAGCGCGCCTCAAAGAAACCAGGAAGTCACTGGCCATTAGCGCGACTCTCTCGTCTTGCTCTTCCTGCAGCAGGGCGTCCTCGGGCGTCGCCCTGGTGTCGCGCACTTCTCGGCGCAACGCGGCCCCATCGTTGCCGGGGTTGAGTTGCTCGTCGAGCGACGCGACGTTGTAGTCTTGAAGCGGAATCTTTGACAGCACCAGTTGCCGAATTGTTCGAACGTCCGCCGGCGAATCGATCGCCTTGAAAACCTCGACGACCAGGTCTTGAAGATCGGGGTTCGACAGGATCAACTGCGACGA
The DNA here is from genome assembly GCA_036505875.1 of Blastocatellia bacterium. Classification (GTDB taxonomy): domain Bacteria; phylum Acidobacteriota; class Blastocatellia; order UBA7656; family UBA7656; genus Onstottus_A. The sequence continues at coordinate 3,952 of DASXSR010000294.1, read as the reverse complement.
ACCCGAACGTCCGACCACTCGCGTGTCGCGCTTGCGCATCGGCACTGATTTGATGAGCTCGGTGAAGTGACCAGAATCACGCAGCCGCTTCAAGCGAGGCCACTCTTGCAAACCGAAGACTTGACTCACCATGCGTTGCCGGCGAGGAGCTGGACCTTTGTTCTTCGCGGCGACATACGATTCGTCGATCTCATCATCAGCTTGCGGACAAGCCATCTCCGACTTTGTCTTCTTGGAAGGTCGACCTCGGCGCGGGAGTTTGTTGTCGTCGGAGGCATCCGCCCCAAAGCGGCGGAATTGCGTGCTGGTCTTGAGCAATGAGCTGACCCGGCGCGCCATTCGAAATGATTCCGGATAACGTTTCCGCAACCGAGCGCCCACAAGATTGGGCACCTCTATGCGAGCCAGTTCGTTTTCGATGTCAAGGCTGGTGTACTTGTTCTTGATGTAGTGCTCGAACCGCTGCTTCTGGAACAACTCGAGGAATAATTCCTGGGTGAGGTCCGCGTTGATTTCAGTCTGAGATGACACGGCGGCGCCATCGGTCGCGAAGTGGAGTGGACGAACGGCGGGATGCCGACAGACCAATTGGAACAGTCCATTCCACAGGCCTTCCACGTCTTCTTCGACGAGCAGCCCGGCCCAATCAATCTCAGTCATTGATCACATCTCCCACTAATGCTGGCCAGTCCGTTTGTCAAAACTGTGCGGGGAGCAACTGTCGCAGAACTGAGGGTCGCGCGTATCAGAAGGCTACATCGTCACGCGGGGCAGAGAAATCGACATGACTTCAAATCGATAAATCCTAGTGCTCTCCCTGGTTCGTGCCGCCAACTTTATACCATCAACGGGCCCGCGAAGGGAATACTAATTCTCAGCTTGAGAGTGCACGCACGTTGCCCTTCGTTTCATCGCGGAAACAATCACCGTTTTGTCATTTCAACTATGAGAGAGAACTTCCGCTTGCGCAGTCGATATGGCAAAGACACTATTTTGGATTTCAGTCGCGTCAATTTTCTACACATACATCGGCTATCCGATCGCCGTGTGGCTGCTTTCTCGAGCGCGAAACCGCAAAGTTTCCAAGTTCGAGATAACGCCGCGCGTGTCGGTCGTCATCGCGTGTCACAATGAAGAAGCCACCGTAAGGGCACGAATCGAGAACCTGTTGAGGTGTGATTATCCACCCAGCTTGCTCGATGTGATCATCGTTTCAGACGGCTCAACAGATTCCACCGCCGAAATCGGACGGGGCTTTGCTTGCGACCGCGTGCGAGCCTTCGCTTATGAAGAACGCAAAGGGAAAGCGGCGGCGCTGAATGTTGGAGTCGAGATGGCGACCGGAGAGATCATCCTGTTTGCCGACTCACGCCAATCGTTCGAGCCCGGCGCTATCAGAGAACTAGTAGCCAACTTCGCAGATCCCGAAGTCGGAGCTGTTTCCGGTGAGTTGCTGCTCGACGGCGGCGCCAGCTCGTCGGTAAACGAGGGAGTCGGCGTCTATTGGAAATATGAGAAATGGATTCGCAAGAGCGAGAGCCGCGTCGGGTCTGTGATAGGCGCTACGGGTGCAATCTACGCTATACGCCGCGAACTGTGGCAGCCGCTTCCTGAAAGCACGATATTGGACGACGTTTACACGCCGATGCGAATTGCCCTGGGCGGGCACCGAGTAGTGTTTGAGGAGAACGCCCGCGCGCACGACCTGATTGCAGAGTCTGCTGGTCACGAATTCACGCGCAAGGTCCGAACGCTCACCGGCAACTATCAGCTCTGCCAGTTGATGCCGCGTCTGCTGATTCCCACTAGAATGTTGCTGCTTCAGTTCTACTCGCACAAGCTTATGCGATTGGCGGCGCCGATCTTTCTTCTTCTGCTGTTTGCAACCAACCTGATGACCGGTCTTGCGTCTCCAAGTCCAACGCTCTTTTATCGCATCACTCTGGCGGGGCAGATGATCTTCTACGCGGCTGTTCTAGCCGGCGGCTACCTGCTCAAAAAAAACCGTCAGATGCGTTTGCTGAATTTTGCTTACGTGTTCTCCATGATGAATGCCGCCGCGCTAGTGGGGCTGTTTCATTTTCTATTGAACAAAAGAAACGTCTGGGCGCGAGAGTAGCACAGCCTTCAGTCTGTAAAGTTTGTGTGTCATAGCCGTATCCTCAACGCAGTCCCGACGACGTTGAGATCCCCCGGATGCGCGTGCGCGTCGTTCTGTCTCATATAAAACAGTTCGCCCGTGTAATGCCTGTTGAATTGTTTTTTGATTCCGATCGACAACCGATTGCGCGTCCAAAGTCTTACGCTCCAGTCATAAGTCACCTCGTCCGCCACAAACAAGTTGAACTTGACGTCGCTCAGACTCACCGGGTGCTCAATCCGGATTCGATTGCGATAGCGGTTGAATGCGGGTCGCGAGCTGACAAAACGTCGTTCTATTTGATTGCCGTCTGAGAGAGCGAACTTCCCGAGTCCAAACTTCAAGGCGGCGTTCAGCGAGATTCGGTTTTCAAAAATCTTTTGATTCGGCAGAGGCTGGCTCGACTGGTAAAGATAGCTCGGGGTCAGGGTGAGGTGCTTACTCGGATTAAAACCAAACCCCATCGAGATGCGCTCGTAAACGAGGTGGCTAACGTCGCGACCAACTCGCAGCGCGCCGCCGAGTTGAAGATCTACGTTTTCGTACAGAGGGGCCGTCAACTGCACCTCGTTCCAAAGCTGTTTGTCGTCACGTTGTAAGGGCGGGTGCGTCTGCGCCGATGCGACGGTGGGAACCAGGAAACACGAAGCGATGACAACTTTGATCAGCAATAATGAGGTACTTTTTCTTCCGTTCATTCTTTTCTGTTCGCGTCCGAAGGTTGACTTTGGATTATCTTCGAGGACATTGCAAGCTCACACAGATTCCTTTCGATTCTTTCAGCCTGATTCCACTCTACTCGCCTCCTGCCGGTTTGATATATACTCCATCTCTGCAATGACGGCCTGTTCCCAATGCAATCAGAAGGCGGGTGTCCTGCGAATATTGAAATGCGCACTGTGCTTCAAGCCCGTCTGCGAGAAGTGCGCGGTCAGGCAATATGCTCAGAGGTTCTGTTCGCATAATTGCGCGAAGTCTTTCTTCATCGACATAGACGGAGAGCTGGGAGAGGACTCCAGCAGTTAGGAGTTGAATTATGAAACTGGTTGAACGGCCTCGAAGGCTCAGGCGGACCGAGACGATACGGGCCTTGGTTCGCGAGACTCGCCTCTCGCCCGACGATTTCGTATATCCCCTGTTTGTATGCGAAGGCGAAGGCATCCGCCGTGAGATAAATTCCATGCCCGGCGTCTTCAATTTCTCTATCGATGAGCTGGTGAAGGAAGTCGAGGCCGCGCGCGGCGTGGGCTTGAGATCGGTGATCCTTTTCGGCGTCCCTGACGAAAAGGACTCAGTCGGCAGCCAGGCTTACGGCGAAGACGGCATCACTCAGCGCGCGATCCGGGCGGTCAAACGCGAGGTAAAAGACGTGCTGGTGATCGCCGACAACTGTCTTTGCGAATACACGGATCACGGACACTGCGGAGTAATCGAAGCCGGCGAGGTGCTCAACGATCAATCGGTCGAGCTTCTGGTTCGCACTGCCGTCTCGCAAGCCGAAGCAGGGGCCGACATCATCGCGCCATCGAATATGATGGATGGATTCGTCGCGGCGATTCGTGAAGGGCTCGACGAGTCGGGCTTCGAGCACATTCCGATCATGTCCTACGCGGTGAAATACGCGTCGGGTTTCTACGGACCCTTCCGCGAAGCCGCGCAGTCCGCTCCTCAATTCGGCGACCGTCGAGGTTATCAAATGGATCCGGCTAATTCGCGCGAAGCGATGCGCGAAGCCGAGTTGGATTACGAGCAGGGCGCTGACATATTGTTGGTGAAACCCGCGCTTCCTTATTTGGACATCATTCGCGCGGT
>DASXSR010000293.1:0-19425 GCA_036505875.1 Blastocatellia bacterium | reverse complement strand
AAACCGGATTTCACCGGCACGTGGGTGATGGATAAGGACCGCAGCTTCAGCAATCCACCGGGACTCGAGCAGATTTTGACGATCGTTCACACCGGCGATCAGATCAAGCTCGAGTCCAGGCAAAAGACTGCACAGGGTGAGCGCGTCATCAATGAAACGTACACACTGGACGGCAAAGAAGCAGAGTTCACGCCCGCCACCGCCCAGCCGGACGCCAAGGGCAAACGCAACGCGAACTGGTTACCCGACGGCCGACGTATCGTCATCAATGACACGATCACGTCCACGTCTCCCAAGGGGCCGGTCGTCCAGCAGATCACGCGCAAGTGGACTCTCTCAACCGATGGCAGCACCTTGACGATCGATTACTACATCGATGATCAGAGAGGATCATTCGAATCGAAGCGTGTCTTCGTGAAGAAGTCGTCTTCATGAGAAAGTAAGGACGGCCTGTATGGGCGGCCCTCCGTGGCCGCCCCTCTTGGCTGACAAGCCTTTCGTTTGGCATGGAGGGGCGGCCACGGAGGGCCGCCCATACAGGTCGTTTGAGGATTGAGATTTTATGGAAACGCTTCTTGCTCCGACACCTTGGCATCGATCAACCAAAGTGGTGATTGCTGCCGCGATTCTACTCCCGCCAGTCGGGTTGGTTTTGCTGTGGCTGCGCCGCGATACGGAAACGGGCAAGAAGATTTTCGGCTCGCTGGGAATCCTCGCGCTCAGCGCTACTTATTTCTTTCTCTTCTCTGGTGGCATTCTTGTTGGCCAGTCCGACCCGAACTCGGAAGCGCATTACGCCGAGCTTGAACGGCAACGCAACGCGCAGCGTGAGACGACGGCCAGCCCGTCGGTTACTCCTCCCATCGCAGATCAGCAGCCGCAAAGTCCGGTCGCGGCGGCCACCGCGAATGCTAACGAATCCAAGCCGGATGTCGCGTCCTCGCTGACTGCGCGGAAAGCCCCTCGAAGCTATTGGACGAACTTTCGCGGCCCCGCTCGCGACGGCCGCTACGATGAAACTCCGATTCGCACCAGGTGGCCCGCCGACGGACTGCCGCTATTGTGGAAGCAGCCGATCGGCGGCGGCTACGCGTCGTTCGTTGTAGCTGAAGGAATGGCTTTCACTATCGAGCAGCGAAGGCGCCAGGAAATCGTTGCCGCGTACGACGTCGAGACCGGGCGCGAGATTTGGACACACGCGTGGGACGCCGAGTTCAGAGAGCCGATGGGTGGAGACGGGCCGCGAGCAACGCCTACCTGGGAGGCCGGCCGTTTGTGGTCGCTCGGCGCCGAAGGCGATCTCATCTGCTTCGAAGCGAAGACCGGAAAAGTGAACTGGTCCAAGAATATTCTGAAGGACAACGGCGCAGACAATCTCCAGTGGGGGATGTCTGGCTCGCCGCTCATCGTCGACGACAAAGTCATCGTTCTTCCCGGCGGGCGATCAGGCAAATCGGTCGTAGCGTACAACAAACTCACAGGCGCGCCGGTATGGCGAGCGCTCAACGACCGGCAAGCGTACGTCTCTCCGATGCTCGTGACGCTAGCAGGCAAGCGGCAGATCCTGGTAGTCACTGCAAACCGGATAGTCGGACTTGCAGTTGAAGGTGGAGCCCAGTTGTGGGAATCGAGTTGGAAGACCGACATGGGTATCAACGTTTCGCAGCCGATTGTCGTCGATGCCAATCACTTCTTCATCTCCTCCGGTTACGGCAAGGGCGCGGCTCTCGTCGAAGTCAGCAGCACTGGTGAAGGATTCACAGCTCGCAAGGTTTGGGAAAAAGCGACCAAGGCGATGAATAACAAGTTCAACAGCTCGGTGTTGCACGAGGGCTACGCTTACGGGCTCGATGAAGGGATTCTGGCCTGCGTGGATGTAAAGACCGGAGAGCAACGGTGGAAGGGCGGTCGTTACGGCTACGGGCAGGTGATTCTGGCGAGCGGTCACCTGATCGTCGTCACCGACACGGGAGAGTTGGTATTGGTCAAGGCAACTCCTGACAAGCACACCGAGGTCGCGAGGTTCTCGGCGATTGAAGGAAAGACCTGGAACTATCCCGCGATCGCCGATGGACGATTGCTTGTGAGAAATCAAACACAGATGGCGTGCTTTGATGTTTCGGGTAAGTAGGAGATCATGCGCATGATACTTGAGGCCAAGATTCTGGCTCAGAAACCCTTCAAAGAGATACTTGCTCCAGTGCGGAAAAGCTTTCAAGAAAGCGGGATGACCGATGATGAGCTAGCCGCGCTGGTTGAGAAAGCCCGCGAGGATTTCCATCAAAAGAGGGCAGCCGAAGACGAATGAGTCAACCTTCTCCGCCTCCGGGAGTTGTCGTTGACTGTATCGTCTTTGTGAGGAGCTTGAATTATGGAAGTTGTTGTTCACATTTCCGACTCGGTTGTTGCAACGCTACCCAGCCAGGAAGGCGATCTTGCTAGAGACCTCTTGGAAAGTTACGCGCTCGGGGGCTATAAGTCCGGCAAGCTAACCGCCTATCAAATGCAGGAGCTCTTGGGTCTGGAGACCAGGATGGAGTTGACGGATTCCTGAAGGTGCACGGTGTCCCGCTTGAGTTGACGCTTGAAGACCTGGAAGAAGGACGCAAGTCGCTCGACGCTCTGCTTGGCAAATGATTGTCATCTCCGATACGTCACCGATCAACTATCTCATCCTGATCGATGCGATTGATATTCTTGAAGAACTTTTCAAGCGCATCACAGTTCCCGAGGCGGTTTGCGCTTTAGGGTGCTAAAACAGCAGCTTCAACCCAAACTGAATATGACGTGGGCTCTGCGCTGACAGAATTTTCCCGAACGTCGGTGAGCCCAAAAAGTTATCAGGTAAATCGAAGTTCGGATGGTTGAACAGATTGAAAGCCTCGGCGCGGAACTGTAGATCGAGTCCCTCTCTCAACTTCGTCGTCTTCATCAACGATGCGTTGATGTTCTTGAATCCCGGCCCATCCAGAATGTTTCTGCCGGCATTTCCAAAGCTGCCGAAAGGCGGGAACGCAAATGCCGAAGTGTTGAACCATTGGTCCGGCGTGCGATGGGAAAGCTCGGCGTTGCCAACAGCGTTAGGACGATCGTTAGCTCCAAACCCAAGCGTGGAGCGACCAGTGTTGCTGTTATCGATCTCAGGTAGCAGCGCGACTGTGAACGGTCGCCCGCTCTGCAGAGTCACGATGCCAAACGTCTGCCAGCCGGTGAGAATCGCCGACGGCCAGCCTCCGTTCGCAAGCAGCGCGCGGCCTTTGCCAAACGGAAGATCGTAGCCGTAGCTCAGCGAGAGACGATGCCTCACATCGAAATTTGAACGGCCTCTCTCCGCCGCGGTATTGAAGCTGTCCTGTGGAAAGTTGGGGTCGCCGGCGCTCGAAAAAAAGCTCGAGGCGTTGTCGATGGACTTCGACCACGTGTAAGACCCGAGCAGTGAGAGCCCGAAGTCCAGCCGCTGGTGGAACCTCACCTGCAAGCTGTTGTAGCTCGAGTTCGCGCTCGACTCCTCGAAGGTAATATCGTCGAACTGAGGGACTGGCCGGGGGTTGAACTGCGCGGGACTCGGCCGCGGTTGGTTGATGTCACGGGCCGTTATCAGCTTGGTTCCTTTACTCCCGACGTATGCGACTTCGATGACGCGGCTCTTGCCGAGCTCTCGCTGAAGGCTGACGTTCCAGTGCTGCGAATACGGCGTTCGCAAATCACGCTGAAACGCGAATGCTGAATGAGGCAGAGGCACCGGGAAAAAGCTTGGAAACGGATCGTTCAGCGTCAAGGGCAGACCCGGAAGCGAGAAAAACAGATTGAAATCAAAGAATGGTGAGTTGAAGTACAGCCCCTCACTCGGCGCAAGCGATGACTGGTCGTAGTACACGCCGTAGCCCGCGCGCAAAACGGTGTTGCCCTTATCGCCCAGCGTCCACGCCAGACCCAAACGCGGCGCCCAGTTGTTTCTGTCAGGCGAGTAGCCGCCTCGCGGAATTCCGCTGGTGCCGACTCGCACAAGACTCCTGGTCGCCGAGTCGTAAAGATTCGCTCGATCGAATGCGTCGACCGACGGCGAGTTGTACTCATAACGCAGACCCGCCGAGATGGTCAGGTTCGGTCTGATCCTGAAGCCATCGTTGACGTAGAAGCTGTAGCTGTGCGTGCGGAGATGCTGATGATTGTCCAACCGGGCGCCTCCCGTCAGAGCAGGCAGTCCAAGCAACAAATCCGCAAGAGCGTTGCCGGTGATCGGAACCTGACTTGAAAATGTCAGGAAGCCGCGCGATTGAACATCGCGAAACGCATTCTGCTGAATGGCTCTAAAATCGAATCCGAACTTCAACAGGTGCCTGCCGCGCGCATAACTCGCGCCGTCCAGCACTTGAAACATGTTGGTGACGCTTTTCTGCGGGTTGTTGAATTCGTCGCCGAGCGGCGAGAAACCGGAAATCGTTATGAAGCTCAGGCCGAAGTCCCTTGGATTGCTCGAAAGCTCCGGCAGACCGACTTGCTTGTTGATGCTGGTTCCGCTGTTCTCCTGAAGCACGGCGGCGGCAACGCGGCTGAAGGCAAACCGCGCCTCGTTGACCAGCGACGGCGAGAAGATGTGCGTCTCGCTGATCATCAGGTTCTGGGCTCTGCGCGGAACCTTATCACCGAAACCCGGAACGGCAGCGAAGCTTGGACCAGTAAACGGCTCGAACAGGTCTCTGTCGGCAAAGCTGTAGCGCACTGCCAGCTCAGATGATTTGGCGAGCGAATGATCCAGCCGCGCGTCGAAATGATCGTTGCGATCGCGCCTGGTCGGCGACGAAACGAAGTTCTGAAACGGCACGTTTCGATTCGGCGCGGGATACAACGCGGCAATCGCCTTGCCTATAGGGTTGATGAAAAAGTCCGGAATCTTGTTCTGCGGAAACGGCTGCTGCGTGAAAGGATTGATCGGAGCACGAAAGAGACTCTGGGAGAAGTCGCCCTTGCGCTCGGCAAGGGTCGGTACGTTCGTGACGCGAGTGATTCCTTCGCGCACCCGTGCGCCTTCGTAATCGGCAAAGAAGAACGTTCGGTTCCTGACAACGGGACCGCCCAGCGCAAAGCCAAACTGGTTCCGCTGATACTTTGGAGCCTTCTCGCCAGCGGGCGCGAAGAAGTTGCGCGCGTCGAGGGCGCCGTTTCGAAAGAACTCGTACGCAGCGCCATGCAGGGAATTTGAACCGGACTTGAGAACGACGTTAACCTGCGCGCCGACGTTGCGGCCAAACGAAGCGTCGTAGCTGCTCGTGAGCATCTCGAATTCTCGAATCGCATCGACGGGGGGATTCACGCCAACCGAGTTGAGCTTCGGATCTATGTTGTAGACCCCGTCCAAGAGAAAGCTGTTCGAGTCCTCTCGGGCCCCATTGATATTGAAAGCGAAGTCACCTCGAACCGAGCTGGCTGAACCCTGAGCTGCGGGCGCGGCGCCGGGCACGAGCAAACTGAGCTCCAGGAAGTTTCGCCCATCGAGCGGCAACCGCGTCACCTGGCTGTTCTCGACAATCGTTCCAATCGCCGAGGAGTCTTTTCTTAGCTGAGTCTGGGGCGCCGTCACAATCACCTCTTCAGCGATCAAGCCGATCTCAAGCGAGATGTCCAGCCGAATCTCCTGGTTGACGCCGAGCGTCAGTTGCCGGACGTACTTCTTGTAGCCGTTATGTTGGACCTCGAGCCGGTACGGTCCGGCCGGCAGCGAGGCAATGATGAAGTCGCCTTGATCGTTGGACGTAGTCGTCCTCTTTTCGTTGGTGTCCGTCTGAACCAGCTCGATGGAAGCATTTGCGAGCCGCAACCGGGAGTTGTCGGTGAGCGTTCCTCGAATCGACGCCTTGTGGTTTTGGCCGACTGCCTCGTAAGAGAGCAGAATCAGAAACAATGTTGCGAGACAGATAGTTTTTGCTTTCACCTTGTCCTTGGTAACCCAGGCCTAGTTTCAAGAATAATCCGCCGGATTCTCATTACCACAAACCGAGGTTGGGCGGCAATTGTTGCGCGAAGATGGATCGGCCAAACTTGAAGACCATTGCGCGCCTTTTCTATGCCGTAGCCCTCGTCATGGTGAGGTCTCCTCTGACGGGCTAACGTCCCGGCTGATTGGGCGCGCGAGAGCCATCTCAAGTTGAATGAGTTGTTAGCCTCCGGCGTTTCGGTATTCCTTTTACCTTGAAAGTTTTGTATTTTCGATTTCTAATAATTCAGTTGTTCTTCAACAGCGCCCTATTCCCTCTCCGTCCGGGGTGAAGAATAGTCCGGAACAAGTCCATACAAAATCGTAATCTGATAACAGACAAATGGATCGTCATTCGATAATATATTTGTGGATGTCCTTTGAGAGACTTGTGTCAGAGTTTGGACTAATGAATAAATGGAACATTCACTTGCGCCGCTTGGTTGAAAGCGCCATGAAAATCGGTTTGCTGGTTTTTTGTTTTCTGTTCCTGTCAACGCCAGAAGGTATCGCACAGGAAAGGCTTTCGCCAAACCAGACCGTGGCCAGAAGCATCGAGCCCGGTAAAACTGATCTCTTCTCAATTGCCCTGAACGACGGTGACTATTTCAATATTTCGATTGGGTACAAGGGCCGAATCATTGCTCGCCGCCTTGTTGGAACATCGGGTGAAGGGAAAGTGCCGTTTCCATTCGCGGCTGAAGGCTTCAATGTGCGCGTTCGCAAAAGCGTGCGACATTCGCAGTGGCACCTGCCCACATCGAGTCTTAAGATTGAATGTGATGTGGTGAGATTAAACCTGCGGCGCCAAGTCGCATGTTTCTTAACCATTACGCTTTGTGTTTGCGAATTGTCCGCGGGCTATGTCCGGTCCATCGCTTGAATGCGTGAGAGAATGCGCCGGGATCCGAAAATCCAACCAGGTAAGCAGTTTCCTTTACCGAAAGCTTTTTATCGCGCAAGCATTTTAACGCGATGGTGTGCCGTAATTCGTCGAGCACTTTCTCAAAGGGTAACGCCCTCCCTGGAACAAGGACACGCTCGAGAAAAGGTAATAATAACTACTGAACACATCAATACAGCCTAACAAAGGGGCCGGAGTGATTCGCTTCACTCCGGCGGACAGAAGAAATAAACGGAGGAGCAGCGACATCGGGAGTAATGAATATGAACACATAATCACCCTCTGCCCCGGGCATGCTCTTCGGGTCAAAGCAGACTCGCTCTGATGCGACTTGCCGTTAGCGCACATAGCTGCAAGGCCAGCCATCGGGTCGAGGCTCTGGTTGCACACCCAACTCAGTCGCAAAGAAATTGCCCATCTCCCACTTAAGCAAGTCGCGCGCATGTCGTAACCAGCCCGCGTTCGGCCCACTCCAAATGTAGTAAATGTTAAGCACTTGGATTTGGTGGGTCGACGGGTAGTAGACTCCAGCTACGTCGAACTTGTAATAAGGCTCGAAGAATGCCGATGGCATTATCATCACGTACAGACTGCTGGGCGAGACAAACGCGGCCCGACTGGCTAGTGATCCGCACTTCATGAATTGAGTCTGAACCTCGTCGAAAGCTTGATCGATCCATTCCCCAATTGCGTCCGTGCCGCCCGGGAATTGTTGCATCTCGGCGATGGCGTAGTCGGGTACCCCTTTCCTTTGAAGCTTGCCGGCTCTCTTCGCCCAGTTCACCTCAGGTGAATCATATCCCTGCGTGTTGTAACGAATGTGATGGCGCGGGGAAAAACTGTCGGGAACAGCACGCGGGGGACCTAAGAACTGATAGTAGCCTTGTGCGTGTGCGGTGCCAGAGAAAGGGACCAAGGTCATCAATCCGAATAAGAACACACTTCGCCTTATCATCTGAATTATCATCTGAATGAATCTCCGTTTCAGCGACGTATCGTTTTGGCTAGAAGGCGCGTCCGATGTGTCTTGGGCAACGGCTATACCAAGTTATTGACAAGCAATTATCGCTGTTGACCGTTTGGTCCTTCCCGGATTCTAGCGGCGTAACAGGTTCCAACTCGTTACCTGTTTCTGTAGTACAGAGTCAAAAACACACTGCTTTATCCAAAGCTATTGTTTGACCGGTTTGGGTGGTTAGCTGTCAGGCATGATGCAAACTGGGACTTCCGTCCGGGCACAGAATTGTTGACTTTCTTCTCCACTCAATCTTCCTGAAGCAAGAAACGATTACAGAGTCGTATCGCTGGAGACTGGGGCGGATTGGCTCTTTCATAATCCTTGGGTGAAAGTCAAAAGGCGAATGGGTTAGCGGAGGGGAAATCGACCCGGACTAAGGGCGCCTTTCGAACACTTATCCGGGGTATTGACAAGGACTTGCTGGTGAAATATGCTCACCGATGCCCCATGCCGGGAAGGGCATTACGGGATGACCCGGCAGCGACCAACATCGTTAGAATAAGTGGTCCCTCTGGATGCGGGGGCCTGAAAGAGAGGCGTGCTTTAACCTAATTCATGGAGGTTAATGCATGAAAGATTTGGAACCTCGGTTTTTCTTGCCCAACGAAGCGACGAACTGGACGTCCATGCCTACGTCCGATCCTGATGAGAGACATGCTCTGCGGTCAGACAGATCGATGTTCGCGCGCTTGCCAATTCGCAGGTTACATTTCGACCCAAGAAGGACCGTTGGAACAATTCAGCAATTGTAGATTCGAAGCGCAGTAACTTCGCCGACAGGCGCTGATTCCAAGTGCCCGAATGCGAAAAGGGATCGCTGTCCTTGTCGGCAGCGCGGGTAAGGAAAATCCTGAGTGGCGCGCAATGCGTCTTCCCTTCGGGGCTTAAGGTTACTTGCCATAGGTCCGCCTGAAAATGCAGTGAGTCGAACCTACGCGAGCAGGCTAAGACGTTGATCATAAAAGTCGAAGTAAGAAATACAGCGGCGCGGGTCGTTGCGATATTTGCGGCACTAACCATCTCAGCTCTTCTGTCTTATGCAATGCTGCTGAACTTGGTGGCAGGAGTGCTTACCGATCAGCGAGCTAACATTAAGACCGAATGGCTCGCTGCGGGAATCGCTTACCTTCCGAACTCTTCGAACCTGAATGCGAGGCTCGCTGAGGCCGAGATGACGCAAGACGAGCGTGACCTCTCAGCCATTGAGAATCGCGCGCAGCGAGCCGTCAATCTATCGCCGTGGGACTACGAGCACCGACTCCTGATGGCGACCGTCAAAGAAGCGAAAGGCGATCGCGATGGCGCCGAGCAATCTTTGCGTGACGCACTCGCGCTGGCTCCCAACTACACCCAAGTGCACTGGCGGCTGGCGAATCTGCTCGTCAGAGAAGGAAAGCTTGGCAAGTCGGTCAGCGAATTTCGCGCAGCAGCCTCTTCCAATTCGAATCTATTGCCCGGTACTCTCGATTTATTGTGGCGCGTGTCGGCCGGCAATCTCGCCGTGCTTCAAGCCGCCGCTCCGACAGATCCAAAATCGCAGATGATGCTGGCGCAGTTTCTGTTGAAGGAAAAGCGCGCCCCCGACGCGATCACGGTCTTCAGTGGGATCGATCGCAACGTGTTGGTTGGTTTATCTCAAAGTCCGGAGTTCATCGACTCGCTGGTATCGCAGGGGTATATCGAGGAGGCGCGAGGTCTGTGGATTGGATTGGTCAGTGGAGCGTACGCGCAACCCGGCCATCCGTTGCCTCTCGTTTGGAATGGAAGCTTTGAATCTGACGCCTCAAAAACCCTGACACAGTTCGATTGGAAGATCGGCCGGAACGAATATGCGGTGCCAAGCATCGACTCGAGCGTCGCCCGGACTGGGAGCCGGTCGCTCAGGATCGACTTCGCCGGGCGCGACACCACCCGGCTGGACGAGCAGGTCAAGCAGACGGTGGTTGTGCATCCGGGAACGCGATATCGACTGGAGTGCTACGCGAAGACCGAGCAGCTTAACACACCTGAAGGACCTCGGATTGTGGTGACCGGCCTCTCCTCAACAGAGATTGTAAAGTCCGCTCCAATCTCAGCAGGGTCCGGCGACTGGCGCCCGGTTGTGATTGATTTCACCGCACCTGCAAACACGCGCGCGATCGTGATCACAATCAAGCGTGTGCCGCGGTTCAGCTACGACGAGGCGACGTCTGGAACCGTTTGGTTCGATGACTTCGTGTTAACCGAACAAGCCAAATGAACACAACTCGCAGTGAGGCTGCAAAAGACCATTTGAGTAAGACCATCAGAGTTGTTTTTCTGGTTGCAGTGGTCTTTACTGCGCTCGCACATGGCGCCGTCGAGCCGTGGTCGGTGTTCGTGTTCGAAGGCATAATAGTCATCATTCTCCTGCTGTGGTCCGTCAAAGTCGCAGCAGATAGACGGTTGAGCTTGAATGTTCCCAGCATCTTTTTCCCGATCGTCTCGCTCATAGCAGTGGCGCTCGTCCAGAGCGTTGCCCTTACAGACGGCAGCGGACGATGGATGAGCCTTTCGAAGAATGTCGAGTCCACGCGTGGCGCTGTGATTGTATTGATCTTCTTATCCATTTCGTTTCTGATAGCGACGAATTTCTTCGATACTCGCCGGCGTCTCTCCGGGGTCGCGCAATTTCTGGTCATTTATGGATTGGCGATGGCCGTGTTTGCGCTGGTGCAGCACTTCACTTGGAACGGCTCCTTTTATTGGCTGCGCCACACTGAAATGACCTCGCCGTTCGGACCGTTTGCAAATCACAATCACTTCGCCGGCTATATGGAGCTACTGATTCCGCTGGCCGTCGCACTGGTCCTCAGGCGAGCAGTTCGGCCGGAACTCCGAATGTTGTACGGCTTTGCGGCTGCGATGATGGGCGTCGCCGCCGTGCTATCGCTCTCGCGTGGCGGGATTATCAGCGTCGCCGCATCAATGATATTCTTGGCAGTTATGAGCTACAGGGTTTCGCGACGCACAGAGCCCGTGGGCGATACGCGCGGCCTTCCTCAATTCGTCTCTCAATCGGCGATTGTCCTGGTCATCGTTGCCGTAATCACCGCCGGAATCTTCTGGATTGGCGCTGACCCGGTCATCAATCGCGTAACGCGCGGACAAGCACCCGCCGGCCAGACGTCGACCGAGAGCTTTTTCTCAAGCCGGGGATGGGTTTGGCGTGACACCTTCACCATGATTCGCGCAAATCCGTTGCTCGGCGTCGGGTTCGGAGCATACGAGACTGCTTTCTCGATGTACACGAAGAGCGACGGATCGCTGAGAGTTCCGCAGTCTCATAATGACTATCTCCAGATCGTAGCGGACTGCGGAATAGTCGGCGGATTAATCGCGCTGTGGTTCATTGTCTTAGTGTTCCGCTCAGTCGTCCGAGGCGCACGGTCTCGCGATCCGCTCGTCTCCGCGCTGGCGCTCGGAAGCGGAGCCGGTTTGTTTGCAATGCTCGTTCACAGTCTGTTTGACTTCAATTTACAAGTACCGTCAAACGCCTTACTATTTTTGCTGCTTTCAGCAGTAGCGACCCGCGCTGGAGCTTTCGCTGTCGATAGAGAGGGATCGACTGCTCTGAGGCCAAGCCGGACCGCAGCGCGATCTGAAAAGGCCGTTGCGTTGTCTGTTTAGAACCGCGAGAGGCATCATGAACACCAAACTCCATATCATTGTAGCGCTGGCCATAACTTCTTGTGCTGCCGCATACGGCCAGTCGGATCGTCCGAATCAGAGCAGTCAGTCGACGGGGGCCTCGTCAAGCGGCGCCGCGCCGCAGCCCGCGGGTCGCGGGACGAGCGCAGTATTGGTTTCGCCCGACGAGGACTATCGAATCGGACCGAACGACGTGCTTGATATCAAAGTCGAGAACGCGCCGGAGCTTTCCGGGACGTTTCGCGTCACGGCCTCAGGCACCTTTCTCATGGGGTATGTGGGCCGTGTTATCGCCGCGAAAAAGACCACCGAAGAGCTCGCACAGTTGATCGCGGACGGATTGCGGCGCGACTATTTGAAAGACCCGAAAGTGCTGGTCAGCGTGAGAGAATTCAACAGCCGGTCGTTTTGGATCCTGGGCTCGGTGAAAAGCCCGGGAGTCTTTCAGGTAGAAGGACGACCCTCCATGCTCGAGTTGATCACGTTGGCCGGCGGCTTGAGCGAGCATCACGGCGCCAACGCCTACATTATCCGTAAGTTGAAAGCGGCTTCGGACAAAGAGCTCTCGACCAATGTCGCGAGCGCAAACGGCGGACAAACGGGGCAAACCGGCGCAGCGGACTCGGAGCCAAGATATGAAATGAAGAGCGCAAACATCAACGCCCTTTTCAGAGGTCGATTCGATCAGGACGTCCTGCTCGAGCCGAACGATATGGTGAACATACCGCCAACCGATATCTTTTTCGTCGCCGGCGAAGTTGTTGCGCCAGGCCAGTTCCAGCTCAAAGAGGGCACCACGCTGCGACAAGCCATCTCGCTTGCGCAGGGCACAACTTACAAGGCCGCTTTGAACCGAGGGATCGTGTTTCGCGAGAACTCGAACGGCAAACGCGAGGAGTTGCATGTCGACATCTCCGCCGTTATGAATGGCAAGAAAGAAGACCTCGCAATCATGGCCAATGACATCATAATGGTGCCCAATAGCCGTTCCAAGACCATAGGAGGGGCGGTGCTCAGAGCATTCGGCCTCACCACAATTACGCGAATGCCGATTCCCTAACCCCCGTTACAGTTCCTGGAGAACTCCAATGTCAGACCCACGGTTAGAATTAGAGAGAGTCCCATCCCCCGATGAATCCTCACTGGTGCGACCCGGTTATCCTCGTTTGGGAGGTTACCCCGACGCCAACGCTTATGGCTACGGATATGGATATCCCGAGGACGACGAGCGGGCATATTTGCGTCGAATGTGGGGAGCGATCAAGAAGCGCAAACTGGTAATCATCACTATCGCAGTCATAGTTACCTCGGTTGTGACCGTCGAAGTTTACCGCACCAAATCAACCTATCTGGCCTCCACCACGGTTGAGATAGGCAAAGACAGCAGGACGCTAATCAGGACCGGCGACACCATTTTCCAAACCGATGAGGGCGACGACCTCTATTTCGTTCAGATGGCGATGAAGACTCGCATCCGCCAGCTTCAAAGCAGGCCGCTGCTCGAGGACGTGGTCGTTAATCTGAAGCTCGATCAAAACCCGCGTATTATGGATATTAATTCTCGGCGTTCGATTGTCGAAGCAATCAAAAGCGCTTTGGGTCGGCTCAAACCGCAGGAGCAATGGACCCCGCCCGCAATCCTACAGACCCCAACCGCAATGTCGCCACCCGAACGATCGCGACAGGAAAGCGCTAGACTCGCTCCCTACGTCGACGTGCTGGCTGCTAATCTCAGCGCCGAGCCGTTGCCGGACACCCGTATGCTTGTAATCTCATTCACACACACCGATCCCGTGCTGGCCGCCGAGATCGTTGACAATGTCGCGCAAGTTTTCATAAAGCGCACTTTCGAGAGCAAAACGGAAAAATACACCAGCGCGTCGGAATGGCTGGACAAATCGACTCGCGAGCTTAAGTCCAACGTCGAGAAGGCTGAGAAGGAACTGGCCGACTATAGCGGAAGTCACAATATCTATTCGAGCGACGCGAAGGAAAACCTTTCAGTGGAAAAGCTCACCAAGCTTCACGGAGAAGTAACTCGCGCACAGACCGAGCGCCTGTTGAAGCAGTCGCTTTACGAGGAAGTCAAGGCAGGGCGCGTCGCCCAACTCCCGGACGCCTTCTCCGACCCACGGATGAATGAGCTGAAGAAGAGACTCGGAGAACTTGCGGTTACCCTCTCGCAGCAGGAGACCACCTTTGGGCCTAAGAATCCCAAGGTTGTCGACACCAAGGAGCAGATGGCTGCGATTCAAAAGCAGATCGACGACAGCAAAGGGTCCCTTGAAGAAAAGCTCCGCGCCGATTACGAACGCGCGGTTCGCGACCAGTCTTCTCTGGAAGCGGCGCTGAACCTCGCAAAGGCAGAAGCGGCGCAGCAAAACCAGGCCTCCATCCAGTTCAACATCTTGAAGAAGAACGTCGAGACCGCTAATTCGATTTATGCGGAATTCCTGAACAAGACTAATCAGGCCAAGATTCAGGAACACGAGCAGCACAACAATACCAAGATGATCGATCCTCCTCAGGTGCCGCTGTCCCCTGTTGCGCCCAACCGGCCGCGCACGATACTGATCGGCTTTCTCGTGAGTCTGCTCGCCGGCGTGGGATTAGTCTTCGTGCTCGAGTATCTCGACAACACCGTCAAGACCGTCGAGGACGTAAGCCGCTTTGCACAGTTGCCCGCGCTCAGCGTCATACCGGCAATAAGGGGCCGCAAGCAGCGTGCGCTGAAGGCGGGCAGCAACGGCTCAAAGAGAGCGGCCGCCGGACTCGCATTGGCCAAGGCAAACGGATTCACTACAGACCACTTGCTTGCGCTCGACTCCCGGTCCTCCATCGCCGAGGCGTACCGTGTTCTGCGTACGTCGGTTCTCCTATCGTCCACTGATAAACCGCCCAAGACGATCCTTGTGACCAGCGGGCAGCCGGAGGAAGGCAAAACGACAACTGTAATCAATACTGCTATCTCACTGAGTCAACTCGGGGCGTCGGTTCTCATTATTGATTGCGATCTCCGAAAGCCTTCGGTTCACAGGTCGCTTGGCGTTGATCATACCGTTGGATTGTCGACCTATCTGGCCCGGAGAGCTGAGCTTGACGATGTCATTCAGAAACTGCCGATTACGAATCTGTCGGTGCTTCCGTCGGGTCGGATTCCGCCAAACCCCTCGGAAATGATCAGTTCGGCGAGAATGAAGGAGATGCTGGCTCTACTGGGCGAGCGGTACGATCACATATTGATCGATTCGCCCCCGCTGTTGAAGGTGACCGACCCGGTCATACTGTCGACGATGGTTGATGGCGTGATACTGGTGGTGCACGGAGGCAAGAGCAACCGCGAAGTCTTGAGGCGCACGCGTCAGGAGCTTTCAATGGCGGGCGCGAGAATCTTCGGCGTGGTTCTAAACAACACAGAGATGCACGGTGGCGGCTATGACTCGTATTACTACGAATCGTATGGCGACTACGAGCAGCAGGAGAGCGCGCACGAGGCTGGAGCGAGCGGAGACTGACGTCTGACCAGTGACGACTTGCTGCTGACCACAGACCACAGACCACTGACCACTACACAATGTCTCAAAGCATTCTCGACACCGTTGCCGATCCTCGGCGGGTGAATCAGACCTCTGAGCTCTCAGCACTCAGCGCTCAAGAGCTCACTGGACAGCCGTTCAGCGAGACGCTTCGCTACCGGACCGCGCTAGCTGCGCTGACCTCGGGCGGCGCCGAATTGGTCACTCGCATTCTGACGGTCGTGTTGTCTATTGTGACCGCGCGATTACTGGAGCCCGTTGAGGTTGGGCTGCTGGGCCTCGCGGTAATCGTCATCGGTGTCATTTCAATGTTGGGCTTCTACCCGGAAACCGCTGCGGTTGCCGCTCGAGGTGGTAGAAGTGATCATCAATATGCGTTCGCGGCTACTGAAGTTCGCGCGGTGATCATTGCGCTTTCTCTGGCGCTTCTTTGGCTGACCTTTCCAGTTGTCGCCCACTATTTGACCGGAAAAGAGGACGCGGCTATTCCTCTCCGACAGCTACTAGGCGTGCTCGCCTGGATGCCAGTGTTGGAGTTGCTGAGTGGCTACCCTCAGATCGTTATGCAGAGACGCCTCCAATTGAATTACATCGCGAGACTGCAGATCATTCAGCCCATCGTGTTCGTCGGTTTGGCAGTTGCGTTCTTGCTAACCGGGCGCGGCTACATCGGCGTGGCCTGGGCAAGTGTCGTCAGCGCCGCAATGACTGCGGCGATGTTGTGGTGGCGATTGCTTTGGAGGAGAGGGCCTGCCTGGGAATTTTGGCCTTCCAGAAGCGTGAGGTACGAGCTTATGAGTGGTACCGCCAAGGTCTTCGCGGGCGGTTTCGGAGGATATCTCACAACGCGCGTAGACAACGTTATCGTTTCAGGAGTGCTCGGACTTGCGTCGATGAGCTTTTACTCAATGGCTTGGAACGCATCGCGAACACCCGTACTTATTTTTAACAAAGCGATCAGCTTCGTTCTTATGCCAACACTCGCGCGAATTCAGGATGAATCAATTCGCATGCAGCGAGCAGTCCGCGAATGTCTTCAGTACTCTAACTTACTGTTGGTCCCCATTTGCGCCGCTCTATTTGTTTCCGCGCCTTCCCTGGTGAGCATTGTTATAGGACCAAAGTGGCTGCCTATGGTTCCTTGTCTGCGGATTATGTGTCTCACAGCGCTTTTGCATCCTGCAGTCTTCGTCGCCAATGCTCTACTCGTGAGCCGGGGACGAGCTCACTTGAGCGGTATTGCCACAGCTCTCCAACTTCTGGCGTTAGTCGTGCTCATTCCGGTTCTTGCTAATCGCTGGGGCATCATTGGAGCAGCACTTGGAGACTTTGCTGCTGTGACGATACTAGGTGTTGCTTTATATTGGACCGCGAGAGCCGTTGCGCGAGAAATCAGCTGGAACATGTTGTCTACCTTCGTCGGGCCTTTGATCGCCGCAACCGCTGCTAGCTTCGTTGCCTTGAACATCGCAGGTTATATAAACCCCGTTTCAGCGCGTCTCGTCTGCGAAATCAGCCTCGTGCTAGTGATATACCTATTGATTCTTACAGTGGTGGGCGGACGAGGTGCTTTGCTGGACCTATTAAGGTTACTGGTTGCCATAGCAAGGCCCAGAACCGTCGCCACGGGATCCCAAGCTTGACCGAACTGCCCGTTATCCATACAAGGGGGTACGGCATCAACAAAAGAAACTTTATTAAGAGCCTTATTCCCACCAAGCTCAAACAACTCTCGAAAGATGTTCTGGGCATAACGGCTGTCTATGAGAACATGTCAGCAATGCAGAAGCGAATCGATCAACTCGAAGAGCGTCTGTGTGAATCGAACGACGCCACTTACGAAAGGTCAAAGACACGATGGCGCGACGCTGCCCCTACCACCTGCTTGACGTGGAGCAAGAGCATCGGAGGGGACGCATTCATTTTGAAGGCAGCATCCTACAACGCCTTCGGCAATGAGAAAGCAATTCTCGAGATCGGTCCCGGATATGGAAGGCTCCTGGAGGGGATACTCAAACAGGATATGCCGTTCAGTAACTATGTGGGCATTGATATTTCTGCCAAAAACATCAAGTATCTGAAAGAGAAATTCACAAAGCCGAGGGTCAACTTTCTTTGCGACGATGTCGAGACGGCTTCACTTAGCGACAAGTTCGATGTGGTCCTATCCTCTCTGGTTTTGAAGCATCTCTTCCCCTCTTTTGAAAAGGCGTTGAATAACATTTCAAGATATCTTAACCCAGGGTGCATGGTGTTGTTTGACTTGATAGAAGGCAATAAGAGGTACTTTGAAGGAGACGGCGTCACGTACATTCGACATTACGCTAGACAAGAGGTCTTGGAAATCCTGGAGCGCGCCTCCTTACACCTGCTTACGTTCGATTCTGTGCAGCACGATCCGGACCATCTGCGCCTCCTTGTAGTAGCCAAGAAATGAAATCCACCATGGAGCATGGCGCATAATGTTTCAGGCGTCTCGCGTGATTGACGGACTTCTTAGCGACGAGGTGACAACTCGGCTTGAGGAGATTGCTTATTCACTTAACGAACAATATCAATTCGCCAAACCCTTTCCACACATTATCATAGATGACTTTCTTCCTGCGGAGTTGCTAGAGCCGCTACTCGATCAATTCCCCAAGCCTGGGCAGGTAACCTGGCGAGAGTTCGATAACGACAATGAAAAGAAGTTGGAGTTCTCTAAAGCAGAGAGCATGCCAACAGACATTCGGGATTTCTTGTACTTTTTGAACTGCCGGGTAATGCTTGAATTCTTGGAGCGACTAACCGGAATCGACGCTCTCATTCCAGACCCCTATTTTGGCGGCGGCGGCTTGCACGAGATCGAGAGAGGCGGAAAGCTTGAAGTCCACGCCGACTTCAACTGGCTCGACAAACTGAGGCTGGATCGTCGGCTGAATTTGCTCCTTTACTTGAATAAAGATTGGCGAGAAGAATATGGCGGTCATTTGGAGTTGTGGAGCCGTGATATGACCGAGTGCGTTAAGAAGGTGCTTCCAATCTTCAATCGTTGTGTCATATTCAGCACAACTGATTATGCGTTCCACGGCCATCCGCTGCCCCTGACGTGCCCAGCCGGTCAAACGCGCAAGTCAATCGCCACCTATTACTACACGAATGGCCGTCCCGAAGAAGAAAAGAGCTCGCCACACTCGACACTGTTTCAGAGGAGAACGGGAGGAACTTCAGAGAATCAATCCAACGGCGTGCGGATGGTAAAAAGCGTAGTTCGATCGATCGTTCCACCAATCATCTTGGACGGTTACCGGTTTGTCCGAGATCGGCGGCAGTAGCACGCGCCTAACAATATGACCACAACAGTTGCCCACCACGCGTTGCAGACGTTTATTCCAATCACTGAAGTTGTCGAGCATTGTCCGCTGTGTGGGAGCGGTGCCGCTGAGACTCTATTCAAAATGGCAGACCGTCATTATGACCTGCCGGGCATGTTCGCCTTCGCGCGCTGTCAGCACTGCCAACTTGTGCGGCTATCGCCGAGACCAACCAGGGAACAATTGCAGTACTACTACCCGGACTCTGACTACTACAGCTATCAGGCACCCGCACCTGCGGAAGACCTCGAAAGGCCGCCCCGTGCCGTGCGTGGCTTGCGTGAGCGTATTCGTGCGAACGTACTAGGATCGATGAGTTACCCTGTTCCTCCTCAGGCGCTTTGGGAGAAGGCTTTTAAGGCAGTCTTTGTTACGCTATTTCGAAATCGAACCTTCTTTGGCGTATCTCATCGTTTCCCTCGCTATCACCCGGACGGCCGAGCTTTGGACATCGGTTGTGGAATCGGTGTATATCTGAATTACCTGAAACGTTATGGTTGGCAAGTGATGGGCGTAGAACTGAACTCCCGGGCAGCCCTCACTGCTAAACGCCTTTTCGACATTGAGGTATTCGTCGGAGAACTCAAGAACGTGGCCTTTCAACCTGCCAGCTTCGACTTCATTCACATGAATCACGTCATCGAGCATATGGTGGATCCGGTTGACCAATTACGGGTCGTTGCCGAACTTCTCAAGCCCGGAGGCCGGCTTTACATCGGGACTCCTAACGTGGAGAGCCTCAATCGTAAGCGGTCTGGTCCTCACTGGATTCACTGGGATCCGCCTCGTCATCTTCACCTGTTTTCACCCGAGACTCTACGTCTAGCGCTTCACAAGGCAGGTTTAGTAGTAACGAGTCTCAGGACCGCAATAGAAAATCATTACATTTGGGAAGATACTTACAGGCGAGAGGAGCATATGCACGCGCGCTTAACAGATCGTCCGTACTCGTCCTGGTCTGCGCGACCCCG
>DASXSR010000292.1:0-13418 GCA_036505875.1 Blastocatellia bacterium | reverse complement strand
CCTTCACCAGATTGTCGAGCGCCACGAACACAGTCACATTGTCGCCGCTTGCTGCCCAGCCGATGTCTACAAAGTTGGTGTTCTTCACCCAGTTGATATCCGGCGAGCCGTCTACCAATCGAATGAAAAACTCGTCGCCGTAGAACTCTCGAAACAAACTGCCGATGTCTTCGCGCGTCATCGGTCGAGCCGGAGTTACGTAGATCGACGCGAAGATACCCCGCACTACCGGGATCGAGTGGACTTGGAACACGAGCGAGCATTCAGATGACCACTTCGAGCTCACCGACGCGAGTAACTGTTCCGCTTCAGGCTGATGCTGGTGCTCAAACATCTTGTAAGCATAGAAGCTGTTCGCACGCTTCGGGTGATGTGTGTTCGCCGCGGCCCTGGCGCCCGAGCCCGACGAGCCGGTTTTCATATCGGCGATGACCTTGCCTTTCACCAGCTCAGAAGCGACCAACGGGAGGAGTCCCAACTCGAGCGCGGTGGCGAAGCACCCGGGGTTCGCGATGCGCGTCGCTTCCTTGATTTGATTGCGATTCACCTCGGTCAAGCCGTAGACGAAGTCGCGCTGTGCGTCCATCGCTGTGTGCTCACGTCCGTAGAACTGTTTGAAGATAGTCGCGTCGTTCAAGCGGAAGTCGCCTGACAGGTCAATCGCTTTCACCGAGCGCGGAAGCAAAGGCACAATCTCCATTGCCTGACCGTGAGGTAACGCGAGGAAGACACAATCCAGATCGCGCAGGCTGCTTGGATCGGGCATCGATTCGAATTTGAGATCAGTAAGCTTCGCGAGATTCGGATGAACCGAGTCGACGCGCTTGCCCGCGTGCTCGTTAGCTGTGACCAACGCGATCTCGACCTGAGGATGAAACAACAGAATACGGAGCAGCTCGCTCCCGCCGTAGCCCGATCCTCCGAGTATGCCGACTTTGATCAATTTTTCACCCCTTCTTCGCATGCCAATCCCGTAGGGATTGCCTGTCGATAGTTGCGCGGAGTCGAATGTTTTTGACTCCGTCAGGAGTCACCTTTCAGCGCTGAGCTGAACCATGAAGCAGGTAACTCCTAACGGAGTTACGGACCGGAGGCGTACTCTCTGCTATCGACAGGTCATCCCTACGGGGTTTCGTACCCGCTGGGCTTCATTTCCTTTGGTCCAGTCTCGACTTAATCAACTCTCCCAACCGCTCGCCGCCGTTTACCGCGTTCGCCGCATCAAGGCCAAGCTCCCGCTTTACATAATCCATTCCCATCTGCGAATCGGAAACCGGACCGGAGACTACATCGATCTTCACGCCGAGATTAGCCAGCAACTCGCGGCCGCCCCACGCGCCTACAAAATCGTTCGCACAAAAAACCAGCGCGGCGGTCGCGTTCATCAATTCGCGATCGTTGAAGACCGTGTTCACGCCGTAGCCGCCAAGTATTCCGTCCCCCAGCTCAATCACGATGCAATCGGGATTGACGCCGGCAAGCCGGGAGATGACGCCTTTCGCAATCGGCGAAAGATCATCAACGCCAACCGTCGACGGGAGCCCACAATCAAGAAAGCTCATCGTCTCAATCGCACCGTGGTCCTTCATGTTTAATGTGTCGCGCAAGCACGCGACTCCCGCCAGCTTCGCCGCCGCTACGCGATAACCGGCGCGCGTCAGGTGTTTGATGATCTCGGTCGCGGCGTAAGTCTTTCCCGAATTCATGCAGGTCCCGGCAATCAGCACCAGCGGCGTCCCGGCGTCGAGCTTTTGGCGAGGCTCGACTGCACCTGCGGCGATATTCAAAATCCGGCCATCGCGAATGGGCATACCGAGCACTTCGACTTCGATTGCATTGCTGAGGCTGTGGTGTTGTCCGACGCAGCGACCAACCAGACCGCCGAGATTCAATAGATGCAATCGATCGTGCGCGTTAACGGTCTCCGGCACGTCGCCGACAAAACCTTTGAGCGCGCGCCGATAGCCGAGCACGCCGGCAATAACATCGCCGGGATTGATCTTGGCCATTCGTCCCGTTACCAGCTCGAGCGTGTTGTAAGTAGCGTTGTCGGTAAGCGTGCGGACTATGATGACGTTGCCGGCGCGCGCTTCGCAACTAGCAGTGATTTCGAGATCGTGGTCGAGTTTCAAGTTGACGGTGGAGGAGGCGATTTTGTCGACCCGCACCAGTCGAAGGTCGACAGATGGTGTTTCCGCTATAGTCAGAGCGGGTTCAGTCGAAGCTTGAATCATGATTGCATCCTCCGATCTTCGGTCTTCTATCCTCGATTCTCTCCCTTCTTCTCCTCAGCCATCTTTCTCATTCGCAATCTCAGCGCGTTCAGTTTGATGAAACCTTCCGCGTCTCGCTGGTTGTAGACCGTGTCGCGCTCGAACGTTGCAAACTCTTCTGAATACAATGAACGCGGTGAGCGACGGCCCACAACGCTGCAGTTGCCTTTGTAAAGCTTGAGCCGCGCCGTGCCGGTCACATTCTTCTGACTCTCATCAATCAGTGCGCGAATCGCTTCAAACTCGGGCGTGTACCAGAATCCGTAGTAGATCATCTCGGCCACTCGCGGTCCGAGCGAGTCTTTTAGGTGCGCGACCTCGCGGTCGAGCGTGAGAGATTCCACAGCGCGATGAGCCGCGTGGAGGACCGTTACCCCGGGAGTCTCGTACACGCCGCGGGATTTCATTCCCACGAATCGGTTCTCGACCAGATCTACTCGTCCAACCCCATGCTCACCGCCAATGCGATTCAACCGGTCGAGAAGTGCCGCTGCTGAAAGCGTTTCGCCATCGACGGCGACCGGCACACCCGATTCGAATTCAATCTCAAGGTAGACCGGCTTGTTCGGCGCGTCCTCAGGTGAGCCAGTGAGGATGAAAATCTCCTTTGGAGGCTCGGCCCACGGGTCTTCCAGAATCCCACCCTCATAGCTGATGTGCATCAGGTTACGATCCATCGAGTAAGGCTTCTCTTTCGTAGCGGTGATTGGAATGTTGTGCTGTTTCGCGTAAGCGATCAGATCCGAACGAGACTTGAAGGGCCACTCACGCCACGGAGCGATAACCCGAATGTGCGGATCGAGCGCGTAGTAAGTCAGCTCGAATCGAACCTGATCATTCCCTTTGCCTGTAGCTCCGTGCGCGACCGCTCTCGCTTCTTCCTTATGTGCGATCTCGATCTGCCTCTTGGCGATGAGTGGACGTGCGAGCGACGTACCCATCAAGTACACGCCTTCATAAACCGCGTTCGCCTTGAGCGCGGTGAAGACGAAGTCGCGGACAAACTCCTCGCGCAGGTCTTCTATGTAAAGCTTTGACGCGCCGGTCGCGTGCGCCTTCTCTTCAAGTCCTCCGAGTTCTTCAGCCTGCCCCACATCGGCCGCAAAACAGATCACTTCGCAGTTGTAGGTCTCTTTAAGCCACCTCAGGATGACTGATGTATCGAGCCCACCCGAATAAGCGAGGACCACCTTGTCAATTCTTTCTGTCATAGTTCTCCGAAACTTAACGGGTCCACGGCGCATTTAAGGCGTGACGCGTCACCCGTGCGCGTGTACTGCGTGAACCTGCGCGAGAGGGCGCAAAAAGGTCGACGATCTTCTTCATTGCCAGCCGCCCGGCAGTCGCGTTCTTGACCGCGACCAGAATCGTATCGTCGCCCGCCACGGTTCCGACGATCTCGTCGATTTGCGCGCGGTCGATTGTGAGCGCCGCAGGTTGTGCCAGTCCGACTTCGGTTTTTACGATGATAATGTTGTCTCCCGCGGTGTCTAAGGCGACCACAGGTCCTCCGACTCTCAGCGCCGCTTGGGGCGCCACATAATAGCCGTCCAACTTGGTCAACCCGAGCTTGACGATGTCTCGAGAGACACTCGACTGCGTCGCAGTGAATCCCTGGCGTTGAAGCTGCCGGGCCAGGCCCTCCTGAGTCGCGATTCGTTTCGCGCTTATGATATCGAGGATCTTTTGATGGCGAGCTTTATTGTTTGATTTATGCGTCCGCATGCTCTTCTATGCACATATTATTCTAGATTTGTGCATAAAATAGCAGAAAGCGATGCGGGAGTCAACCGAATTATGAAGATTTGTGGGGATGAAAGTAGGAGTTGTTGTGGCTTGGCTCAATAACCCTTATCCCTAAAGACCAGCAAGTAAAGCCCGGCGGCGATGATCGGGAAAAGGATTATCAACGCCATCAGCACGACCTTGGTGGTCGTATCGCGACTGGATTTCATAACGTCAGTGATCGCGAAGATGTCCAGTATTATGGCTGCAACTGCAAAGAGTGGATACATTAGGGTCTCCTTTTTACTGAGTTGTCGCTCTGAGTTACGAGCAGGCTAAACCAAAAGTTCGACTGTAAATCGCCTCCTCAGGCAAGCGTTTCGCGCGAAGTCGCAGAACTTTCGAAGGACACAAAGAGCCTTACTGCTCCAATCCCACAGAGGCGCAGCTCACGCGATCGCCTCTCAAGCTAACATCGTCGATGTACCATCCCAAACCTTTGCCATTAATATCGGTTCCTATCCGAAACCTGATAGTCACCGTCTTTCCAGCGTAGCTCGACAAATCCACGACCACTTGCTGAAACGTCCCCAATCGTCCTTCGACCCATCCCGGCCTGCCGACCAGAGGATTGCTGGTGAAATCGCGAATAGTCGCGTTATAACGGCCTTTCAGTATCTTTGGGCCGAGGTCTTCGAAGTCCCCACCGCTTGAGATTTCCAACACTCCGCCGTCAAAAGTCCCGCGCTCGAATTCAAAAGTATGATAAAACACCAACTGAAGATTGCGACCGTCTGTCGGAAGCTGAATCGGAATCGTGTCGAGATGGGCATCAGTAACTTGAGTGCCGGGATCGGGTGTGAACCATGAACTCGTTCCGGAGTGAACTCGCCTGGTCGAGATCGTCCAAGTGTCCACACGGCTCTTCTTCTTCGCGATTCCGCTGCCGTGGGTCCACTTGGAGTCGCCGGACTCGATGTCGTCGGAGAAGAACTGAGCGGCTTGAGGTTTGCCAACAAGAACGCTGAACGGCACTCGCGATAGCAACCCCTGACTCGAAACGTCAAGCACGAAGTTGACAGTGGTGCCACACGCGACGCTTCCGGCAACCGTGAACACGAACGGAGTCGAACCTTCAGCGTCTTGGCCCGGGGCGATGGTCGGAAAGTCAGAGGCGCCTGTGGTGATTGTAATTCCAGTTGTGGTTGTGGTCAGTGTGCCTCGCCCACCGGTCAGCGCTATCGGAGAAAGATCGCTGACTTTCAGCCTCATTGAAACGGTCTCGCCAGGATCTGCGAAAGCATCCGAGCCACCGGCCAGTGTCACGCTTGCAATTGCCGCGACCGGCGCGTCTTTCCGTTCGCCGTTGTAGACGACCAGCGCAAAATCTTGATCGGTTGAATTGCTGTTGCCCGGCACGCCGTCGCCCGCGATGTTGCTGGCGCGCACTCGAACGACAAAGGTTCCTACGGTCCCCGCTGGAAGCCAAACTGCTTCGACGTTGTTCTTTGTGTCCGGATCGCCTCCGGGTTGCGAGAACTGTCCCATAAAGTTGTTGCCGCGATAAACTTGCCCATTGATCGTTACTTCAAGATCGAGATCGTTCACCCACGGGACCGCTCCTGAAAAACCGGGCGCGTCTGTCCACGCCAGCATCACGCGAAACGGCTGCGTGGAGTCTTTTACCTCGCCAGTAAGCACAAACTCCTGCCCGCTCGAGGTGAAGGTGGTTGTCTGGTTGACGAAGGACTTTGGAGTCGAGTCAAACACGCGACTCAGGTTCATCAGCCCCCAGCCTTGTCGGGCCTGTGGAAGATCCCCGTTTGCGCGGTCGCCAGTCATGTAAGAAGTCGTGTTCAGCAGCAGCGCCTTGATGAGCGCCGCAGTAGGCGCTTCACCTCGATTGATCAAGAACTGCCGAACCAGCGCGGCCGCACCTGCCACATGGGGCGTCGAATGACTCGTACCCGACGACCAGGTGTACAACGTTTGCCCGGTTGGGAAATACGGTTTAGTGCCGAAGGACTCGCCGCACACCGCCGACCCATCAAACAGGGCGTTTTGTGAAGCGGCGCCCTCGACGTGAGAACCCGGCGCGGCGATGTCGGGTTTCATCCGTCCATCGTCGAGCGGCCCACCCGATGAGAAGTATGCAATGTCCATAGCATTGTCGGCGTCGCTGTTGGTCACTCCGCAGCCGTCGGTGCCATCCTTGCGTGAGTTCTCGCTTGCCGCCACCGAAATAACATTTTTTGCAGTGCTCGGTGTGCTGATCGTTTTAACCGATCCTGCATTCCCGGCAGCGAAACAAATCGTTATCTCCTGGTTACCGGGTTGAGACGGCGTCGCGTCCCGGACCCGAGTGTCGTACTCTTGCGAATCAATCGAGTACGAGTTGGTGACATCGCCCCAACTGTTGGACGAGACTCGCGCGCCGTCGCGGTAAGCTTCCGATACCAGTTTCGTGTAAGGATCGATGAGATCAAAGACGCCGTTGGATTGAAAAATCTTCGATGAGCCGAGCAGCGCGAACGGTGCGACCCCCAAGCCATAGTTGAAACCTGAACCGTCGCGCATGTCTTTGTCTGAAGAGACGTTCGAGCCGCCTGCGATTGACAGATTGATCGTTCCGTGACCCGGTATGTCTCCGGGATCGAGCTCGGACGTATAATCGCGCGCGTAAAGGATACGGCTTTGTTTATTTGAATCCAGAAAATCCGGGTGCAGCTTATCGGGTGTGATGGCTCCGCGATCGATTCCCGTGTCCGAAACGTCGATGGCGAAGCTGAACGGCGATGAGAAGCCGCGCGCCCCAAGCCACGCCGCGTATCCCGGCCCTTTCGGAGCGGTGCGATCAGCGTTCAATTCCCCGGCGATTATCTGATCCGCGCGCTCGTCGAACAACTGAGGCGGGTTCCACGGCTCGATGTTGACGACGCTCGGCAAGGCGGCGAGCTCGGTGATCTTGCTTGCGTCGATTTTCATTCGCAGATTCGTGAAGTTTAGCACCGAGTAAGCGTCGACCATTACGGACGAGGCGAGCCCGCGTGCTTGTTTCACTTCGGGATTCTCCCCGCCTCGTGGTTCACTCTGTGGAAGGGCGAGCTGGAGTGCGACCGTGATTTCTCCGGACCGCGCAGCAACAGGCTCATAAAGTGCGGGATGGATTTTGTGCTCTGCCAGGTATGGACCTTCCCACTGAAGGAATCCCTCGCCGCGGGCCAGCGCCGTTCGGTGGCGGCTTATAAACCGATCGCGCGCGGCCAAGTCACCGCGCACCAGATAGCCATTATTGGGAATGTAAGCGACTCGCTCGAGCCCGCTCGCTTCGAGCTCATCCAGCCACGCGCTCTTGATCGGTCCCACAAATTGGACCAATCGAAGCTGCCCTGGCGCATAATATTTATCATCAATAGAGCTGGACGTCGCAGATTCATTGGCGAACCCAGCGATCCCAACGAAGGTCCCGGGTGCTTCATCGGCGGTTGTGTCAATCGCACCCGACCTGAGCAGCAGCACGTTGAAATCGTCGCGCACTTTAAGCAGATCGGTCGCCCGATGCCCGACTCGCCCCTCCGTTTCGAG
Source organism: Blastocatellia bacterium (assembly GCA_036505875.1). Classification (GTDB taxonomy): domain Bacteria; phylum Acidobacteriota; class Blastocatellia; order UBA7656; family UBA7656; genus Onstottus_A. The sequence continues at coordinate 5,835 of DASXSR010000292.1, read as the reverse complement.
CTGTCGCTCTGCTTTGAACGTTGCGCTGTCGTCAAACGCGAGAAGCTTGAATGAACCATAGTCGGAGATTTCGACTGCGCCCTCCGCCAGAACCTCAGCGAGCATTTCGGAGTCGTCCTTCGATACGACGATTTTGTGGAGCCGTCCCGGACTTCGGTACGACCTGGGTGTGATCGAGCCGGCGTTTGACCTGGTTTGTTTTTCAGGTATGTCCGGTTTGCGGCCGGCGCTTACCACCGACACCGACACGAACACCGCGGTGACGATTATGAAGACTGTCGCGCGCACTATAGTAATTCCTCCTGACGGTTGGGGGGACTCTTTAGACGAGACAGACTGAAGGCTCCGCTGCATCACTAGCGGCGACTCTTCAGTTGAAAGCCGAACAGTTTCCACTCGCTGCCTTCATCTCGGAAATACAACGTGACCTCCGCGGGAAGTTTTTCGAAAGCGGCTCCGTATACTGGCGCTGCTATTCGCTCCTTGCCCTCCCCCTGAAACGACATGTTCAATCGCGTATAATTCAGGACCTTCCCATGCTCGGTGAGTTGCTTCAGATTATCAGTCACCGTCTGACGGTTCTTAACCGCTTTGAAGGCTTCCGAGGCATCATTATAGATCGTGTCGTAATCGGTGTCGTTGAGTCGCTGGAAGAACAAGGCGGCAGCTTTGTCCACGTCCTCGGGAGGCGCATCGTGAGACAGCAATGAACATCCTGCGAGCCACAAGGCAACCGATACAAGGGTAAGAGCAGCTGCGTTTCGAAGCATCAACACCTCATTATGGGGAAGCCGCTTTTTGGGGCCGAGAGCAACAATAACAGCAGAGAAGCCCACCCGGCAACGAAACAACAGAGAGGATGGATTCACGGGATTAACAGGATAGTTTGTTTGGCTTAAAAAAGCACTTTCAGGCTTAGCAGAACGGTTCGTGGACGCTGAGTCCGACGGGGCGTCAGGAAATCCGAATCGTCGCGATTGATAAATTCCGAACCGAAGCTGAAGACGGTGTTGTTAAATAAGTTGAACACATCCACCGACGGACGAAGCCTGAATCGATCGCCGAGAACAATTGTCCGCGACGCCCTCAGGTTTATAGTGCGAGTGCCCGGCCCCAGACCGTAGTTGCGAGCCAGGTTTCCGCTCGAGCCGATCGGCGCAAGAGCCAGCGCTGACTTGACGTCATCGGCGGGCGCGCTGCCAGGCCGCCCCCATTGGGGCCTGCCTATTCCGGTTATGAAATTAGGTCGATCGTTTTCAATATCATTCAGGTTACGATCAACCCCGGCGCCGATGTTGAACGGCTTCGAAGAGCCAAACGAGATTACAGGCGCGAGATCAAGTTCGACGTAAGGGACCTGAAACAATCCGCTGAAGACGAACCTGTGCCTTTGATCTTGAAGCGACAACGCTCGCTCGGCGCGGCGGTCGAACATGTCCTGAGGCGAAGCGGTGTTCGTCGTTCCTTCATCGATGAATTTCGAAATCGTGTACACAGCCCTGAAATGCGCGTGGCGCCCCGCGGAATAGCGGAGCGAGAAGATGCCGCCGTGATAGAAGGAGTTACCGGTTGACTCCAGCAACTCAACTTCAGTAAGCGAAGGGTTGGGCCTCAGCGCACGAACCGCGTTCAGGGCCGCCGTGATGTTTGACGATCGCAGCGCATTCAAGCCCAGCGTCAATACTCGCACTCCGTTTTCCACTTTGATTGCCCCGGCAGTCGACGAAGTGTTAGCGCTGCCGTCGAAACGCACAACGTCTGCGCTCGTTCCTGAGATGGGCCGTTTGCCGCCAACGCCGGGTCGGTTATCGAAATCACGACTTACGAGATATTGGTTGAGATTCTGAAACCCCAGCGGGGTGACCGGCGCGTTTACGTTGCTCTCGCGCCACAGATGCGCCCCGCGGGTGAAGATGTAATCGGCAGTTGCGATCAGATGCGAAGTAAGCTGTCTTTCAATTCCGAGACCTGTCTGCAGAGTATATGGAATCTCAAGATCGGGAGTTACGCGGCGGAGGAATTTGGTCTCTGGAAAACCGAACCGATCAATCAAACTCTGATCGGTAATCGGCTGCGGGAAGCGCGCAGAAGAGAGGAGCACAGGGGCCACATCAGTGTCGACGATGATCGTCGACGCTCCTAGAGAGAAATCATCCAGCGTCCGCAGCAAAGCGCGGTTGTAGAACAGTCCGAATCCCGCGCGAACCACAGTCTTGCCGGGCTTGGCAAACTTCTTGAATCTGCGAAAGAGCTTTCCGCCAAATGGGTCCCACGCCACAGCGAGGCGCGGGCTGAAGTTGTTTCGGTCCTCGAGTATCGACTCGTTGTCCCATCGGACGCCGAGCGACAGCGTAAGGTTCGGCTTGATCTTCCACTCGTCTTGAATGAACAACCCGATTACGTCATTCGACAGGCGGCTCTCCGTGTTGAACCGCTGAATAAACCGACTAGGTCTGTTCGTGAGAAAGTCACCGACAGTGTCAAACGTGTACTGCCCTCCAGTCGCGAACAAGTCATTGAACGTCGAGCGCACGAATTGAATATCACCGCCCGCCTTGAATAGATGTGAGCCGGCAATCACCGAAACGTTGTCCTGAATCTGCGTGCGTTTCTCAGCTCGGACGAACGCCGGCGATGCGTCAGTGCCGGTGTAGGCCCCAGCGGTCACGCGCGGAGACGTTATCACCACGCTCACTGAGTCAAGGCTTGCCTTGGTTCGAGGAATCAACCGCGAGTACTGAACTCTGGCCTGATTGACAAAGTGATTCGATAGGATCAAGAAATCCGAGAAGCTGATCGAATCCGAGTCGCGGCCTTCGATCAGAATAGTTTCGGGCAGGCGAGTGCCGCCCGGAAATCCCCTGCTGTTTTCTCCGCGCGCCATGTCGAAACGCGCCGCGGCGTTGTGCGCTTGTGAGAAGTTGAAGTCGATGCGCGCGTTGACGAGGTTGTTGGTCTCGGGCGTCGAAACATCTTCGAAGAACAACGCTGTTTGACTGCCTGGCGTTGCAGGTTCATTCGGCTTTGGAAGTGGGAACAGTGGATTGGTTGCGACTGGAAGCTGAGCGCTGATCTCCGCGAAGTCGCTCACAAAGGATCGCTCGTAGCTTGCAAAGAAGAAGTCTCGCTGCTTGAGAATAGGACCGTGCAGGACGCCGCCCTCGCGACGTTGTTGCTGAGGTACACGGCCAAGCCCTCGCGCATTGCGGAAGAACGTGTTGGCATTGAGCGATTCATCACCGAAATAGAAATACGCGTCGCCATGATAATCATTCGTTCCCGCGCGTGTTCGGATGTTTATTCTTCCGCCTGACGCGCGCCCGTACTCGGCGGCATACTGGTTGGTGATGACTTGAATCTCGGCGACCGATTCCGCGCTCAAGCTGATGCGCTCACGCGCCGTCCGATCGTCGTTATTGTCGAGGCCGTCAATCGTCAGGTTGTTTGAAGTGGCGGGAGCGCCGGTTAGCGAGAGCAAGCCGGCCTCTTCAGGCGTGCCTCGCACGAAAACGCCTCGGCCTTCATTGGCCAGCTCGCTCGTCGACAGCGGCGCCTCTGTTACGCCTCCGAGCAAGAAGACGAGTTGCAGCGGATCGCGATTGATGATGGGTAGTTCTTCCAGCTCACGCTGAGTTACGGTATCGCCGACTACGGTGCGCGTGGTATCGACCAGCGGAGGCGCCGACGCCGCGACGGTAATCTGCTCGCTGACTCCAGCGGCGGACATCGTAAAGTCGATTGGAAAGGTGCGGCCGGTGGTTGCTGCGATCTCGTTGCTTTGTTCGTCTTTGAAACCGGCTGCGCTAGCTTTGAGCTTATAGTTGCCCGGAGTGCCGACGGCGATTCGAAAGCGTCCTTCGGCGTTGGTCACAGCGGAGCGCTCGACGGCAGTAGCGATGTGGACTGCTATGACTTTAGCGGCGGGGATTACCGCGCCGGCGGTATCGCTGATCACTCCCTCGAAAACGATGTTATCCAAATCATCCGCGATTGTATTCGAAGGGATGAGGAGCACCAGTGCTGAGGCGACTACTGACGCGATAACACTGCGAGGCAGGATTCGCATTTGAGATGCCTCCTACTGAAATTAGGAGTGCATACTATATGTCAAAGATGCGTGAGATACAATCCAAAAGTGAAGATCAGACTGAGGTCTATGCTACTTCGCCCAGGCCATTCCGTCGGGCTCGCGGCCCGGCTCTATCGTTCCCGCGACCGACAAGTCGTCGAGGTTAATAACTGATACTTTGTTGGCTTGTGTCGATGCCACGAAGGCGCGACGACCGTCGGGCTGAATGACGATCCCTACCGGAACCCCGCCCACTTGAATGCGCTTTAGTTCTTTGCGAGTTGCCGCCTCATAGACCACAACCTCGCCGCCCTGCGAATTTGAAACGAGTACCCGTTTGCCGTCCGGCGTAAATTTCACTCGAATCGGCCCGCTACCTACAATGATCGCTTCCTTAACTTTGTCAGTGGCGGTATCGATGATTGACAACCCGCCGTCTTGTCGATGCGCGACCCAGAGCTCTCTTTCATCCGGCGAGAGGTCGATTCCCTCGGGCGCCTTGCCGACGCCGATCTGTGTGACCCTCCACACCGCTTGTCCTGTTTGGCTCTTGCCGGGCTCGATGGAGGTGACGGTTTCCGAACCGGTGTTTGGAGTGTAAAGCTTGCCCGAGCCTCGCGCGACCACGACCATATGCGTGCCTGCCTGTCCGGTCCCCATAATCCAATCCACGCGTCCGGCAACTGGGTCGTAACGCGCGACGGCCCTGCTTCCCTCGACCGTAAAGTAGATCTTGCCGTTCGATTCAGTGATTCCGTGCGGACGGATTAACGGGCTCAGATCGACTCGCTTCAATTCCTTTCGCGCAGCGATATCAATTACCGAGATTGTGTTGCCGGGTCTGTCGGCCGTACCATAATTTGAAACGAAGGCGAGCCGGCCGTCGGCAGAAGCCGCGACTTCGTGAGGAGCTTCGCCGGTCGGCACGCGCCCGACCACTTTTAGAGTGGCGGGATCGATAATCGCAAGCGTGCTCTCAGATTTGTTCAAGACAAGCAGCGCGCTCTGATTGGCTCTCGAATGGACAGTCATGACCGCGACTGCAAACATTGCGATCACGATAGTGCAGATAGCAGTAGAAACCTGTCTCATTTCAGTTGACCTCCGGCGTCACAGCTTAGGTTATCGAGCCTCGGCGCCGCAAGCGCGGAACCAACGTTGTAAGGCTCGCGGCTACGTTTGCGGCCGCTCGAGCTTCTAATATTCGGGCGAGTTTGTTGATGGGGCGACGCTTTGACAGCGAAACTCAAGTCTTGAGGACAGTCTGGCAATGGGAGAAGAGCGGTGACAAGGAATCAAAAACTAGCTATGCGTTTGCTATCCCCAGCGGTTGTTCTCGCCGTCTGGTTATCGAGTCCCGCCGGCTGTCTTGAGCAATCGGGAACTCTCGCAATGACGCGGTCGACCGAAGCGACGATCTCGCTGGCCGAAGGCGCTCGCTATAGAATCGACGCTTCGCAAAGTCGATTCATTGTGCGGGCGTTCGCGGGCGGTTTCCTTTCCGCGCTTGCTCACGATCACACCATCGCGATTCGCGAATTCACCGGCGAGGCGGCTTTCACTTATGGAACGGTCGAGCCTGCTTCGCTCCAAATGACTATCCAGGCCGGTTCGCTTGCGGTCATCGACAAGATCAGCGAGAGCGATCGGCAGAAGATTCAAGGCACGATGCGCGACGAGGTCCTTGAAGCGTCAAAGTATCCTGAGATCATCTTCAAGAGCACCGGCGTTGCGGCGACCAAAACCGGTGAGGGACAATACCAGGC
>DASXSR010000291.1:0-2243 GCA_036505875.1 Blastocatellia bacterium | reverse complement strand
CGGGGACGATCCTGCAATCGGGCCTGGTGCCAATCGAGCCGGTGATTGTGAGTTGGGAGATGAGCATACGTCTCTGCTATCAGGTACTGGAGCCCTACATCCGAGAGATGCAAAAGCCCGAAAATGCCGGGCCGCAGTATTGGGGCGGCTTCGAGTGGCTGTACAGCCAGATTGATCCGATGACCGCCAGCAGGCGGCTCCCCAAATCGAGCGTTAGGAATCACGTGAGAGCGGCTCATCGCTAGAGCGAAGGAGCAGTCGAGGATTGCGGAGAAGGATCATGTCATTAGAAGAAAAACGAAACGCATCTCAAGAGAGGATCGAAGTTCCGGCCCCAACAGCCTGGCCGATGATAACGGCGCTCGGTATCGCATTACTCGCCGCGGGACTTGTCACTCATCTGATCGTGAGCGCGCTGGGTGTCATTCTGGCTCTGCGAGGCGCCGTGGGCTGGTTCCGCGATGACCTGCCAGTCCAGCGTATCGAGTTTCTTCCCGTGCGGTCTGCAATCGAGCGTGCCCAACCCATCAAGGTATCTGCTCGCAATGTGGTTCACTTAACTGCAGGGCAAGCCAGTCACCGCGTCCGCATCCCAGCGGAGATTCACCCTTATTCTTCGGGTTTGAAAGGGGGCATCGTCGGCGGAGTTGCAATGGCAATTGTGGCGCTGGCTTACGGACTGATCATTCACGGCAGCATATGGTATCCAATCAATTTGCTCGCCGCTGCGGCACTTCCGGCGTTGGCTCAGGGAGACGCCTCTCAACTGGAAGCTTTCAATGGCGTCGCTTTCATCTTCGCGCTATTCATCCACGGCGCAATCTCCCTGCTTGTGGGGCTTCTGTTTGCGGTATTGCTCCCGATGCTGCCTTCTAAACGCGCGGCCTTCTGGGGAAGCTTGATGGCACCGGTGATGTGGACTGCGCTCGTATGGGCGACGCTTAGGTTCGTCAATCCGTTGCTGGATGGTCGCATTGATTGGGTGTGGTTCATCGCTTCGCAAATCGTCTTCGGCATGACCACCGGCTACATCGTCCATCACTCGGGGACCGTTGAAACGTTGCAGACCTGGCCCCTTGCGGCAAGGGCCGGTCTCGAGGCGCCTGGGTTCATCGAGGAAAGGGAAGAAGAGTAATGACTCCAAAACACTTCGCCCTGGTCATCTTCATTCTGGTCTTCGGCATGGCGTCCGGCTGCAGTCATTTTCCTGGGAAACCTTCGGAAGCGGACAAGTGGATCGCTCCTTCCGAGGTACTCAACTTTGATCAGCTCTACGGTCAGAATTGCGCCGGCTGTCATGGTTCCGCCGGGCGATTCGGCGCGGCACGGTCGCTGAATGATCCGCTCTTTTTGAATTTGATCGCTCCGGACGATTTGCGGCAGGTAATTCGCGAAGGCGTGCCCTCCACAAGCATGCCCGCATTCGCGCAAAAGTTCGGCGGCCAACTCACAGACGCGCAGATTGATTTACTTGCGGAACAGATGAGATCGCAGTGGGGAAACCTCGAGGGGTTCAACCCGGCGTCTCTGCCGGCTTACAGGCAACAGGACAACATCGCAAACGACGAAGGAGTCGGTGATTCGCAGCGCGGAGCGGGCGTCTACAACAGATACTGCAGTGAGTGTCACGGCACGGGTGGACGCGGCGGCAAAACGGTTGGATCGATCGTCGATCCTAGTTTTCTGAAGCTGGTCAGCGATCAGTCGTTGCGTACGACCGTGATCGTTGGCAGACGATACATCGGAGAAACCGATTGTCGCCCGACCACGAACGGTCAGCCGATGTCAGCGCAAGAAGTCACCGATCTGGTGGCCTGGTTGGTCTCACAACGCCCGCGGGCACGCGACTCTGAACCAGCACAACTAGCGAATCAATCATCCTCCGAAATCAAGACAGCTATCGCGCGTTGATTGGTGACAACAGGAGAAACACAACATGTGTGCTAACGAGCAACAATCTCAACTGACCTCTACTGCGGCGTCTTCTCGTCGAAGATTTCTGTTCAAGCTCGGAGCCGCGCTCAACGTGGTAGCCGCGTCGTTTATAGGCATCCCGGTCGTTGGCTATGTCTTTTCAAGCTTCAGTCGCCGCGGTTCTTACCAATCGTGGGTCTCGCTCGGCGCGCTTGAAAGTTTTCCTGCCGGTCAAACAAGGCTCGCGACGTACCGCAATCCTTACACGCGGCCCTGGGATGGTGCGACCGCTGATATCCCTTGCTGGGTGCGACGAATCGAAGGCGAGA
>DASXSR010000290.1:0-17380 GCA_036505875.1 Blastocatellia bacterium | reverse complement strand
TGGCGCCAGGTTCGATGAAGCGGCTCGCGCGCTGACCCACGCATTCCGCAACCAATTCAGCATTCGGGTCAGCATTGAAAACGCTCTGACTGGCAGCCTTCCGCGCTACGAATTCAAGTCGCGAAGATTCAAGAGAGGATCTTAGTCTTTGCGTCTGTGCGTCTTTGCGAGTCTTGGCGAGCCTTGCGCGAAACGCCATGAACATGAAACGGAGCCAACCTCACAAAACCGCTGGGGACCGGTGACTATAAACAAAAAGCCTTGCTCCGAAAAGCAAGGCCTCATATCGTCTTTGCTTTCGGACTTCAAAGCCTTTTGACGGCTTCTGCTTGTGGACCTTTCGGCCCTTGAACTACTTCAAACTCGACGATCTCGCCCTGCTTCAGCGACTTGTACCCATCGGCTTGTATCGCCGAGTAGTGCACGAACACATCTGCGCCACCGGGTTGCTCGATGAACCCGTAACCCTTTGCATTACTGAACCACTTGACCGTGCCTTTTGACATCGGCATACATCCTCCTCCGAATCTCCAAAGAGTTTCGCGCGCCGAGCAGTTTCTTACAGTAAGGTCAGTCGCACGGAATATCAGGCGCGCGGCTGGCAAAACAAAAAGCCGCACAGCGACGCTCGCCCCACTACGAGCGTCCCTGTGCGGCTTCTTATCAAGCTTTCACTGCGTCCTGCCCAAGACTTTTTCAGTCACTCTTGGTGAAACTTCAAAGCACCTGCGCGAAGCGGGCCGCATACTAGCGCAAGCGTCCATCAGAGTCAAGCAGAATCGGTGGAATTGCACCCTGCCTTCCATGAACCAATCCGGCTGTGCCGCGTTAAAGCCAAACGACACTTGATCTGAATTTTTTCTTCAACGCTTTGGCTTCGTATCCGGTAGTAATATAAGGGGAGCGAGGATGACACCAAATGCCCGGTGAGGTTGCTGAAATAGCGCTGATGACCGACAGCTTTGGTGCTCGCGAGAGCTCGCCGCGGCCCCGGTCGTCACTTTCGCCGGTCATAGAGCGCGCAAAAGCGGGAGACCACGCGGCGTTCGAGCAGATTGTGGAGTGTTACCAGCGCAGGGTGATTGCGACCGCTTGGCGCATGCTCGGCAACCGCGAAGACGCTCGAGATGCTGCTCAAGAGATCTTTCTCAGAGTTTATAAGTACCTCAAGCGTTTCCGGTCGGATCAGGAATTCGGGCCTTGGTTATACCGGATCATAATCAATGTTTGCCACGATCACGCTCGAAAACGAGGTGCGCCGGATCGGTTCGTTTCCTTTGAGGCGGAGCAAGACTCGGGAAGACTCGAGTCGATCTCTACCGAAGATGATTTAGAAGCTGCTGCGATTTGCTCACAGCAACGATCGATGGTGGCGGAGGCACTTGGCACGCTATCAAAGAAAGAGCGAGCCGCAATAGTGTTGCGTGACCTTGAAGGTTTAAGCACAGCAGAAGTCGCGCGAGTGTTAGGCAGCAGTCAGACGACGGTGCGCTCCCAGATCAGCTCGGCGCGCGCGAAGATCAAAAGATATCGAGATCGCGTAATCGGCAGAACGTAACGAGGACGAAGAAATGAACTGCAGACGCGTTGAGAGATTGATGCCACTTTACGTCGAGGGCGATCTGCGTCTCGAATTGGCGGATCGCGTCGAGGCGCATCTTGGTAATTGCAGTCGATGTCACTCGTTGGCTAGCGCATACAAAGCGAGTCAGAGTTGGCTGCGATCGGCCGAGCCGCCTGAGTTTGACGATCCGTTCTTCAATGACTTGAAGCACGGCGTGCTGAAGCGAGTTGCGGAAGCAGATGCGAGACCCTCGCTGATAGGATCGCTGACGCCGTGGAACCGAAGACAGATGCTTGCTCTCACCGCGGCGGTCTTAGTTGTGCTCGGCGCCTTCGCCTTCTATTTTTACGAAGCCAGAGTGAGCAGCAAGCCAGCGATCCCTCAAGACGTTGCCCAAAAGCCCCACGATGAGGCCGACAAGTTGAGAGTCCCAAGCGGCGCGGTTGGCACGCAAGAGGCTCCCAGAGCCAGTTTCAAGAGGCCTTGGCATGCGCGCCGACACGCCGGATTGCGAAGTTTGAACCCGCATCGCGAACAGCAGATCCTGGCTGAAGAGTTCAATTCGTCACTTCGTGAAGCAGATTGGCGCAAGGACAGCGAAGGCAATTCACAACCAGCGTTGCGAATCGAATTTCAAACTCGCGACCCGAATATTCGCATAATCTGGTTCGCTCCGAAAGAAACCGATTCACATCAATCTAAACCGGCAACTGATTAGGAGGTCCTATGTTTTCGATCAAAGCAAGAATAATTACCGCCGCTTTCCTTGGATTATCGTTTGCAGCAGAGGCGTTCGCCCAGCAGGCACCGGAGGCCGCGCAAACCCGACAGCCCGCGCAAACTCATACACCCGCGGCGACGCAGCCAGCGCCCCAACCGAGTGTGGCTAAAGAGCCCGAGTACGTCGAGGAGAAAGGCTTCAAAGGAAGAATCTTCGAGATCAAGTACCTCGACCCGACCGGTCTCGCTCGCGTAATTCAACCGCTCGGCAGTGGCTTCAAGGGAGCGACGATATCGACCAGCCCCGGCTTCCGAACACTGACAGTTCGGGACTTCCCGGAGAACATTGCCGCAATGGAAGAAGCGATCAAACGACTCGACGTTCCCGAAGCCCCGCGAGCTGACATCGAGTTCCATGTTCATATCCTGATAGCTTCAGATGCGAACATCGCTGCCGACGAGGTTCCCGCCGAACTTAACGACGTAATCAAGCAACTGAAGGCAACCTTGAAGTACAAATCATATGCTCTTATGACGTCTTCGATCCTTCATGCTAAAGAGCGCGTGGGCGTGGTAAATAGCAACGGCGTTGCCGAAAGCAAGCTTTTCTCTCTCGAGAGACCACAGGGCAACCCGATCTTTTACCAATACACTCTTGGGTGGCCATCGCAAGATTCGCACTCCCCGGGAGGAACTGCAATTCAGCTTAGCGAATTTCGTTTCTCGATGAGGATACCCCTGGCTTTAGGTACGTCGAACATTCAGTACGAAAACGTCGGGTTTCAGACACCGGTGAGCTTGCGAGAAGGCGAGAAGGTAATTGTTGGAACTACCACGTTGGGCGACAAAGGTCTGGTAGTTGTCCTGTCAGCTAAGCTGATCAAGTAAGTTAGACGCTTACCACGGGATTGGAAAGAGGACCCACGACAGCAACAGCCCGATTCCCAAGAACGAGCCAAACACTTTCAACCCGTGCAGCAGCCGCTGCCGGTTCGTTTCAGACTTCGGATCCACTGTGGCAAGCACGACAGCGGCCATCGCGGCGTATAACGACATCATCAACAGGTGCATCAGCGCTTCCTCCCCGCTGCGATGTCGAAGGCGTCGTGGATCACAAGGTAGTTGAGCAGCCCCGCCAGAAACATAAACGTGTTGCCATATTCAAAGGTCGGCGTCGCGGCAGCTTGCGCAATCGGCGCCGTTCCCAGTCCCATCGCGTAAGATACGAGGTAGCACAATCCCGATCCGATCTCCGCAAAAAACCACAACACCGTGATCAAGTCGAAATGGAACCGCGACGGCGGCTCGGCAACGGTCGGCCAGTATAGATGTCCGCTTAAACTTAAACCCAGGACGAACGCTCCGCCAATTGTCGCGAAAAAGAGCAGCGCTCGTCCGTATTTTCCCAGTGCCAAATGGCCGGCGCCCGGCAGAAGCCAAGCGGCGATTACGGCTACGGCTCGTCTGGCCAACGGGAAGCGCCTGGGCTCGTCGAAAGATATTCTTCGGTCGGGGAATTGAGCGGGAATGCTTTCGGTCAGCGTGTCTCGCGGTTGCAACGGGAGCTCCTTGTCCATCTACTTGTCCATCTAAAAGTTGAATTGTAGGGGGTTGTTAAAGAGAGTGTCAACCGAATGGTTCCCAACGCCCTCTTGAAGCGAAGTTCACATTTGCTTGCTTTGCTGGCCCGCCTGAGCTATGATCACGCCATCAAAAGCAGCAAAAGGCAGGACCAAGCGAGGAATATGAAAACACTCGTGAGCGGCGTCTCACGAACAACTAGCGTTAGTCCTCCAGCGGGGTGAACCCACCTGAATGGTGGCCGACTCCCGCGTAGCTCCAAGGAGGTGCAGGATGGGAGACCGGATCACCAATCGACAAGTGCTCAGATACAAGGCGGATACTCTCTCGGAAACCGAGATCGCCGAAGTCCTCGACTACATTAACATCATGGAGTCGTTGCGCGAGCAGGCTAGCAAGCCGGACCTCTTCGATGACGAACTGATGAACCTGTTGGCGGACGCGCTCGAAAACCGGCGGGCCCGCGTTGTGACCGAATGGGATCGAGTGAGGCGCAGGGCTGATACTCGCGCTTCGTCCTTCTCACTCTCGAGGAAGGTCATGTAGAAAACGTGATGCTGACCCGTGATCGATGATTTCACGCATCACGAATCACGCTCGTGTTAACGCTTCACGGATCAAGAACCCCGCGCCCAACGTTCTCGAATGAAGGACACCCGGTTTGTTCAGCTCGTAATCTTCGTTAACAGTGCCGTGCCGCTCTCGCTGTTGGGATGGGACTGGTATCACCATCATCTCGGCGCGAATCCGACTGAGTTCGCCACTCGAACAACGGGCGTTCTCACATTGCTTTTCTTAATTCTGTCGCTGGCAGTCACGCCGTTGCGCAAATCGCTGGGGCTTCCCTGGATGATCAAGTTCCGGCGGACGCTGGGACTCTACGGTTTCTTCTACGGATGTCTTCACCTGCTCACCTACGTCTGGTTCGACAAGTTCTTTGGCTTCCAGCTGATCGGCGAAGATATCGTCAAACGGCCGTTCATCACTGTAGGCATGGCGAGCTTCGTATTGCTTGTGCCGCTCGCTCTGACTTCAACTCAGGCGAGCATCAAGCGGCTGGGCGGCAAACGGTGGAACCGGCTGCACAGGCTCACCTACGTTGCGGCAGCCGGCGGCGTGATTCATTACTATATGCTCGTCAAGGCCGACACTCGCGAGCCGATTCTGTTCGGCGTAGCCGTCGCCGCGCTGCTGGCTTATCGCATCCTCAACAAATTCCTTCCAAAATTGACCCAGCGTCAACCCGCGAGGGCCAAATCCCATTGAGCGCAGCTTGAGCATTCGTTGCGACCAGGAAATCAGCGTGTTAGGTTATGGCGTCGCCTCGTTTGTAGGAAGCTCGCTCGAATGAGGTAACCGCGAGCCCGGCAATTAGATCATGCTGCGAGCCGAAATAATCGCCATTGGGTCCGAATTGCTGACCCCGTACCGCACGGACACCAACTCCCTGTGGCTGACCGACCGATTGAATTCTGTCGGTATTCAAGTTCAGCTCAAGACCGTTGTCGGCGACGATGAAGCGATCCTCGAAGAGAGCGTCCGCGATGCGATGCGTCGTTCTGAAGTGATCATCTCGACTGGCGGGCTCGGCCCGACGGAAGACGACATCACTCGCAAAGTTTTCGCGCGCGTGTTAGGCCGCCAGCTTACTCTCGATTACGCCGTGCTCGAACAGATACGCGAACGGTTCGCCAGCCGCGGCTATCAGATGACCCCTAACAACGAACGGCAGGCGCTGATTCCGCACGGCGCCACGGTGCTTCCTAACCCAAATGGCACCGCGCCGGGCATCAAGATCGAGCAGGATGGCAAGCTCATCGTTCTGCTTCCCGGCCCGCCGCGCGAGAACCAGCCGATGTTCAACGATTTCGTGATGTCTGACCTTGAACGCATGTCGCGGGGCGTGCGAATCTCGACGCGGGTTTTGAAGGTTACTGGGCTTGGCGAGTCCGCGCTCGACGATATGATTGCGCCGATTTACAAAGAATACGCCAACCCGGTCACTACTATTCTGTTCACCGATTCGGAGATCGAAATACATCTGAGGGCGAGCGCCGAAACCGGCGCGCGCGCGGAGGAACTTGTCGAAGAGCTGACCGACAAGCTGGAGGAAAAACTCGGGTATTATCTCTACTCTACATACGACGAGTCACTGGAGGAGGTCGTCGGCCATCAGCTACGCCTGAAGCAATTCACGATCGCTACAGCCGAGAGTTGCACCGGCGGTCTGATTGCGGAACGGCTGACTCGTATTCCTGGCTCGAGCGATTATTTCGTCGGCAGCATTGTCAGTTACAGCAATGAATCGAAGACGCGGCTTCTGGGAGTTCCCGAAGAGATGATCGCACGTCACGGCGCCGTAAGCGGCGAGGTCGCTGAAGCGATGGCGCGAGGCGCAAGAGACCGAACGGGCGCGACCATCGGCGTTAGCGTGACCGGCACGGCAGGACCTGGCGGCGGCACAGACGCTGTGCCGGTCGGGACGGTCTACGTTGGATTGGCGGACGACGTGGTCACTTCAAACAGACGGCTCGTCTTGCCTGGCGATCGCCACCTCATTCGCTGGAGAGCTTCGACCGCGGCGCTCGAAATGGTTCGGCGTCGCTATCTGCTTTAGGTCGGTTCGGTTTCCAGCTTCGGAGCTGCCAAAACAATCGGAGTACCGTGGTTAATGTAATCGATACTAAGTACACAAGAATCGAGTACGAAAGAAGGTTCCTCGTTTCACCGCTTGCTGACTGGAAGAGTCGCGTCGAACCGTATTCTAAGACTTTTGACGACAAATACATTCAGAGCACGAGACTTCGACTAAGGGTGTTGGTAGACTCAGAGAACGGCTTGCGGCTTATTAAGCTTAACAAAAAGATTGAGTCGACTTCGCCCTACTTCAGCACAGTGAGCAGGATTCTTCTATCGCCAACTGAGTACGAATTGCTAGATCGTCTTGAAGGAGAACGGATCAAGAAGGTTCGCTACTATCACCACCATCTTGGGCGGATCTTCTCAGTGGACGTTTTTGATGGTGATCTTGAAGGGCTGGTTCTGTGCGAGATCGAGGCGGACAATCTCGAAGAGCTGATGATGGCCGAGCCGCCAGAGTACGTGACGCACGAAGTGACCGAAGACGCCTTCTTCAGAGGTGGGAACCTTTGCCGTACCACGCGCTCGGAGTTGCAGCACAAGCTCTTGACGCTTGCTTGTGCACTAGCTCAATAGTAACGGTGAGGGAAAGAGCCGGTGATTCACGCTTGATGACATGCTCTGACTCAGCCCGCTCAACCAGCTAGTCGGTGGTGAACCTCTAACACAGAGGCTTTCACACCGAATCCAAACTTGATGCCTTTTACTGCTCGGCTCCTCACTCAGCTCGAAAAATCGAAGCGCCGATTCGGCGCGGGCGACGAAGCGCGAACAACAGAGCTCCTCACCAAGCTCGCTCGACTCCGGTTCAAAGACTCCGAGTCGCTCATCCGATTTCACGAAGCTCTGTTGTTCATCCGCTCACACCCACAGGGCCCTGATGCCTTGCGTATCGCTGAAGAACTGCTTTCCACTTTCGAGGAGCGAGTGGATAAGCTCCGCTCGTCGGGGATTGATTTCACTCCATTCGATTACATCGAGTATTCCGGCATTGCCGGAACCGTGATTTCGGGGGCGTTCAGCTACGACATCGTGCGCTTCCTGGCGCGCACGCATCCCGGAAGCATCGAAATAGATTGGAATGGTTACGACAGACGGGATCGGCTGGGAGCTACGCTGCCGCGACTAGTGCCGCTGCTCTTTGAAGACTCGCTCGTGGAGGCCAACATTCCATATCTGGATTGGCTCCGCGCGGCGGCGGGTGAGCACCAAAGCCTCGCCGAGTGGCTGCTCGCCGGCTTCGAGCGATTGAAGCTTCCCGAAAGAGAAAAAGGCGAGTTGTTTGATTCGCTCGGACTACGGGTTCGATGGAAACTTGGCGCCTCGCGGGCCTCGCGCACGAGAAACATGCGACGCGCGAGAAGGGTGTTCTATCACACGAAGCCACTGATAAGCCGCCGGGAAGTTTCGCTCGACGAAGAGTTTCAGGCCCCGCCGATCGCGCTCGAGAAGCTTTCTCGCGATGCCGGCCTTGCGATGCAGGACATGCTCCGGGATACAACGACGGTACGCTACCGCGAGCTTTACGGAATCACGCACGGAGATCCCGCAAGCGTTCAGCGAGCCGACATCGGGCGCGGCGTGGAAGTTTATCTGTGGGGACTGCCTCCCGAGCGTCGCTTGCCGCTCCGCGCATACCACGCCGGGTTCACGCTAAAGAATGGAGTGCCCATCAACTACATCGAAGGCATTAGCATCTGCGAGCGAATGGAAATCGGCTTCAACACCTTTTACACGTTTCGCGAAGGCGAGTCGGCGTGGGTCTACGCGAAGGTCCTCAGGCTGCTCAACCAGATAGTTGGCGTGACTTGCATCTCGATTGATCCTTATCAGCTTGGATTCAACAACGACGAGGCAATTGAGTCTGGCGCGTTCTGGTTTTATCGAAAGCTTGGCTTCAGGCCGACGCGACCGGATCTGGCAAGTCTCACGGCAGCGGAAGAAAAGAAGGTTGCGGCAGACTCGAAATACCGGACGCCGCCGAGAGTGCTTCGACGGCTTTCGCAGGTTAATGTCATTTACGAAGCGCCTGGTTCATCTCACGGCGAGTGGGACCGATTCGCTATTCGCAAACTCGGCTTGACTGTTGGGCGTCGCATGGCACGAGAGTTCGGCGGGGTCGCAGACCGCATTCGAGAAGCCTCCAGCATGGAAGCGGCCGAGGCGCTGGGCTTGAGACGGGACAGCTTGAACGAACGGCAACGATGCGCATTCGAGGATCTCGCGCTGGTGCTGAACCTGATCCCTGATCTTGCGGACTGGACGGTTGATCAAAAAAGAGCGGTGATTCAGATAGTTCGCGCAAAGGCGGGCCGGGATGAGTCGATCTATGCACGGCGGCTTCAGAAGCACAAACGCCTTCGAGACGCGATCATTAAGATAGGCTCTTGATCGATCGACCTCATAACCCGTGCTTCTTTTTGAGGTTGTGAACGTGAACCTTTGAAACGCCGAGTTTTCGCGCAGCGCGAGTGAGGCTATTGTTTGTCTGCCTGAGAGCGTTTCGCAGCAAGAAACCTTCGAGCGTGCGTTTCGCCTCTTGCCATCGAGGCAGTTGATTGCCGTCAAACACCAAACGATTGTCGTCGGTGAACACAATCTGCTCTTCGTACTTTGCGGAGACGCGATTGAACTCATCCCCGAGCCAGGCATCCTCGGTCTGGTTTAGCAGTTCGCTTGCTCGCTGAAGCTCTACTCGGCCCGCGCGTGTGTCCAGGCTGTGCAGCGCCTCCGCTAGATAGACCGTGGCTTCGAGTTCAAGCCGGCGCATAGATGTTCCAACCGAGCTACGCACAAGTTCAACCGCTTCACGAAACGCGCGGGCCGCGTCGTCGAACTCACGTTCGGCCAACTTCACGTGTCCGAGCGCCGCAGAGACGCGAGACCGGCTCTCAACTTCGGAAAAACTTTCACTAAGCTCGACTGCCTCGTTCACGCGCTTGGCGGCATCCTCCAACTCATTTCGCTCTAAAGCTATCAGTGCCAGAGTCGCCAGCGCCTCGCTTTCGCGAGCCGCGTCCCCACGTGCAAGCGAGCGGCTCTCCTCGGACAGCTTCTCGGCTCTTTCGATTCGCTTCAACCTTATGAGCGCGCGGGCAAGCTTAAGCTTATTTCCAGCTATCTCCTTCTTAAGGTCATAGCGTTCGAGAACAATCTCGGCCTCTTTGTAGATCTCCAGCGAGTCCTGGAAATCTCCCATCGCGCATTTGAGATCGGCAACGCCGATTAGGGCGCGCGCGTAGAAGCGGCCTCGTTCGCTATTCTTCAACAGCCTTGTTGCCTCGGAATACATCTCGACCGCTTTCTCGATCTCGTCTTTGTCGACAGCAACGGCGGCCTGTTCGGTTGAGATTACCCCGCGCAGATACTCTGTGCGCTTGCTTGTGCGTCCTTTGATCAGATTCTGGGCTGCTTCAAGCTTAGCCGCAGCGTCGTCGAATTCACCCTTTGAGCGGGCAACACGAGCGAGGTTGAGCAGGGCCCGGCCAATGCCGAAAGAGTCATTTCTGAACAAGTAGAAGTGGTAAGCCGCTTGGAGCGGCGTCTCCGCTCCTTCGCCGTCGCGCAGCCAAAGCAACAGTCTGCCTTTGGTCAACGAGAAGCGCGCGGCTACGTTGATGTCGTCAATCCGAGGCCCGACTTCTTCAAGCAAGGCGGTTGCATCGTCCAGTTTATCGAAATAAATCGCGACCTCCGAGCGGATGACCATTTCCATTGGGTCGTTGGTCCTTCGTTCGGAGAAGATTTCCTCGGCCGTCAAGAACTGGCCGCTATCAATCAACTCAACAAGACTCTCTTGCGATAACCGCCTTTCCATTCCTTCTCTGCCTTTCACCGGAAGATGCCACTGGTTTTGGAATTGCAGGATACAAGTATGCAGAGTACACACAACCTCTGCGCCCTCAAACAAAGCGCCCGTGCCCCTCTTGACGCCGGTTCTTGTTCTCTACTGAATCCGTAACCCGCGAGGATTAAGCCTAATTATCGTCCTCGTCGGGTTGAGCGCATTCTAGCAGTTAACTTGTGGAGTTGAAAGCCTACCAACGACGAGGCGAACGCGCAAGAAAAATAACCGTTATTCCGGGGAGACGTGCTTGATACTGTGGCAAGGGTCAATAACGCTGAACGCCAAGACCGACTAAGACTTCTTGTGAAACGGAGTGCGACGAACTCGAGGGCATGCGATAAAGATAACACCACTATTGAAACTCAGATGACAAGCCAAAAACGGTAGCGCTCGGCCTGGCGGATCGCGTCTTAGAAGAACCCCAAGAGCTATCCCCGGTTGTTGTTGCCGGGGATAGCCGCTCTATTCACTCTGAAACAGAATAGCGATGACCTTCTGAATCACTTATGCCGCTTCCTGTCTCCGAATGGAACCGATGGCCCAGCGGGCACGTGAACCATACCGAGTCCTCGGTAGACGCTACCCGCCGGAGGGGGTTAAAGCACTTTGGGCATTTCATAGACCCGATTGTACCATGACTTTTCATTTCTGTGTGGACTTTTTTGAGGAGAATATTGGCGATAACAGAAGCGACTACTGGCCCTTTTTCAGCCGCGCCTGTTTCCCGGTGGGGGGACGCGGTTAAGCGTTATTTATCCGTAAATGTAGAACTTCTTGTATTCGGCGCACAGACTCGACGAATCTGGACACTTGGTTAGGGCATAATATTAGATTGGGCCGCGGTTAGAGAACGATCAGAGCAGGACTGAACCGCAAAAATGCGCCAAGTCGGCGCCAAGTCGGTGTGGTTCAGCGATCTACTTTGGCAAGTTGCTAATGATTTTGACCATCGCGTATTTTTTTTGTTGACATCCGAACTGATTTAGCATACATTCGCGGTGCTCAAGTGGTTCACAACAAAGAGGTGGGTGCAGTTACCTAATTCGGAGGCATCCCCTTTTCTCTTGCCTGAAGCGCGAATTCGAGGTAGCTCCCCACTGGCGATAGCTTTGGCCCAACTGTAGGCCGAAGAGATCGAGCCCATCGGGTTTCGGGATTCAGTTAAGCGCTTAACAGATGCCGGCAGACAGCGCTGGCGCCTAACGGCGATAGCTATGTCCTGGACCGGGAGCATCAGGCCGAAATGGAAGGAGATTACAGATGAGAATTCTGAAGATTTCTGCTCTGCTGTTGTTCGCGGCGGCGCTCGTGATGCCATTCGCATTTACGAGTTCCGTCGAAGGTCAGGCAGCGACTGAAGCCCCTACGGGCATGGACACTTTAACCAACGGGTTCGTTACTCAGGCGACGCATGACGACGACCGAGCGACATTCGAGGAGCGGGACGATGTCACCAGAGGACTTGGCCCGATCTATAACGCTCAGTCGTGCGCCGAATGTCACCAGAATCCGGTCACTGGCGGAATAAGCCAAATCACCGAGCTGAGGGCGGGGCACAACGATGCATTCGGTAACTTCGTCGCGGCAACCGTTACAATCAATGACGGCGGGGGGCTAGGCGGCGGAGTCACAATCACCAACCGCTCGCTCATCAACGATCGGGCCACATGTCCTGGTGTGGTAACCGACCTCACCACGCACGCGGTAATCTACAATCACCCTAACGAGCAGGGGCAAGAGCGCGTGCCCGGAGCCGAAAACATAAGGACGTTCCGCACGTCGAACAACACTTTGGGCGACGGCTTCGTCGAGTGCATCGACAGCAACGTTTTGTTGGCCATTTCTAACGGCCAGCCTTCAAACATGCGAGGCCAGTTCATCCAGGTGCCGGTACTCGAGGCTAACAATGCTGTTCGGGGTGGGCGCTTTGGGTGGAAGAACCAACATGCCAGCCTGCTGTCGTTTTCCAGTGACGCGTACCTGAACGAACAGGGCATAACCAACCGGTTCAACACCAGGGAAACTATTCCCAACACGGGAGTTGGGACAACCGGGGTGCTCTGCGATGAGGTATCGGACAACCAGCCCTGCGCGAGCAATCCGAACGTGAATTGTGCCGAGGACCCGGAGGAAGACATCAACGCCTTCGCAAGGTTCATGAGAGCCAGCAAAGCGCCGTCTCGTGACGCTCGGCTCGCAGCGACCTCGGATGCTCAGACCGGCTCGGCCTTGTTTGATCAAATCGGGTGCAACATCTGCCATGTGCGCAATATCACAACTTTGCCTGCAGGCTCGATAATCAACCAGGGCGCCTTCACGGTTCCCGCAGCGTTGGGCAATAAGATCATCCATCCGTTCAGCGATTTCTTGTTGCACAATGTGGGGACTGGCGACGGTATTGCGCAATCGCCGGCGCCCGCAAACAAGATGCGGACTGCTCCCTTGTGGGGCATGCGAACCCGTGACAGGTTGATGCATGACGGTGAAGAGCTCACGAGAAACGACGCCATCCTGCGGCACGCAGGAGAGGCGGCCGGCGTGATCAACAGCTACATCAACCTGAGCACGACGCAGAAGAACCAGCTAATCACATTCCTCAATTCGTTGTGATTTGCGATAGTCGTGTAGCTAAATAGCCAGCGAGGTCGGGAGATTTCTCGACCTCGCTGAATTCAGGTCTTCGTGCTTTGCGAGTTTGTGAGACTTTGATGCTTTGCGGGAAACGCGAGGGTTGCGCAGAACGCCAAGCTGCCGAGTCTAAATCTAATTGGAGGCTGTCGGAATGTCACGCAAGCGAATGTGCACAATACTGCTTTGCATCTTTATCTTCGCAGCTAGTTCGGGTTTGAGCTCTTGTGCGAGTCCCCCAAAAGAACAGGCTACTCGACCTGAGCAGCCCGTTGAAGCTGTTCCGACACCGGCGTCTACGTCCCCGCAAACCGTCCAACCTGTCGAAGCTGAGACGAAAGTGCCGGAGAAGCAACCTGCCAATCTCCCGCCGCCCAAACCGAGCGAAGTCAAGGAGGCGATAACCCGCGTCTTTCAGCAAGTCGTAACTCAAGACACCGGCCATAACCCGAGCTTTGTGGTTGGCGACTTTAACGGCGATGGGTCCGAGGATCTCGCGGTTTCCGTGAAGCCGAATAATGAAGGAATGCTAATGGAGATCAACAACGAGCTCGCCAACTGGATCTTCGAGGACCCGAAAAAGGTTTCAATTCCCGGGAAAACGCCGACATCGCAAGGCGCCTCCGCCAACAAGATGCGAGCCCGAGCCGAGAAGGGAGACAACCTTCTGGCAATCATTCACGGCTATGGTCCGAAGGGATGGCGCAACCCGGAAGCCAAACAAACTTACCTGCTCAAGAATGGCGTGGGCGCTGGCATGAGAGCTCAAAAGGCGGCTAGTCTGCGGAACAGCAAAGAGCCGCTTCCACTCCTCAGAGGTGACGCAATACGGGAGACAATTGGCGGCGACTCCGGATTTTTGATATGGACCGGCGCTAAATATGCCTGGTATTTGCCGGGCTTGAAATGACACAGAGGCGCGCCTCTCAGCTCTTAAGCCGTAAGCTCCTTCGATTCGGGAGACATGGGTTGTTGGAAATCAACGATGTCTTTGAACGGCACGTTCGCATCGCCAAAATCCGGGCGATAGTACTCAGAGGCCGAGTCGAAGTCCTGCATCCAGCCCTCTTCTATTCCCAACGACTCCATCTGCTCGATTGCCGTCAGCCATTCACTCCATCGAATCTTCCGAGAGATGAGCGGGTATCGTTCGTCGCCAACCTTATTCGTCGGGAAGTATTGCGCCATAAGGCTAACCGCGACCTTGGGCGACAGCTCGTCTCGTATCCAACGAAGCGAGTCATAGATGCCAGCAATGTCGTTGGGCAACACGAGTAGTCGAATTACCAAACCTCTTCGGACCAACCCGCTCTCGTCGTAAACGAGCGAATCGCCCATCTGTCTATACATTTCCTTGATCGCTGCGCGCGAATGGCGAACGTATTCGGTGACCTTGGAGTACTCTCGCCCCGCCTCATCATCACTGTACTTGAGGTCCGGCAGATAAACGTCGACGATCCCGTCGAGCAGCTTCAACACCTCAACCGAATCGTAAGCGTTTGTGTTATAGACGACAGGTATGCGCAAACCGCGATGCGCCGCAATCGCCAGCGACTTCACCAACTGCGGCGCAAAATGTGTCGGCGACACCCAGTTGATATTGTGGCAGCCTCGATGCTGAAGCTCGAGGAAAATCTCCGCCAGCCGCTCGAAAGAAACTTCATTCAAACGCTGCTGTTTGAAAGTCTGGCTGATCTGATAGTTCTGGCAGTAAACGCATCGCAAATTACACAATCCCAGAAACACATTGCCGGCGCCGTTGACCCCGACCAGAACGGGTTCTTCTCCGAAGTGAGGTGTATAGCTCGAAACAATGGGTAGCAGCCCCGAGTAGCACGCGGCCACCTCGTTGTTCAACCTGTTCACATCGCAATCGCGCGGACAGATTCGGCAGACACGAAGCATCTCCATCAATCGATGCGCGCGAGCGTCGAGTTCGCCGGTTCTAAGTAGCTCAAGATAGGAAGGCTCGCGCATTCGATTCAGTGTAAGCAGGGCCGCGTCGAAACGGCAAGAGGTGATCCATCATTGCGAGCTAAACAAACGAGAGAGGCAGCGGTCCTTCCGCTGCCTCTTTGTTGTTCTTCTTGCGCGGTGTCTGATCCAACCACTAATGCTTCAATTGGATTCTGGTTGCGAGAACCGAACCGTCCGACATCTGTGTGCCTTTGACTTTCACGGTGGCTCCCACAACAAACGCGCCGTCGTTGGATTGAAGCCTTGTGTCGGCCGTGACGTGTACGACGCGTCCTGAAACGATCCAAATTCCTATCAAGTTCCCGCCGGCGGGCAAGGTTTGAATAGTCCCTCGGAACACAACGTTTTGGTTTTCCTCTTGGCCCGCGCCGAGGATTTCGATCTTGCTTGCATCGATTGAACCGTCGGCTCGCATTGAGCCGTGTACCTCGGCCCGAAGCCCTACCAGAGGAGTGCCTTCGATCCGCGTCGACGAGCTGACGTGTATGATCTTTCCGCCGACTCGCCAATCGCCGATGAAACCAGTCGTTGCAGGCAAGCTCTCGATCACGCCTTGAAACTCGACGATGTTCGGCAGGACAACGATATGGTTGGCGTCGATCGAACCATCGTTCCTCTGCGTTCCGCTCACCACGACCATAGCACCGAGAATTACCGGACCAGCTTCAGAGACGATCTTGGTCGCGGATGTGACGTGTACAATCTTGCCGCTCACCATCCAATCACCTATGAATCCTGGAGTGTTGGGCAGGCTTTGTATTGTTCCGGTGAATTCAATCTCAACCTTTTCAGCGGCCAGAACCTCGATCTCCTTCGCGTCTACCGAGCCGTCCGTCAGTTGCGTGCCTTCCACTTTAACAGTACCGCCGACCTGAACCTTTCCGTGTTCCTGATCGATACGCGTCGAACTCGTTACGTGCACAATCCTGCCGCTCACAACCCAGTCACCGATGAATCCCGGGGTGTTGGGAAGACTTTGAATCACGCCGGTGAATTCGACCTCGTTTGCTTCGCCGGTCTCCAAGACTTCGATCTCCTTAGCGTCGATCGAACCGTCCGTCCGCAGCGTGCCTTCAACTTTGACAGTCGCCCCGACCCGAACGGCTCCGTTTTCTTGATCGACACGGGTTGAACTGGTTACGTGGATAGTTTTACCGTTCACGATCCAGTCGCCGATGAAACCTGGAGTGTTGGGCAACTTTTGGATAACACCTTTCAATTTCGCTTCGTTATCGTCATCAGCGAACCCGGTCACAGCAGAGAGCGCGACAAGCGGCAGCGCAAGAATTGCAACTACTATTAACAACTTGCTGGTCATATGAACCTCCAAGATTATTGAAGCGACCCACGCAACATAGTAAGGGCGTCCGGATGGGGAAAAAAATACATCCCAAAAATACATCCCATGGACACACACTTACTCAAAAGAAGCAGTCACAGAAAGGACTTAGAAGCTCTCTTGGTCGAGAATCCGCAAAGCGTGCAAGAAGGATGCCAGGGAGTTCGGTTGACAGCAGGCGGGCGCAACCCATAATCTCACCCGAAATGGTCTGAATTCAATGCACTAAGGCTCAAACATGAAGGTCATACGCTTCCAAGGCTTCTCGCCGCAACTGTTCCGGTTTCTATCAGGGCTTGCAGAAAACAACAATAAACCGTGGTTTGATCAGCATCGAAGCGAGTACGAGGCCGGAGTGCTGGCACCCATCAAAGCTTTCGTCGCAGAGTTAGGTCCGATTATTCATATGCTCAACGAAGATATTGAAACTGAGCCGCGCGTGGGGCGCACCATCAGCCGAATAAGCAACGACATGCGCTTTCACAAGAACCGTCCGCCATACCGCCCCGTGATTTACGTGTGCTTTGCGCGGCGCGGAGAGAAATGGTTTTGCTCACCGATACTTTATACGGGCATCTATCCCCACGGCGTTTCGATAGGATTCTATCCGGGTGGCCACAGCGAACTGCGCACTGGTCCCGTTCAGGAAGCGATTCAGAAGAACTTGCGAACGTTTCAGCATTATCTGGACGACCGTCGCATCGCGAAGTCGTATTGGGAGCTTTCCGGCGCTGAGAATGGTAAGGTCACGAAATGGCCGCTTCCCAAAGCCGCCCGAAAATGGACGAAGCTCGACAGCTTTACCGTTGGTGAGCACTTCGTGCCTAATGATCAAGTGGTCTCACGACGGGAGTTTCTGGACGTCGCGCAAGGGATCATCCTGGATCTTTATCCGCTTTGGCTTTTTGCGGCGAGCGAACGCCTCCAATCCGATCTGGAGTTGTACGGTGAGAACGCTAAACTGCTTGCTCGTCCTATCACAAGGCAAGTGGAGCGTGATCCGTGATGCGTGATCCGTGATGCGTGATCACGCATCACGCATCACGGATCAAACATCACTCCTCATTTCCGAATTGAGCTCCCC
>DASXSR010000289.1:0-3749 GCA_036505875.1 Blastocatellia bacterium | reverse complement strand
ACGGCATTGGAGAACGCCCTTCCCAGGCAGAAGGCAACGGATCGGATCGAGTTCGGAAATATCGATGACCCGGAGGATCGAAAGTTTCTGCTCGAGCTGTCGCCCATTACGCATGTGAAGAACATCAAAGCCCCGCTCTTGGCCATTCACGGGACCGACGACAATGCCGTTCCAGTCAGCCAGACCGACGATTTTGTTGCCGCCATCCGCCAACTCGGCGGCAGTATTGAGTACCTCCGCTTCCCGAACGAAGGGCACCAGTTCGGACAGTGGCGGCTGTCAGACCGGGTCATCGGCTACCGTCACATCGCGCGCTTTCTTGAACGCACACTTATCGATAAGAACTAAGAGATTCCTTCATAAAGCCGCGTCGAACAAATCGAAGTGCGCGTCAGCCTCAACGTTCGCAGCGCATCCAGTAACAAAGTGATCGTTAAGGTCAAGCCATGAGCTGCGTGTAACTGGGCGCAACCCAACAAATCGTGGACGCGAGCGGCGGGAGCCTTTCGCATCATGACTGGTCCGGCGAAGGGTGCTTTGATTCGCGCCGCCGCGTCAACTCAACCGTTGGGTTTCTTTCTATAGAAATGACGAAGTTCGTTTGTACAATCTTAATTCTTGTCCTCGGGCTCGTCGCATTTGCTCGCGGTCAACAAACGTCATCCGGAAGGCTCTCAGACGTGGACAAAACGGCTATCATCGAATCGGTGCTTAACCTTGAGTTGCGCAACCAAAGTTCTGTCCCGGATTTCGGCAACATCAGGCAGGTCTCTTCACAAAACATTGAATTCATCGAACCGTCGCTATTATCAAACCACGGCTTTACTCTTGTTAGTGCGGGAGAACTCAGCGCATCGAAAAGAGACCACGTCGTCGAATATTTGCTGTTCAAACAAATACTTTTGCGCGATGGTGTGGCTGTCGTTGCTCTATCCCGTGTGACTGAAGGTAGACCGTGTTTCGGTGCGCCTTTTTCTCGCGAACGGAGGTACACGAACGAAGCTCGGCAAACCGTGGTCGGATGGATTGCTGAGTTAACGCAAAGGCCGACGTCCCCGATTTCGTTTTCGCTTAAACGTTTCGCGCCGCGCTGATCATCAGGACGAAACCCAACAAATCGTTGGACGCGAGTCCCGACGAGTCGGGAGAGCGTGTTTCTCATCATGAATGGTCCGGCCATGCTTGAATGAAATCGCGCCGCCGAGTCAACTCAGACGTTATGCTCCTTTCTCAATCATTGTCAAAAGGGTTGAAGCCCTGAAAGCAATCTTAGTAATCTTTGTCGTGACACTTGCGGCGGGTTGTGCGGCCGGTCAAACGATGAACCAAGAAGCGAATAAAAACACTCGCGTCGAACAGGAGTTGAGGAGTCTTGAGAGCCAATGGCAAGAAGCGCTGACCCGGCGTGATCTAGCAATACTCGACCGACTCATGGCTGACGACTATGTGCTCACCACGGTTAGCGGCGAGGTTGTGAATAAGGCGAGGGTGCTTGCAGAGGTCAAATCGGCAAACGCGACGGCCGACGTGCGCAATACCGAGGTTGCGGTGCGCGTTTACGGCGATGTCGCGATCGTGACTGGGCTGGCTTTGATCTCAGGAAAGTTCAACGACAAAGATGTCAGCACGCGATCTCGATACATCAAGGTCTATGTCAAGCGTCAGGGAGAATGGCGGGTTGTCGCCGCCCAAGCAACTCTCATCGCGCAGCAATAGATCGTTCGGCCATGGACAGAGCATAACAATTCGTTGGACGCGAGTCCCGATGTATCGGGAGAGCGTATTTCGTAAGATGATTGGTCCGGCGATGCTTGATTGAATTCGCGCCGCCGGGTCAACTCAGACGTTCGACGGCAAGGTGTCTACGGCGAGGTCGCGCTGCGAGCGTGAGGAGGTTTACATGAATGGAAAAAGATGTTTGTTAACGGCGCTGTGCTGGCTTGTTTCCATATGCCCTTCGCTCTTGGCACAGCAGGCCAAACCCAACTCACCTTCAAACGTGCAAACCCGCTATGTTGATATCGGAGGTTATAAGCTCGCGATGCAGGTCGCCGGCTCGGGAAATCCTACCGTTGTGCTCGAAGCCGGCAGTAGCGAAAGCCTGGAAGCCTGGAGTGATGTCTTCTCTGAAATCGCGCGCTTTACTCGCGTCGTCGCGTACGACCGCGCGGGACTCGGCACGTCGGAGATAGGACCCGAGCCACGCTCCTTCACACGGTATGCGACTGAACTCCGCACTATGCTGCACCGCGCCGGTATCTCGCCGCCTTATGTCCTCGTCGGGCAATCCATGGGGGCTGCCAATCTCCGCGCTTTCGCACACCTCTTTCAGGACGAGGTAGCTGGGCTGGTCTTCGTGGACCCACTCAACGAACAAATTTTCAGATCAATCAGCGCCAAGGAGAAGGAAGAAGCGATCGCGCGCGAGGACGCTCAGGCAGCGAAGAGATCGGCTGGCCAGCAGGCCGAATGGAGACTGTCGAAAAGCGAGGCTCTGAAGGACTTTCCTGAACTGCGCTCGTTCGATAAGCCTCCTGATGTGCCGATGATGCTTCTCATTGCCGGAAGAGACCGGCCTCCGCACTGGATAAAGTCAGTGCTCGACGAGTACGGAACCTGGATAGCGGAAGCTTCAGAAGGTGGTCTGGTAGTTGATCCTGAAAGCCGCCATCACATCGAACAAGATAATCCAGCGCTTGTAATTTCTGCGATTCGTCGAGTTGTATTTCCGAGTGTGCAGAACGCTATTGATCGGACAATCAAGGAAAAGGGGGTAGATGCCGCCGTAGCTCTCTATCGCCAGATGAAGCAACGCTACCCTGCTGAATATTTCAATGAAGTTACATTGAACACGCTTGGCTATCAGCAATTGCAGGCTCAACACGTGCCAGAGGCGATTGCGCTTTTCAAGCTGAACGTCGAGATGTACCCGAACGGCTTTAACACATACGACAGTTTGGCCGAAGGCTACATGTCGCAAGGCGACCGTGAAGCGGCCATCAGGAATTACCGCAAGTCGCTGGCGCTCAACCCGAACAACACGAATGCCGTCTCGATGCTGAAGAAGCTTGGAGCTGTGCCTTGAGCGGAGCGTGAAGAGCCGCCGAACAAATCGTTGGACGCGAGCGGCGGGAGCGTGAATGCAACGATGAACGCGGAATGATGAACGATGAATGAATTCGCGCCGCCGCGTCAACTCAGGCGTTGGGCGGCTATATTTATTTCGAGGGAGCACGATTGTGACGACCCTGAATTCACTAGTTCCAATGATTTTCGTCCAGAGCGTGTCACGCTCGATCTCTTTCTACGCCAAGCGATTTTGTTGTGACGTTTGATTACCTGAACAAGACAGTGGTGCTTGAAAGACCTTGAGCTACGAGCGACGCCTAACAAATCGTTGGACGCGAGTCCCGACGAGTCGGGAGAGCGTGTTTCGCATCATCATTGGTCCGGCGAAGGTTGAATGAATTAGCGCCGCCGCGTCAACTCAAACGTTGGATGCTTACTAATCTAAACTGCGGTTCGAGTGATGACCAAGTTAAAGCATGAGCTTTGGAAAGATATTGGCGGCGAGCAATACTCAGAATATACGTTCTGTCTCGCTGGTCCGCGAGGCGAAGCAGCTAGAAAAGAGCTTAGCGCACGCGCCGAACTTATCTGGACGGTTGAAGCAGCGAGCCACTTTGAAGCCATGACCGCGTTATCAGTTCATGAATTGGGGCGAGTACACAACTGATCTGGAATGGGAC
>DASXSR010000288.1:0-63384 GCA_036505875.1 Blastocatellia bacterium | reverse complement strand
GGGATTGGGCAGGAACCTTGAGCGCAAATGTCGAGCCTCCAACTCAATCGGCCGTCTCACCTTTTGCCGCGTTGGTGGCATTAGTGCGCAACTCAGGCCGGCTTGCAGACCAGCTCTTCAAGCTGACGACGCTGGTATTTGCTTTGGCAATCGCCGGATTGGTCGTCTTGATACTCATCGAGATGGCCAATAATTCAACGCTGACGTTCAAGAAATTCGGCCTTGTTTTCATCTGGCGTGAAGTTTGGGACCCGGTGCGCGAGGACTTTGGGGCGCTGCCGTTCATCTACGGCACCACCGTTTCGTCTTTAATAGGTTTGTTGATCGCAGTCCCCGTGAGCATTGGCATTGCCGTATTTCTGGTAGAGCACGCGCCGCGAGCGCTTTCGACCACAGTCTCGTTCCTCGTGCAATTGCTCGCCGCGATTCCGTCAGTGGTCTATGGCCTCTGGGGAATCTTCGTGCTCGCTCCCCTGCTCCGCGATTCAGTTTACCCTCGCCTCCAATCCGCGCTGGGCTTCCTGCCGTTGTTTCGCGGCACTCCGAGCGGACTTGGCCTGCTGACAGCCGGAATAATCCTTTCCATAATGATCGTGCCGATCGTCAGCGCTGTCACGACCGACGTTATGCGAGCTGTTCCGCGCGCGCAACCTGAAGCCGCGCTTGCGCTGGGCGCCACGAAATGGGAAGCGACCCGCATCGTGATTCAAAATGCCAGATCGGGCATAACGGGCGCGGTGATACTTGGGCTGGGCCGCGCGGTCGGAGAGACGATGGCCGTGACAATGGTGATAGGCAATCGCCCCCAGATTTCCGCCTCATTGTTCGATCCCTCGTTCACCATCGCATCGGCGATAGCGAACGAGTTCACCGAAGCGACGACCGAAACATATCGTCACGCACTCGTCGAGTTGGGGTTGATTTTGTTCGTTATTACATTCGTGATCAACGCGCTGGCGAGGCTGCTCGTTTGGAGCGTAACGCGAGGACACGGAAAGGTCGTGCATGTCTAGCATCCAAAGCCGAAAAGCATTGAGTCGCGCAATGACTTTATTGACCGGACTGTTTGCTTTGCTGGCCATCGCTGCGCTCATCGTTATCCTCGGCTATATCGCCATGACTGGCGTGCGCGAGCTCAACCTGAGCTTTCTGATCAACGAGCCGAAACCGGTCGGCGAACTTGGCAGCGGGATCGCCAACGCGATCATCGGCACTACGATTCTCATCGCGATCGCCTCGGTGATTGGCCTGCCGGTTGGAATACTCGGAGGCCTTTATCTAGCCGAGTTCGGGTCTAATCGTTTCGGCACCGCGATGAGATTCCTGATCGATACGCTGACGGGGATTCCGTCAATAGTCGTGGGAGTTTTTGTTTGGGGCATGATGGTTCGCCCAATGGGTCACTTCTCCGCGCTGGCTGGAGGAGTTTCGCTTGCGATCATAATGATGCCGATAGTCGCGCGCACGACTGAAGAAATGATACGGCTGGTGCCACACAGCATGCGCGAGGCGGCGCTGGCGCTTGGCGCTCCGGTTTGGCGAATGAGCCTGGGAGTTGTCCTTCGGGCAGCAGCGGGCGGCGTCGCAACGGGCGCAATCCTTGCAATAGCGCGAATCGCAGGCGAGACCGCGCCGCTGTTGTTCACCGCGCTCAGCTACAACTACATAAGTACGGACATCAACCAGCCGATTGCCTCCCTTACGTATCAGATCTATTACTACGCGGGTTCTCCTTACGAGCAGTGGCACGCGATGGCGTGGGCAGCAACGCTGGTTCTGGTCGGAATGATATTGACGATCAATATTGCGGTGAGACTTCTTGCGAGGCAGCGTCATCACC
Source organism: Blastocatellia bacterium (assembly GCA_036505875.1). Classification (GTDB taxonomy): domain Bacteria; phylum Acidobacteriota; class Blastocatellia; order UBA7656; family UBA7656; genus Onstottus_A. The sequence continues at coordinate 61,544 of DASXSR010000288.1, read as the reverse complement.
AAGTCTGACATTGAATCTATGGACGAGGGCAAGTTCGAATAGTGCAACTGACTCGGAAAATCGAATCAATGTCTATGGGGCAGGATTGGCGCGAGAGATTTGTGTGGGGCTGGCTTCGGCTGCTCCTTGGCTATTTGCAGATGTCTCTGGCGGCTATGGCACTCGGCGCTTTAATAATAACAGGCTTGCATAAGATCACCCTGTACCTTGCAATTGCGGCAACCGCTGTGACGCTGCTCAGCAAACTGTTGTACCATGGCCGAAGCGGTGCGGCGCCCCGCACATGACTGATTAGCAGATGGCGACTGAAGCAACGAACAAAGAGCGCGTGCTGTTCTTGTGCACAGGCAATTCGTGCCGCAGCCAGATGGCTGAAGGGCTACTCCGGGATATAGCCAGCGATCGGTTTGATGTCCAGAGCGCGGGCGTGAATCCGACCGGCGTCAATCCGCTGACGGTCCGAGTGATGGCGGAAATAGCGATCGACATCAGCGGGCAACGCTCGAAGCCAGTTGAAGAAATGGCCGGCCAACCATTCGATTATGTCATCACCGTTTGCGACAGCGCTCGCGAGGCGTGTCCGGTATTTCCGGGGGCCGCGAAGCAGCTTCACTGGAGCTTTGAAGACCCGGCGGAGGCGGTCGGACCAGAAAACGAACGGCTCGCCACGTTTCGTCGCGTGCGAGAAGAAATTGCCGGCAACATTCGTCATTTCCTCGCCGCGTGAATTTAGCAGAGAATAATGGTAACTGAGCGCGAGAGAATCTCTGAGAACGCTGTTGGCGGAACTGAAGGAAGCATCAACGCCAATGCTATTGCGCGCGCACCCGTTATGGACAATACCGTGATCAACGAACGACCCGAGACGAATCAGCAGCCCGCCGAGCAGGCGCTGGTACCCAAGATCAGCGTCCAGGAGCTTGATTTTTACTACGGGCGGACTCGCGCGCTGAAGAACATTACCCTTGCGATTCCTCCGAAGCAGATCACCGCTTTGATCGGGCCATCGGGCTGCGGCAAATCGACGCTGATTCGTACGTTGAACCGAATGAACGACGTGATACCGGGCACTCGCGTCGTGGGCCGAGTCGAGCTTGATGGAGAAAACATATACGCGCCGGGAACCGACATCGTCTCTTTGCGCCGACGTGTTGGTATGGTTTTCCAGAAGGCGAATCCCTTTCCGCGCTCCATATACGACAACGTCGCCTATGGACTCAAGATCAACGGTATGACTCGATCACGCAGCGAGCTTCACGACCGAGTCGAGGCGAGCCTGCGCGCGGCAGCTTTGTGGGACGAGGTCAAGGACCGTTTGAAGGAGTCGGCGTTCGGCTTGTCAGGCGGACAGCAGCAACGCGTTTGCATCGCGCGAGCGCTCGCGGTTGAGCCCGAAGTCGTCTTGATGGACGAGCCAACTTCGGCGCTTGATCCAATAGCGACTCAGAAGATTGAAGAGCTGATCACCGACCTTACAGAGAAGTACACTCTGGTAATCGTGACCCACAACATGCAACAGGCAGCTCGTGTGTCAGATTACACGGCGTTTTTCTGGCTCGGGGAGCTGATCGAGTTCAACACTACGGAGAAGATGTTCACGAAACCTGATCAGCAAATGACCGAGGATTACGTGACTGGAAGATTTGGATAAACACTTGTCCGTAGTCCGTAGTCCGTAGTCAGTAGCTACGGACTACGGACTACTGACTACTGACAAATCATGCACAAACGACTGATTGAAGAGAATCTGAACCAGATGCGCGACAAACTGCTCGTGATGGGCGGCGCGGCTGAGAAAGCCATAATGCTGTCAATGCGCGCCTTGGAGGAACGCGACTCGAATCTGGCTGACCGAGTGATCCGCGAAGATGATGCCATCGACCGCATGGAGCTAGAGCTGGATCAGATGTGCGTTGATGTGCTGGTGCTCAAACAGCCGGCCGCGTCAGATCTGCGATTTGTGGTTTCCGTGGCGCGCACGGCTCCAATCGTCGAGCGCATCGCAGACCACGCGGTCAACATAGCCAAGCACGCGCTCGCGCTGAACAACGAGCCCCAGTTTGAGGTTGGATTGGAGCTTACAAAGATGTCCAACGCCGTCCAGGGAATGCTGATAGACGGACTCGATGCTTTCACTTCGGGCGACCCGGACAAAGCACGCGCCACAATCGAGCGCGATGATGAGGTCGATTCACTCTACGATCTGTTCTACTCGGAAATAATCTCGGCAATGGAGCGTGATCCATCAGTGGTCGGGCGCGGTGCGCAGTGGCTTTTTGTAATCAAGCATCTCGAACGCATTGCAGATTATGTTACCAACATTTGCGAGCAGATCATTTACATGTCGCGCGGTCAGGTCATCAAGCACTCGGTGTGGTAGCGGCAATAGCTCATCACTCACAAGGAGCAAAAAATGCACAATAAGTCAGCCACAACAACTCTGTGGTTTTTCCTTGCGTTATTCCTCGGCTTTTTTGCGGGCGTCGCGAAGGCGTCTGCAACGCAAACAGGCAAAGATACTGCCAAAGGCGTGGCAGCTCCGATGAACGTCACGGGAGGATCGAGCGATCAGCCGGCAACCGCGCCGTCAAAGCCGGCTTCCGCGACACCAACTGAAGCTGAACGGATTCGCGCGCTCGAGGAAGCCTTGCAGCGCCAGGACGACAAGCTCAACGCGATGCAAAAGGTAATTGAAGAACAGCGTCGGATGATACTACTGCTCAACGCAGGTTCACCGGCGTCCGTGTCTGCTGTGACCGATGCCGCCCCTGCAAAGGAGACGGCGACCGCAGCGCCAGAGCTTGTTCAGCAGAGTCAGCCGCCGACGCTCGAAGAGCGCGTCAAGAAAGTCGAGGAGCGCGTCACCAGGCTTGGGCCGATTCATCTCAGCGGCGATTTTCGTCTTCGTCTGGACGGAACTCTACGAGAGGCTACCAGGCCGCCTGATCCGCCCCTTCAGCACCTGCAGAATGTCCGGTTGAGGTACCGCCTGCGTCTCAATCTAGATTCTGAACTCAATAAGTCAATCAGTTTTCACGGCCAGCTCTCGACGGGTCCTATCAACAATCCGCTCACTCTGGATCAAGAATTCACCTCGACCGTCGCGCATCATCCGTTTTTCATAAACGAAGCGTGGATCGATTACCACCCCAACAAGAACGTCGTGCTTCAGGGCGGACGCGTTCAAGAGATCTTCGCCGACAACTCGCGCTTCTTGTTCGATGATGACTTGCGTTTCAACGGCTTTAACGAGAAATTCATCCTGCCGTTCGGCAACAAGAGTGCTTCGAAAATCGAATTGCGCGCCGGTCAGTATTGGTTCAGCAATCCAAATGTTGCAGTCATCACAGCGGGCAGCCCGCTTGCGGTTGCGGGCGATGAGATTGGAAAGATAGGCCGTTCGTCGAATCTGTTTCATCAAGGCTTGATGCTGACCCTCAAGTCTGGCGAGGATTGGACACACCAGCTGGGTGGAGATATTCAAGTGTTCCGCGAACCGAACCAGATTCAGCTCGCCTCGACCGCAAACGGAGTAGTCCTTATTGTGCAGCCTGGTCTGGGACTTGTTCTGTCAGGCCCGATGACGGGGACAGGCAATGCAACAACTACGCCCGGCGGCGCAATCTACACCGCAGAGAACTTTCACGTCGCGCGCCTTACTTATCGGCTTGATCACGTCGGATTCAAAGCAGGCGAGCACGCTTACCCGATCGCGTTTAATGCGCAAGTGGGTCGCAACTTCGGCACAAGCGCGAAAGAGCGCGACGCGATGTTAGCGTCGATACAAGTCGGGAAACCCGCGAAGTTTGGCGACATGTCTTTCTTGTACGTGTTTTCGATCAAGGGCGCGAACTCGCTCATCTCACAGCTTACCGACGACGATCTCGGAACGGTGACCGGAGTCAACCTTCGCACGCACTACATTCGATGGGAGCTCGGCCTCGCAAAGAACATAACGCTTCAAAGTCTGCTCTTCGTTCAGCGCGAATTGCGCAACAGCGGTCAGTTCCCCAACTTCTTTGTGCCCCTTGGCGCGTTCACGCCGCGCCAGTATCGTTTTCAGGAACAATTGTTGTTCACGTTTTGAATGGCATAGATGCGGTATAAGTTATGACAACGGGAGTTAATGGGACGCGCGTCCGCAGCATCATCATCGTTGAAGATGACGAAGACATTGCGGACTCGATACGCTACAACCTGGAGCGTGAGGGCTTTCGCGTACGCACCGCCGCCACGGGCGAAGACGCGCTCAATCTTATCCTCGAACGTCCGCCAAATTTGATCCTGCTCGATCTGAATCTACCCTACATGAGCGGGTTCGAGTTGTGCCGTCGGTTGCGCGCCGAGGCGACGACCGCGCGTGTGCCAATCCTGATGCTGACCGCTCGCGCCGATGAAACAGACAAGGTATTGGGCTTGAACATGGGCGCCGACGATTATGTAACGAAGCCTTTCGGGATGCGCGAGCTTGTGGCGCGAATCAATGCCGCGCTGCGTCGCTCGGAGGGCTCAGAAGTTGAAGCTCCGGTCTTTGACGATGGAGTGTTGAGGATCGAACCCTCGACTTTTACAGTCAGCTATCAGGGACGGAAGGTTAAAATGACGCGAAAGGAGTTTGCATTGCTGTCCGAGCTCGCGCGCAACCAGGGAAGAGTTTTGACGCGCGAGGTGCTGCTGGACAGAGTTTGGGGCGCCACCTACTACGGAGATTCGCGCACGCTCGACGTGCATATTCGGCGGCTCCGGCAAAAGCTGGGCGACGCCTCCACGATAGAAACGGTGACTGGGATAGGATATCGACTTGTGGCTCTTGGCCCGTAGCCCCAAACTACGGACCAAGGACTGCGGACTATTGGTTATGAAAGCACTTGAGCGAAGAGTCTGGCTGGCGACCCTGTCAGCGCTGTTGATCTTCGTGGCCTACGAGATCGTCAAGACGGTTCTATTCCCACACATCTCTATCATCAACTCGCACGTCATTACTGTGATCGTAGTCGCCGTGATGACGTTTTTTGTTTCGCGCTATGCACTCGGCCGCTACAGTCAGGCTCTCGTTGAGATACAGCGCCAGACAGCGATCACTGAAGAAACGAACCGGTTGTTGGCCGGCGTGCTGGCGACGATGCGCGAGGCCGTGATCATCGTAGATTCTCATATGCGCATCGCGCTCTACAACGAAGCCGCTGCGCGAGTGTTCAATTTGCCCGCCGCCGATGCCGGGACGCCTGGTGCGCGCAAATCGGAGACAGCGCTGTCGCGAGGAGAGTTCCTGAGCGCAGAATCTAGCGATGTTGAACCGGCGCACAGCTATCGCTTGACCGACGCAACTCGCGACCCCGCGATTAACAGCGCGTTCAAACAGGCACTTGAAGAGAGGGCGCGGTTTGAATTGCGCGTGGAGATCGCCGAGCGCGAGCGCCGCAGCTTTCAGTTGAGTGTTGCGCCTTTGGGCAGCGATCTCGCAGTGGGAGTGTTCTTCGATATCACTCAATTGGAAAAACTAGAACGCGTGCGGCGAGAGTTCTTCGCGAATCTTTCGCACGAGCTACGAACTCCATTGACCGCGATGCTGGCGTGTTCAGAAACTTTGCTTGCCGGCGCGATCAACGACACGAAGGACAGGAACAGGTTTCTCAAAGCGCTCCACAAACACGCCGAGCGCATGAACGACTTGATCTCGGATATTTCAGATTTGTCGGCCATTGAATCAGGACAGGTCAAGCTCAGCCTCGAGCCGGTAAGGCTTGATCGACTTGTCGCCGAGGTCATCGCAACACTTGAATCACGCAAAACGGATTCGAATATATCCTTCACCACATCAATCTCAGACGGCTTGTTCGTGTTGGCAGATCGCATGAGGCTCGAACAGATTCTTTACAACTTGATCGACAATGCGATGAAGTTCAACCGGCCCGGTGGCTTAATCAACCTTACGGCCGAAACCGAAGGTGGCGATGTCGTGATCAGCGTCGCAGACACGGGCATTGGGATCGCGGCGTCCGACCTGCCGCGTGTGTTCGAGCGTCTGTACCGTGGCGACAAATCTCGCTCGAGCAAGACCGAAGGTACGGGCCTTGGGCTAGCTATCGTGAAGCACCTGGTGCGCGCCCATGGCGGTCAGGTTTCGGTCACTAGCGATCTTGGCCGCGGCTCGCGGTTCACCTTCACCATCCCGGCCTCGGCACAAGTTGCGGAATCCGTAGGCCAGCGCTAGTCGCAATTCGGTCTTCGGCGCGGCACCTCCTCAAAATTCCCACAGATTTAAGAATCGAGTAACACGGTCCTAACGCCCTACTGTTATTTTCAATATGCGCCCTTTGTGAGCAGCGGAGCCGAACCTAATGGGCCGCTGCGCGGGCAGGACGAAGGAGGCGTGAATGAACACTTCATGCGCACAGGAGCACGAGTTCGCTAATTCAACTCAAGCCGACTTCGCGGGTACCCTGGACTCATATCAAATCGCGTGGCATTACAAACCGCGAACTTTTGCGATCGAGTGGGACGACGATGGTAATTTTGTTGACTCTTTGACGCCCGATTTTTACCTGCCGGAATACGGCCAGTACGTCGAGCTTGCGTCGCCTGAATCCCGGTTTGCGGAAAAGAATCGATGCGTCCTTCTTCTGCGTCGCCATCACCCGGAGATCCGCATAACTTTGATTTCCCCTTCGGAGGTTGACTCGTTGGTTGAACGTTTAATCCTTATTGACGGCAAAGTCCATGTAGATCTCAGTCACCTTTGGACCCTTCCTCGAGAGGCCACTCGAGCGTCCCTCTAATTTTTTACACCGATTTAATTTCGCTTTCACAAATGAGTAACCCAGCCGTGCTAGACTCCGAACTTCGAATGACGCACAGAATCCCCGCGTTTCGCTTCAAACTCTCAACCTGAGTCGCGTCGATTTCGCGACTCGTGTCGACTAACCGATTTAGCAGCAACCAATAATGAGCAGGAGGCATAGATTGATGAACCCAAGAACTACCCACCGATTCCGCTCACTCCACGCGACGATAATGCTCGCCCTCGTCGCTCAACTTTTCTTACAAGCTCCGGTGTGCGCTCAGACCGATCAAGGTCGAATCATCGGCACCGTGCGCGATCAGAGTAAAGCTGTCGTGCCAGGTGCAACCGTTACGGTAATAAACGAGCGCACCAGCGAAGCGCGCAACATCAACACGACCGACCAGGGGCAGTACCTCGTAACGGCGCTCAAGCCGGCGTTCTACACCGTCGGCGCCAAGGCGGCCGGATTCGCAACGGCGCAATATATCAATGTCCAAGTGTCTGTCGGTCAGGAGCTGACGCTCGACATCGAGCTTAAACCCGCTGGAACATCGGAAAGCATATCCGTCGCTGGCAGCGAAGACGCGGCGATCGACGCAAGCTCCGCAAGGCTCGGCGCCAACGTCAACCAGCGCGAGCTTCAGGATCTGCCGCTCAACGGCCGCTCGCTCTCGCAGTTGTCGCTGCAAGCGCCGGGATCGGTCAACACCTCGACGGGAACTTTTCAGGACATACGCTTCAGCGGACGCTCGAACGAACAGAATGCGTTTCGTTACGATGGGGTCGAGGCCTCGGCGATCATCGATGCCGCACCCGGAAACCTCAACGGCGAATTGGCTTCGCCCTTCCGTTTGCAGACAAGCCTCGAAAACGTTCAGGAGTTTCGAGTCGACTCGAACAACTACCCGGCTGAGCTGGGCACTGGCACAGGTGGACAGGTGAGCGTCATTGGCAAGTCGGGCGGTAACCATTTCCACGGATCGCTGTTCGAGTACCTCCGCAACGATGCTCTCGACGCGCGCAACTTCTTCGACCTGAAGAATGTCTCTCCGCTGCGCCTCAACCAGTTCGGGGCAAGTCTTGGCGGACCGATCATCAAGAACAAATTCTTCTTCTTTGCGAGTTATGAAGGCTACCGTTTGCGTTCAGGTATCAACTTCATCGAAGCAGTCCCGAGCGCGGTGGCAGCTGCTCGAGCCGTACCGGCTGTCAGGCCTTTGATCGACGCGTTCCGAGGTCCCGGTGCGGTCACGCTGGCCGGCGCTTCGACAAACCCCGACTTCGACATCATCCAGTTGAACTCGATAAGTCGCGTCGACGAAAACTCCGGCGGCATACGCTTCGATTACAAGATGACGCCCAAGCACTCGCTTTATGCGCGCTACTACCGCGACCAGGGCGAGAACCTCGCGCCCGAAGGCGTGACCGGGCGACAGGTGCAAATCATCGCGTGGCCGCAGAATGGTGTGCTTGGTCTTCAATCACTCCTGACATCAACAGTAATCAACGAAGCAAAATTCGGATTCAACGAAGCCCTCACGCGCGTCAACGGCTTAGCCCCCATTGTCAACGGCATAGACCTTTCGCGCATCACGCTGAACATCTCCGGCAGCGTCGCAAACACCGGCATTCAGGGACAGGGCAACACGTCAGGCATTGCGGTGCCCGGGGGACTGGTGCGCGCCAACAGCGCGACCAACGGCCGCGGCGCGCCTTACACGCCTTACTCGCTTTCGGCCATCGACAACCTGAGCTGGATAAGGGGCGCTCACGCAATGAAATTCGGCGGTGAGATTCGCTTTATTCGCCTCTACACCGACCGGCTCGGCGGAACGACTTACACCTACTCCAACCTCAACAACTTTCTTGCGAACACCCTGCAATCAGTGCAGTTCGCCGGGGACCTAAGCGACCCAAGCCCGTTCACCGGAGTTTTTGGGACGCGACAAGCCAAGCAGGAGTACTACATCGGCTTCGCTCAGGATGAGTGGAAGGTCAGGCCGAATCTCACGCTGAGCTACGGACTGCGTTACGAGTACTACAGCCCATTACGAGAAGCGCACGACGCTCAGGTGCTCTTCGACATCACCAATGGACAGTTGCGCGATCCCAGGAACAGCGCTTTCAGGTCAAGCAAGACAAACTTCGGGCCGCGAATCGCAGTGACGTGGTCACCCAATTACTCCGGTTCCGGCTTTTTCGGAGGCGGGCGCACGCTGCTGCGCGGCGGGTTCGGCATCTATTACGGCCCTGGTCAGACGGAAGACCAGATTCAACCGATCGAAAGCGACGTGATTCGCATCACGCAAAACGGCGGCGCCTTTCCGGTGGATGTTTCAGCGCTGCGTGCGAACTTCATCAACAATCCGCTGAATCGTTCGTACCAGCCTCGCGCTTACTCACCGCTTTATCAAATCCCGGAGCGAATCTATCAGTACGGGTTCTCCGTCCAGCAGGAGCTGTTCTACAAGATGGTGTTCACGGCGGGCTACGTGGGAAGTCAGGGGCGCAACCTGTTCCTGCGCAGCGTCGCCAATCAAATCGTAAGCGTCAGCCCAACGGGAACCGTTACTCGCGAGTTCGACATCGTGCAAGGGAGCACGATACTCCGGCCGTTCGCCGAGGTAGACTTCAAGACCAGCGGAGGCGAGGACAGCTACAACGCCTTGCAGCTGCAGCTCGCCCGTCGGTTCAGCTCCGGCTTGACCCTGAATTCGCAATACACATTCTCGAAGAGCTACGGCACGACTAGCGGCTCGAACGATGCACTCACCGCCGGCAATGCTGCTCGTCGCCCGAGTGAGGCGCCTTCGGGCGGCCGCGCTACCAGCTTCGATTATGACAGAGGCTACAACAACTTCGACGTGCGGCACTCGTTCAACGTGAGCGCGATTTATGCGCTGCCGATCGGAAAAGGTCGCTTGTACATGAGCAACCTGAGCGGATTTGGCAACGCGATCCTCGGCGGCTGGGAGGTTGGCACGATCGTCAACGCCCGAAGCGGATTGCCGATTGATGTTCGGGTGACTCGACCTGATACGGTGTGCGTTACTTCGTCTGGCATCGTCGGCGGGACCGGATGCACATTCGTCATCAACACGCCGGGCGGCGGCTCATCGCGCAACGTCCGGCGGCCGGATTTGATTCCCGGCGTCAATCCTTTCCTTGGGAGCGATCGCCAGTTCCTCAACCCCGCGGCGTTCGCAATTCCGGCGCCGGGAACGTTCGGCAACCTCGTGCGCAATTCGCTTCACGGCCCGAACTTCTGGCAGGCAGATTTCGTGATGAACAAACGCTTCACAATGACCGAATCGTCTAACGTCGAGTTCAAAGCGGAGTTCTTCAACATTTTCAATCACACGAACTTCGCAAATCCTCCGGCGACGCTTCCGAACGCGCTCGGCACCGGGACAAATCAAATACAGCCCGGCCAGCCGTTCACACGCGCGGCCGCCGGCAACTTCGGAGTGTTGAACTCGACCGTGGGAAGGACAGTCGGGCTGGGCACAAGCCGGCAGATTCAATTTGCGGTTCGAATTAACTTCTGAGTCAAACCGACGTGAGGCCGCCCGGATCGCGGTTAATAAAGTCCGGGCGGTCTCCGAGTCACTGCCTTGACGGCGCTAATCAAACCTCGCGTCGTCAGCGGATGGACCATAAATCGCCGGGACCGGCACCTCATTCAACCGCAAGTAAACCGTCAGTTGTCCTCGATGATGTGACAGGTGCATGAACGTATCGCGCAGCACGTTGTCGCGCCGCTCCTCACTGACAACGCGGCCCGACACGAGCAGCTTCCACGGTTTCTGAAGATGCTCCTCGTTGGTACTTTCGAGCGCTTTGCGCGCTTCCGTGACGCTCTCGTCAAACGCCTCAACTAGTTCGGCCGCGGTTTGGAGTGGACGTTGGTCCACATTCGACCCCTCAGGCGGGTTAATATCCAACTCGTCACGATTAACAATCAGCGACAACCATGACGGCATCCTGGCGATGAGCATGGCCAGGCGGCCAAGCGGCATCGATTTCTCGTGCGGCTGCCAATCATCTCGTCCTTCCGGCACACGCTCGAGCGCGCGGCGGGTGCGGTCGGCTTCAGCTTCAAGTTGAGCCAGGAACAATTCGGTTGTTTTCAAGATGACCTCCTAACACAAAGAATCACAAAAGCCCAACTCTCACTCTACCAAAGTTAAGTCTTCCGAGCATCGCGGTTTTTCTGTGGGTGCCGATATTTTCAGGGTATGCAGCCGCAGTCTTGAACGTCGCGCATTCATCAGGTCACTTCATTAAGTCGCCTGCGTATGTATTGCTGCTCCACATTGTTGCCTGTGAGCGAAAGCGCGCGCGTGTAGGCCGCCGCTGCTTCTGTTGGGCGGTTGAGCCTTCGCAACACATCCCCTCGGGCGGCGTGATACAAGTAATAGTTTCCCAGTTTTCCAGCCGCGCCGACTTCTTCGATTAAAGCCAAGCCCTCTTCCAACCCCTCGCTCATCGCGACTGCCGCCGCATGATTCAGTGCAACCACCGGCGATGAATTTATTCGCATCAGCTCTCTATAGAGCGCAACGATTTGCGGCCAATCGGTTTCGTCAGCCGTCTTCGCTTCAGCGTGTACCGCTGCGGTGGCAGCTTGGAGTTGATAGTTGCCGACGCGACCCTGCGAAAGAGCTGTCTCGACCAGTCGCAAGCCCTCCTCGATTTCCTTCCCATCCCAAATCGAGCGATCTTGCTCTTCCAAAGTCACCAGCTCGCCCTGCGCGTTGATGCGACCCTCTCGGCGCGAGTCCTGCAATAGCATCAACGCCAGCAGACCAGAGTTCTCAGGTTCGTCGGGCAACAGTTGGCGAAGCACACGTCCCAAACGAATCGCTTCCGCGCAAAGATCTTTTCTGACAAGGCTATCACCGGCGGTCGCGGCATAGCCTTCATTGAAGATCAGATAGATGACTGCTTGAACCGCGACCAGACGCTCTCCAAGCAATTCGAGCGATGGAACTTCATAAGGAATGCGCGCGAGCCGAATTTTGTTTTTCGCCCGCACCAATCGTTGGGCCAGAGTCGGTTCGGGCAACAAGAAAGCACGAGCAATCTCAGCCGTAGTGAGTCCGCCCAGCGTCCGCAGCGTTAGGGCGACCTGCGCCTCGCGACTGAGCGCCGGATGACAGCAGGTGAAGATCAAGCGCAACCGGTCATCCGGATATTCCACCGTCTCATCGAGCAACGCTGACTCGTCATAAGGCTGCAATCGCTCCACTTCATATTCGAGTTCCGGTTGCTTATCTGTTTTTGTTTTCTCGCGACGCACGGCGTCAAGCAGCTTCCGATGGGCTACTGTTGTCAACCATGCGCCTGAATTTCCGGGCGGGCCGTTTCGCTCCCAATTTGCGACTGCGGAAGTAAAGGCCTCCTGCAAAGCTTCTTCGGCGAGATCGAACGATCCTGAGATGCGGATCAATGTTGCAATGATTCGACCGTACTCTTCGCGGAAGACTTGCTCGAGTGTGTCGCTCGCTCGCGGCATACGGCGAGCGTCGCACATTCTGGCGGGCTGCGCAATTTGGTGTTCAGAGTTCAAGCTTCAGCTTGCCGACATCCAGCGGCAATCAAAAGAATGAACTCTGAACGTGTCTGGAGTCGAAGGTTCAGCTTGCCGACGTCGAGCAGCAAACCAAAGTTTGAACTCACAGCATCAAGCCGTCGCCTCCGCCGGCCTCTCGACGAGCGGTCGGACCTCTACGGTGCCCATTCGCGCTGAAGGAATCCTTGCGGCGATGCCGTTGGCCTCATCGAGATCCTTGGCCTCAATCAGGAAATATCCGCCGAGCTGCTCGTGAGTTTCTGCAAACGGCCCGTCAGTCACGAGCGCCTTGCCGTCGCGAACACGGATGCTGGTGGCAGTCGTAACAGGCTGCAACTGAGAGCCGCCGAGGAATTGTCCTTTGGACTGAAGCTGCTCTCTCAACTGTCGATATTCGCCGTAGATTTGCTGCCGTTCTGACTCGCTAAGCGAGTTCCAACTCTGTTCTGCATCATAAATCAGCAACAAGTATTTCATTTCTTTCTCCTCTTCTGAGTTGTATTGGGTTGGGTCCCGCGAGCGATATTGCGAATTCAGCCGTGCTGCACGCTCGCTACCGCTCGCGATACCAACGTCCGCTTTCAATCTTACGACGGATGAAATCTTCCAGATCGACATCGACCATCAGATTTTCTATCTATCCGACAGTTTCTACAACCGATCCACTCCTTTAGATAACTGACTTGCTTGTCAAGTATGCAATCCTCCCTGTTAGGCGGCTTGTGACGGCGCAGCCCGGTCAAGGTAAAATAGCTTCTCGAAGGAATCATCAAAATGAATGTCGATCTCGAAAAATTAAATGCCGCTGTTGAATTTCTCGTCAATCGAAAGTCTTTCTTGGACACAATTGAGCATTTGAGTCAAGAGATCAGTCATTCGCAAGAAGCTTTCGTCTGGTCTGTAATAGACCTAAGTTCCCATGGGCGTGAACTGCCTGAAGATATCCGGTCAAGTTGGATTTTCGTTTTAAAGAAGGATGTCCCATCTGGTTGCCATTATCATCCTAATAGTATCCAGCATATGATTACGATCAAAGGACAGGGGATGTCGAAAGTAGCAGGGGAGCATAAAAGAATCGTCCCGTTTGGATCATCGAACGGTTCACTAGCAGACAAATGGCTCGTAATAAGTGAAGGCGTTCCTCATGAATTCTTTCCAGAAAAGGAGAATATGGTAGTTGTCTCATTTCACACTTGCGAGGCAACCGAGTTAGAAGAAATTGATTGCCAGACCGGTGAAAAACGAGTCTATGAGAGGGAAATGTGAACAGCTCTTGATCTAAGGATAAACCCACAGTGCCGCGTAACAAGGGCATCCAGCGGTGGTCGCGCTCGAATTCCTCATGGATTCCCGCGCGCTCATGCGCCCGCTGCGGCGGTCAGCAACACAATTCATTGAAAGGAGAAACTGATCGTGTCCACAAATACAATCCGGCTCCATCGCGTGCTGCGCGCAACGCCTGAAAGAGTCTATCGGGCATTCCTCGATCCCGATGCAATGGTCAAATGGCTTCCACCGAACGGATTCACCGGTAGAGTTCATCAGCTAGATGCCAAAGTCGGCGGCACCTACAAGATGTCGTTCACAAATTTCACTACGGGCCACAGCCACTCGTTTGGCGGAAAATATCTTGAACTCGTTCCGCACGAACGTATTCGTCACACAGACGTATTCGACGACCCGAACTTGCCCGGAGAAATGCAGACGACGGTGTCCTTAAAAGAAGTGTTTCCCGGGACTGAAGTTACCGTGGTGCAAGAAGGCGTGCCATCTGCAATTCCAGCCGAGGCGTGCTACCTCGGTTGGCAGGAATCGCTCATTCTTTTAGCGAAACTTGTCGAGGCCGAGATTCCAGATTAGCGCGCCTAACTGGCTGGCGCGCCTTGTTTCCTCACGCCCCCGCTCGTCGTCAGTGGGGCGCGAGTCCGCCCGAGGAATTTGCAACAGTACCTCTTCAGCGGTCTTGCTAGTTGGCCTTTACCCATTGATCGGCCCAGCGGCCGAGACAGTCGATCACCGGCTTTAAGCCTTTTCCGGCTTCAGTGAGTTGGTAACTCACGCGAACGGGCGGACCCGGCAGGACCGTGCGGCGGACGAGCCCCTCCGACTCGAGTTCGCGTAATCGCTCGGTGAGCAGCCGGTCGGAAAGACCGGGTACGGCGGTCAACATCTCGTTGAATCCCGTTGGCCCCCTCATCATCACGCTGATGATCGCGCCGGTCCACCTTCGCCCAATTAATTCGACGGCGTGGTGAAAGCGCGCACAGACCTTAGACTCAGCTTCATCGGCGCGTCGAGAGAATTTGGAGGCTGGACGCTTCCTGTTTACTTTTATAGTCCTTTTTAGCGCCGCCATTCCTGGGTACTTACCTTTCGTTGCTTACTTGACTATTGTAGCCGTTCGCTTTATCATCAAGCGAAGCTTACCAAAAGTAGGTTGGCTATGCAATGTTGGCGAAGGAGAGGGAAATGGCAGAAGAGACTAAAGTGCGAGATCGGTTGGCCGTCGATTGGGCGTTGTTGATTGCGCGTCTCATCGTTGGCGTGGTGTTTATGGCCCATGGCGCGCAAAAGCTCTTTGGAGCTTTCGGGGGGTCTGGGCTGACGTCAATCGTCAAGGTGATGGGCCCGTTGGGTTACCTGGTGAGCATCGGTGAGTTCTTTGGCGGCCTGGGACTCGTCGTTGGTTTCTTGTCCCGCTTTTCTGCCGCATCGATCATCTTAATCATGCTTGGCGCGATCGCAACGGTTCACGCCAAGGTCGGTTTCTTCATGAATTGGGCGGGCAATCAGGCGGGAGAAGGTTTCGAATATCACCTGTTGGCGATTGCAAATCTTTTGATGATCGCCCTCGCCGGTCCCGGACGCTTCGCGCTTGCGCGATTGCCGTCTTTCCGTAAAGCCGCCAAAGACAGGCCTGTGTTAGTACTTGAATGAATGGAGGTACGACTTGCTTCAAGAACTTGAACTACTGAGAGACGACCGATCGGAATCTGAGAATGCGTTAACCAGTAAAGATCGTTCGGCGAGTTCACAACAGGACGAAGAACTTCTCGACGCGTACTCGCGCGCGGTTATTGCAGCGGCGGAACGAGTCAGCCCGTCGGTTGTTTACATCGAAGTCGAGCATGCTTTCAGGAGCAGGAGAAGAGATCCTGCCACTCTCCCGCGCGAAGTGCGCGGCACCGGCTCGGGTTTCATCTTCACTCCCGATGGTTTCATTCTGACGAACAGTCACGTCGTTCACAGCGCCAAGCGAATTGAGGTAACCGTTCTGGATGGGCATAAGTACCAGGCGGATTTGATTGGAGACGATCCGGAAACCGATCTCGCGGTGATTAGAATCAACGCGCCCAATCTGGTCCCGGCTCATCTCGGTGACGCTCAACAGATTCGCGTGGGCCAATTGGTGTTGGCGATCGGCAACCCTTACGGCTTTCAATACAGCGTCACAGCCGGCGTCGTAAGTGCGCTGGGGCGCTCGCTGCGATCCCAATCGGGCCGATTGATGGACGCCGTGATCCAAACCGATGCCGCACTCAATCCCGGCAATTCCGGCGGCCCGCTGGTCAACTCTCGAGGGGAAGTGATCGGCGTTAACACGGCGATGATTCTGCCGGCGCAGGGAATCTGTTTTGCTACTTCGATCGATACCGCAAAGTTTGTTGCCAGCCGTTTGATTCGCGACGGCAAAGTCAGTCGCAGCTACATCGGGCTCGCAGGACAAAACGTTCCACTTCCCCGTCGCATCGTGCGCTACTACGATCTGCCGTTTGAGAGTGGAATTCTCGTTGTGTCATTCGAAGAGAATAGTCCGGCACGGAGAGGCGGAGTTCGCGAAGGAGACATCATCATTGGCTTTGATGAGCAGCCTACAAAAAGCATAGATGATCTTCATAAGCTCCTGACAGAGGAGCGCATCGGGTACAATTCGTCCCTCGAGGTTATAAGAGGTACGCAGAGAGTGAAACTCAGCGTCATTCCCGAGGAGTCTCGCAACGGCGGGAACAATTAGGAGGTCACCAACGCCGCCTCTGTGTCG
This sequence comes from Blastocatellia bacterium, assembly GCA_036505875.1. Classification (GTDB taxonomy): domain Bacteria; phylum Acidobacteriota; class Blastocatellia; order UBA7656; family UBA7656; genus Onstottus_A. Next base: position 45,143 of record DASXSR010000288.1, on the reverse strand, counting down.
GGCCGGGCTAGTCACGGCCTTATGAGGGACCATACACTCGCCCGCCACCGTTTGTGCTAGAATCTGGCAAGCCCCGTGAAACTAGTTACAGCTTAAGAAGTCTATGACCGAACTGGAAATAATCGGCCGGCTCGCAATGTCGCTGGTGTTCGGGTTGATCGTTGGGATAGAACGTCAGTGGCACCACAAGAACGCCGGCATAAAAACGAACACCCTTGTCTCGGTAGGCTCCACTGCTTTCGCGCTAATCTCCTTGCGTGGCTTCGGACCGACCAACAATCCTGCGGCGGTGGCGGCCGGCGTTGTTACCGGCATTGGCTTCATTGGCGCGGGCGTAATCATGCGCCGAGGCGGAAGCGTTCAAGGAATCAACACGGCGGCGACTCTGTGGGCGGCGGGAAGCATGGGGCTGGCCATTGGAGCGGGTTATTATCAGCTTGCGCCCGCGTTGCTGGTCACCATCGTGATCATTCAGGTCGCATTGCGGCCGTTGTCGTCTGCGATCAACAAACGCTCGGGCCTGATCAGCCCGCTTGTCACTTATCATCTGCGCATAAGCTTCCATCCAGATTCGGCCGACGCAGTTCGTGCCGCGTGGTCGGAGTTCGCGGGGCGCAGCGGCGTTTCGGTAATCAATTACTGCGAATCACGGGCTGACGGCTCGGAATCGGCTCTGGAAGCCTCTTTCGGGTTGTCAGAGCTTCGAGCCAGTGAAATGAACGCGCTGGCGCAGAAACTGGTGGGCAATCCAGGAGTCACCAAAGCGAGTTGGTCACAAGAAACAACCGAAGAACCCGAATGAAGTGAGTTCCGTTGGGCGATACCTTGCTTGACCGGCGTCGCACAAGATGTCTAGATTTTCTTGCATGGGAAGAATCCGACAGATGATCTCGGTTGATGGTCAGAAATTTTGGACCCTGTTCGACGCAGGAGCTCCTAACACCTACGTGACGCTATCAGTCGCGCAGTACTTACAAACCACACCAACACCCCGGACCTTTCGCACCGCGCTTGGCGGCGAAGTGAAGGAGACTGATCTCGAAACAGTTCTTCACGCGGATATTGAGGGTCATGCGATTTCCACCTATGCTCTCGTCGTGGATGAAATCGGCAAGGACGAAAATGGAACTCAGATCGAAATCTTGTTTGGAGCGCTGGCAATGCAACAATGGGGTATCAGGCCGATACCTGACCAAGAAAAACTCGACCTGTCGAATTACCCCGAAGAGTTTGTCGAATTCTAGAAAGCAACTCTTACTTCCGACCTGAATCTTTCGCTGCGACGTAGCCGCGCTTCGTTTTAACCACCAATCTTTCGTCGCCGCGCTGAACGCCCGGCGCAAGCTCGAGCTTAAGCTTGCGGAAGCTCCCGTCACGCTTTCTGTTGGTTGACACAAACCCAAGTGTGTAGCGCGTTCGAAGATGGTCGATCAAGTCGTTGAACGTATGATCCAGATTCTCAGGCTTGTCGCTGAGCACCTCGCCCCCTGTTTCGTCCGCGAGCTGCTTCAAGTTGGAGCTCTTCGCTTTGAACAAGCCGCCCACGCCGGCTGCCGCGATCATGATTCCGTTCTCGATCCGCTGACCTGCAGTCTTGGGTATGATCCCACAAACCACGCTTCCTGATTCGAGCACCGCCATGCGCGACTCTTCAGGCGATGGTCCCGCACAGTCGAAATAAGTCGTTATGCCGGTAATCATAATGATCACGCGACGACCATCCGGATTCCCTGCCCTGCTCATGTACTGCGCCGCCTCGTAAAACGCGCGATTGAAACAGTGGTCGGCATCTTCATCGTGAGGAGGCAGCCGGTTTAAACCCGCGAGGATTCTGTCCTTGCCGCTCCCGAAGCCTACAATTAATTCTGTGGTATTGGCGAAAGACATCAGGGCCACTTCATCCTGAGGTCTAAGCCTCGAAAGCGCTTCAACAGTCGCGTGTCGCACCTTTTCGCTGAACGGATCGAGACATCCTCCTCTGTCAACCAGCAGGACTACGGACAGCGGCAGCGTGTCCTGACTGAAGTGGGTTATTTGCTGTCTCGCTCCATCTTCCGAGAGCGCGAAATCTTCCTTTTTCAGATTCCCGACCACGCGCCCGTTTTTTTGCTGGATAACCAGCGCGTCCAGCACTACCAGGTCGACGTTGAGTTTGATATCGTCGCCGTTGCCATCTTGAACAGGACGGTCCGGAAATGACTGCGGGGCTTGAGGCTTCTGCTCGAAGCTTTGAGTGCTGTCGTTCTTGCCGCGCGGGCGAGAGCTGTTTGGCGATTGCGCGGAAACTGTGAGCAATGCAGCCAGGGTCGTGACGATGGCGATCAAGTGTACGACTATTCGGTGAGGGTTCATAGGCGGCTCCTTGAAGGCAGTCATGTGAAATAACGAGTGAGCGGTCGACGCCGGGTGCAGAGTCTGCGGTGGCGCCGACCAGGCGGAGGAAGGAGCGAAGGAGGATGAAGCAGATGGGGTGTCCTAATACTGAGTTTCGCTTTTTTCGTCCGCCCAGTCCGCGCCACCGAGAGTGATGCGTGATGCGTGAAAGGGTTTTCCGGTCACGAATCACGCATCACGAACCACGAATCAATTGTTCTTCTTGCGTTGTTCCTGCTGCTGCTGTTCCTGATGGTGATGATGCTCAGGCTGTTGTGCCTGCTGCTGACGTTCCTGATGATGCTCAGGCTGTTGCTGCTGTTGCCGTTGCTGTTCCTGGCGCCGCTCTTGCCGCTGTTGCTCGCGGCGTTCCTGTTTTTCCTGGTGCCGATCTTGACGCGCCTGGTCGTTCTGCTGGCCGCTGGAAGTCGAAGCGCCGGTATCACGCGGTATTGCGCGCTCTTCTGCTCGATAGCGCTGTCGAGCCGCGTCGTTTTCTGTTGAGCGATCCTCATCGCGGTTTCGTTTGCGATCGCGTCCGCCGCCGTCAACGTTGAGACCTTCCGATGAGCTCTGTAGCGGCACTCGAATTTTTTGTGAGTGACGTTCACCGCCGGAATCGGACCCGCCTTGCTGTTGTTGCTGCTGACGCTCCTGTCTCTGTTGTTCCCGGCGTTGTGCTTTTTCTCTTTGTCGCTCTTGACCCGCCTGGTCGTTTCCTTCAAAAGCTGGGGCTCGGTTATCCGAGATCGCTCGGCGCTCGCGATGACCGCCAAGCAGCGACCCCGAATCGGCATTTGGATTACGCGTAACGACACCTCGTCGATCAACGTCCGCGGGAGGCGTCGCGATGCGACGGAACTTTCTGCGGTCGCCGTCGGCAAGCTCCGGTGCGGAGGCAACAGGAGTCGGTCTGATGTCGGGCAAGCCATGTCGCCCACCCTTGATTATCGAGTCCGCCAGGTCGCGACTGGGAGCGCTCGGCTTAAGCGCGCGATCTCTTCTAATAAAACCCTCATACGGCAGGATCGTCATTCCGTGGCGGTATGGCGTTATAGCCAATCTGCCGTCCCGCCACCCATACCCAGGAGATCGCCAACGATCAAATCTGTGCCAACGCTCGCCCGGCGCAAGCGGATACCAACCAACATAGCTACCGCGCGATGTCGAGCCGTTGAAGAAGGAAACCAGCCCAGGCCTCCAATGGTAATCTCTGTAACCATATCCGCCGTAACTTGAACCGAAGCCGGGCACCCATGCCCATCCGAGTCCCGGCAACAACGCCCATCGACCATAGTGGTAAGGCGCCCATCCCCAGCGCTCGCTTGCAAGCCAGGTCCAACCGGCGGAAGGTATCCAAAGCCACTGACCCGATCGATACGGCGCCCAATCAGCGGCAACCCGCGGTACCCAGCATTGACCGTAAGAAGGATAACTGGTCCACGTGCCATAGCTTGAAAGATCGCTTGCGCCGTAGAAGTCGTTGTAGGTTGTCTCGTAGTTTACGACATAGTCAGGGGCGGCGCTCGCGCTTACCCGATCGATCGTCGAGTCGCGATCGTAACTCCATCTGTCCCAGTCATCTCGCGTCGTGTCGGCTGCGAGTTCGAGCCTTCCTCCAACTGAAGTGTCCACAAACAGTCTATTGCCCTCTCGCACTCGGAAGCTTCCTTCGTCGGTTGAGACGTCGGCTTGACCGCGCCGAACGATCAACTCCGAATCTCTTTCTCCGCGGACGTCGATCCGATACACCCCATCCTGCCGGAGCACAATCGCAGAGTTTGGCGTGTCCACCTCGAATCGACCGAAGGCTGACGAGAGGCGCTCGAGGCGAATGATGGCTGTGCCTTCGGTGATTTCAAATTGCGCAGCGTCAGCCGCAAGCTCAGAGATCGTCAGCTCGGTATTTTCTGAGATCCTGATAAACTCGCCGCGACCGAGTTGAATCTCAGCCCGCGCGCCGCGCTCTGTGTAAATCTGATCACCTGCGAGGAGCGGCAAGTTCTCGACTGCGGGGGCCCACTCGGTCACGCCCGCGCGAAGGAAAGAAACGTCGCCTTCGATAAAGCTCAGCCGCGCGACCCGCTGAACCGGAGCTGCATCATCCGTGTCGGACGCCTCGTCGGCCATTGGATCAATTGTTTGGGCGGATGCTACGCCGTACCCGAAAACCAGCAGCAGCAAGAGCATGACGAGAATGGGGAGATTGCGGTTCATAAGCGGTTCCTTTCAAAAGACCTCTCGAACTCGCGACTTCCGGGGGCAATCGTCGTGCCCGAAGCGGCCAATCATATGTGGTATCGCAATTTGTTCAAAGCAATGGATAACGGGTGGCAAAACGAGTTAGGGGATCGGTGCGACATACACCAATTAGTATGCCGGTCGTTTGATTACGGTAGGAATCGGGTCAACGAGGCGTTTAGCCCGGCGCTCTATAGCCGGGTCTCGAGCGGACGCGGGCGTCCTTGCGGGACGACTCCAATTTGATCTTATGATACTTGGCGTCGCTCCGACTGGCGCTCGAGTAGTACCCGATCAGGTATTGATTCCGCAGTTCCTCGGCGATCGCCTTGAAGGCCGACCGCATATCGCCGAAGTTGTCCGCCGCGTAGACTCGGCCGCCGGTGCGCAAGGTTATCTCTTTCAGGAATAAATCTGCCTCTCCATAGAGCTTGGTCAGCGTAGTTGTTATCTCATCGCCAGGTTGGTCATTCGGCATTCTTTGCGTTCGCGTGTTAGTTCCGTCGGGATCGTAAACTACAGGGGGCCGAGGCCGCTCGCCAATCTCGATTCGAGGCGCGTTAGGCTTTGGAATGCCGGTCGGAGTGGGATCAGGCCCGCCAAAATCCGGCGGGAGCGGGATTCGTCCATCAACCTCGAATGGTGTCTTGCGCTTGGGATGCTCGATCTCCTGACGTCGCGCCTCTGCTTCGATCCACCAGCGCGTGTCGAATCTTACGACGTAGATCACAGCGCCGATCTCTTCGGCCATTCGAGTAGCGCTTTCGGCAGTGGCTTCGATGCTGCGCATATCAACGCCATCGCTGAACAGAACCACCGCGCGGCGCCCTTCGACGTCTTTGAGTTGATCGAGCGCGCGAGTCACGCCTTCGTAGAGCAGCTTCCCGAACCCGGATTCGGTTCCTTTTATAGCACGCTCGACTTCCGCGCGGTCCTCGCTGAACCCGGTGAGTTCTCGAACCTCGTTGTCGAAGGAGACAACCATGATCCGATCGCCAGGTCTGAGCTGACCGGTGAACTCGACCGCCGCAGTCTGGATCGCCTTGAGCCGATCCTCTGTGCTGTTCGAGGTGTCGATGAGCAATACCGCGCTGAAGGGTTGCTTGACGGCTGCAAAAAGCGAAATGTCCTGCCGCTTACCGTCCTCGGAAATCGTGAAGTCGTCCTTTGAGAGGTCGGTTACGAACTTGCCTGCGCGATCGGTGACTACAGCAGGAACCTGCACAAGTGTGGCGTTCAGCCGAACCGAATCGTCGTCGCTGCGCTTCTGTTTGTCTTGCGGCGAAAGCCCAGCGGCGGTTGTGACGATGACGTTGACAAAACATAAGAGAAGGGGCGCCGCCATGATCCAGCGACGCTCCCCAAACATTCCCTGGTGTTTCATCATTGACGTCGAGCGCATCTGATTGCTGAACGCGTCCTTGTAGAATTATTGCAGCCTAAAGAAAAAGAAATCCAGCGAGATTGAGTTGTCATTTCTGTTGTGCTAAAAGAGTAATAACTGAGTTCAACGCAGGACCGGGAGGGAGTTCATGCTCAGGACCCTGTTGCCGATCGCAAGCTTCATCTTTCTTTCAGCGATGAGCGTGCTTGCGCAAACGCCGCGACCTGCCGACAGGCTGCCGGATCCGAAAACTGGGGAGGTCCGTCCTCGCGATCATGACCAGGAAGTGAGTCTTCCCGAAGAAATGCGGGTCAAGATGGCAATCGCGCGCGCCGAGAGCGATCACAAGAAATTGCTCGAAGACGTCGAGAAGATGAGCGACCTCTGCGGCGAGATCGCGAAAGGGTACGCCGAACACAAGCAGCTCTCGGCGGACGACATGAAAAGGCTGGGCACGATTGAGAAACTTGCCAAGCACGTATTGAACAGCGCCGGAGGCGAGGAGGTCGACGACAAATCCGCCGCCGATCATATGCAGACGAGCGAGGCGATCAACAAGCTCAACGCGGCCGCCGAAACGATAAAGAAGGACATGAAGGCCGAGACCCGCTTCGTGGTTTCCGCGACCGTGATCGCAAACTCTAACCAGGTGATTCACCTTTCCCGCTACATACGACACGCCCCGAAAGTGGACTAATGTCGAGGACCAATTCAAGGAGCAAATTGACGATCGGCTGGCTTGCGGTCGGACTCATGCTTAGTTTGATTGCGCCCGTCGCGGACGCTCGTCAGGACAAGAAACCGAAAGCCACTCAACAACCGCAGCGCGAGGAAGACGATTCACTGAAGCTGCACTCTGATTTGGTGGTCGTCAATCTCGTGGTCACCGATGCAAAAGGCCAGTACTTGCATGGATTGAGCCCCAAAGACTTCCTGGTTCTTGAGGATGGCGCTGCGCAGCGGATCAACTCTTTAATAACCGAAGAAGACCCCTTCGCCGCCGCGATCCTGATCGATATGAGCGGCAGCATGCAGTACAAATTCAGCCTGGTGCGAGCTGCAGCTGCTTCCTTCGTCGATCACATTCGAGACAACGATCAGGTCGCAGTTTACGGATTCAACAACAAGATAAAACTCTTTCAGGATTTTTCAGACCTACACGACATCTCCGAATACGTTTGGGACGCCAAGGCGGAAGATACGACTCGACTCTACGACTGCGCGGACGAAGCAATAATCGCGCTGGAGAAACGCGCCGAGAAACGCAAGGCGATCGTGTTGATCTCGGATGGCTGTGACACTACCAGCTCGAAAGCATCTTTCGGTTCAGTGATGAAGAAGGCCCTTGCTGACGGGATCACGATCTACTCAATCGACCTGATCGACGACACCGCGCGGATGGGAAGCGGCAGCGAAGCGTTGGAGTTGAGACGCGGGGAGGGTGAGATGCAACAATTCGCATCTCAGACCGGCGGGCGATATGTTCATTCACCTCAGGGCGACAAGCTCGAAGAAGCGTTCACCGGCATTGTTGATGAACTGAGGAATCAATACACGCTGACTTATTATTCAACCAATCAGAAACGCGACGGCCGCTGGCGAAAGCTCGCTGTTGGAACATCTCGGCAAGAATTGACAATTCGAACTCGCAAGGGCTACTGGGCTCCGAAGACATGAAAAATCGGCTATGAGGTGTTCCCCGAGTTTATCGTTGAGATTACTTATAGGCATTACACTTCTCTCGACTCAAGCTACTGCGTTTGGGGCGGCGCGCGGAAACAGTTTTCCAAAACTCTTCGTGCGACAGCCCTTTGCCTTGCCTGATAGTTCGCCGAGACTTCTCCAACAGTGCTTGAAAGTGCGGTGAATGCGCGAGTGTTAAACGCTCCAATTCTTTTTCATCTGCTCCCACGGCGCCGTACTTCCTTCCGCCACTTTCTGAGCGGCTCGCATCACGCAGTCATCAACTAACTATCGTAATCTCCATCTCGAAGCCCATGACGGAATGCTCAGAGTTCATCACCTGGCTGCGGGGGTGCGTCCGGTACGCGGGCGAGAATTTGGTCTACCCTTTGCCAGTCTACACGGTTGGCGCGAGAGGCGATGCTCTCCCGCGTGCGCCAAGCAGAAACCTGGGCGGCCAACGCAAGAGACACGATTTGGTCGATGCTGGCGTTTTGCTTTGCAGCCAGCTCCTTAACTTCCTCGACCAAGATGTCGGGCACCTGCGCTTGTAACGTTTTCATAATCTCAGTTTGTCAAGAAACTCGCGAGGACGCAAGAGTTCAACTCCCAACCGCACCGCAGGCCGCAGGTGACGCACATTATGGCTGACGATTCGAAGCGCATCGGATTCGATTGCAAGTTGGACGAGTGGCTCATCGTCGGGATCGCTTAGAATCGGTTGCCAGCCATGTGACAAGAGGCACTCTTCCCCACGAGCACAAATAGCGTTCAGCAGTTGATCCACATCATCGAAGGTCAGCCTAAGCTCTGGCGCTTGCCGCTTCACGATCTCTTCGTATTCGTACAGCAGGTGGTTGCTCAACACAGCCGTCCATTCGCCGAAGCGCAAACGGCGGAGAATCTCAAAAGAAGCGCCCTGTCTGGAACGGAGAGCCGCAATCAGGACGTTCGTATCCATCACGGCTTTCACTCCGTCGCCTCCTCAAGAATCTATCTACTCAGAATACATTCTCTGGCAACCTTGCTTGGGACCAAAGCCGACACGCCAGAAGCCTTTTCTCACTGACCAGCCACTGTCACTCGTTGAATAACTGACTTACCTGCGTATCGAGCGCTTCTTTCGTCGTGATGCCGACATGCCGAAAACGGATTCGACCCTGCTTATCGATCAGGAGGGTTACCGGCAGCGATGAGTCGGAGACCTTGAATGAGGCCGCAGTGCTCTGATCCCCAATGACTTGAGTGTAGTCCATCGGGTACGCTTTCAAGAACGGCTTCACCTTAGCTGCGCCTTCTTCGTCAAGCGAAATCGCCATCACTTCAAGCCCACGTGCCTGGTAGTCCTTCTTCAACTGGTTGAACATCGGAATCTCGGAGATGCACGGCAAACACCACGTCGCCCAGAAGTCTATCAACACAACTCTGCCTCGAAGCGATTCGAGCTTGAGTGCTCCGCCGCTCAGCAGGCTCAAGCTGACTGCCGGCGCCGGTTCTGACCCCTCGCGCTCGCTGACGCTTGCGGTACTTCCGCCCGCAGTCGCGTCTGCAATCGGTGACTTGCCGGCGGGGATGTTCTTCGCCAGCATCGCGCCGGCGGCTGCCGGAGTCTCGACTCGCTTCATTCTATCGAGAAACGCAGAAGGCTTCTCGAATCCTTCTAGCCGCAAGTCCGAAAGCTCGCGGCCGGTGGCGTCGAGGAACAGCACTGTCGGCACACCGCGTATCGCAAATCGTTGTCTCGCACGGCCAGCCTCCGAGTTGGGGTCGTTGCTCGTCAGATTGAGTTTGAGCGTGATGAATCTCTCGGCTTCCTTTTTCACCGGCGCGTCCGTGAAAGTCAAGTTGTCGAGCTCCTTGCACGGGATACACCAGTCAGCGAAAGTATCGATGATGACGCCTTTGCCTTGCTGCTTGGCTTCGACTAAGGCTTGCTCGCCGTACGGTTGCCAGGGGATTTGAGTTTCGATCTTCTTCGGCATCGACATCATCACCGCAACAACAGCGGCGCCGACCCCGACCGCGCGGAGCACCCACGCGAACTGTTTTGGCTTGGCCCTTCCTGATTCCCACAAGATCAGGTACAGCGCCGACAAAGCGAAGAACGTGACGAACACGTAGGTTGCGTACCTTCCCATCAGCGGCATCAGGAAATACAGCGCCATGCCGATCAGCACCAACCCGAACAGTTTACGCACCGTGACCATCCACAACCCGGATCGCGGAAGCGATTTGATCGCACCCGAAAACGTTCCCAAAACCAGATAAGGGAGCCCCAGCCCAAGCGCCAGCACGAAGAACATGAAGAAGCCGTAAACCGCGTCGCCTTTCTCGCCAACAAACACCAGCAAAGCAAGAACAAACGGCCCAATGCACGGCGCGGCGACGATGCCCATCGTAAGCCCCATGACGAGCGACCCGACAATCCCGCCCGTCGATTGAGTACTGCTTGTGGCGAACCGATTCAACGCGTCGGGCAATTTGAACTCGTAAACGCCAAACATCGACAGCGCCAACGCGAGCATCAGCGCTGCAATCCCGACCAGCACGAACGGGTTCTGCAACGCGGCGCCGAACAAGCTCCCCGACTTCGCCGCTATCACGCCCAGCATCGAGTAAGTTATTGCCATGCCCAACACATACATCGACGACATTGAAAACGTGCGGCTGAGGCTTGGCTTGCCTTGTTGCGACGCGCTCTGATTGACGAAGAAGCCGATCGTGATCGGAATGATGGGATACACGCACGGCGTCGTGTTGAGCAATAGACCCGACAAAAAGACAAACAAAAGGGTGAGCGCAAGGCCCTGTGTGGAAATCAATTCGGCGATCTTATTAGGCGATGGTGAACTTCCTCGATACTGCAAAAGCGCGCTGGATACTTGAACAGCGGTCGGGTCAGTTTCAGTTGGCGTCGCCGCTGATTGTGCGAACAACTCAGCATTCGCCGGCTTAACTCCCTGCTTCGCCGTCACGAGCTTGATCGGTATCTCGACAGGCAAATCAGTTGGCTCGAGGCACTGGGAATCATTGCACGCCTGTACGGTCACGAACGCGCGAATGGTTGCTGTTCCTGGCTTCAGCGTCTTGTCTGCCTCAGCGTCGGCGGTTATCAGCAAAGTTCCTTCGTTGACTGCGAGTTCGGTGTCGGGGGCGAACTCGAACCGACGGTGTTTCGGCGCGGGGTATTTTTCCTCGGCGATGTTGATTCCCGGCGCCGATTCAAACTTGACCGACGTTGGGATCAGGAAGTCGAGCGAGGGATGGTGCGCGTTGATGTGGTAGCCTTCCCCGATCTCAAGCGCGACTGCTATTTTGAATTTATCGCCTGGGCGCACGCCGTCCACTGATGCGTAGCCCTTCGCCTTAACTACACGCTCGCTCCCCTGGGCAACCGCGAGGGACGTTGCGAGCAACACCGCAAACAATGTGGCGACAACTTTGAAAAGAACTTTTTCTCTTGCCATCGGAGCCTTGTTCCTCAAGTATCGTTCCGACTACCCCTTACTTTCGCACCTCTCGAACCATGTCCCCGGTTACATCGCCGAATGAGGTCAACGTTCCGCTGTTCGCCGCAAGAAAGGCTTCCGCCGCTTCGCTGCTGCCGAACGGAATGAAGTCCGGCCCCATCGGTCCGTCGACGTTACTGTTATAGACGAAGCTCGCCTCCCCGGCATCGATCACTCGCCTGGATTGGTAATCCTTCACCGTCACCTTCTCAACCCTGCTCAAATCCTTATGACTCGCATCGACGTCATAGCGACGCGGTTCTGTGTAAAACGCCATCATATCCGCCGGCGACTCGAACATCAGCTTTGTCCCATCGCGATAGTAGATTTCCGACGTCCAATCGTCAGCCGCTTTGACTCTCATATGGCAAACCGGGCAAGACCCGAATGCCGCGCCCGCCGGAAACGCACCTCCTCGGCTTGAGGCACAGCAACTAAAAAGGCAAACAGCCAAAACCAAGAGCAGGGATGCATTTTTCATTTTCCATTTGCCATTTTTCATTTGCCATTGCAAACCGCGAGACAATGACAAATGAAAAATGGCAAATGATAAATGATCAATGCTTTTACTATTCACTCTATCCATCCCCCTCCTACGAGCACGTCGCCGTCATAGAAGACCGCTGCCTGGCCCGGGCTGATCGCAGGCTGAGGCTCATCAAATTCGACTCGGACGCGATTGGTTTCGATAGGAGCTATCGTCGCCGGTGCTTCGTTCGCTCGATAGCGTATTCGCACGTTCGCTCGCACCGGCTCGTCGGGATCATCGATCGCCACCCAGTTTACGCCGCTCGCCGTCAGACATTTTCCATACAACTCGCTTCGCTTCCCGACGACCAGCTGGTTGCGAGGCACGTCAATCTTCAGCACGTACAGCGGCTCACCGGCAGCCACTCCGATGCCGCGGCGCTGACCTATGGTATAGCGATGCAAACCCGCGTGCTCGCCGATGACCCTTCCGTCCGCCGTCGCGATCTCGCCGCCGCTGATTCTCAAGTCGCCCATCTCGTGCCGCCCGTAATTCTCAACAAACCGAGCATAGTCGCCGTCGGGCACGAAGCATATCTCCTGGCTCTCGGGCTTGTCGGCGGTTTCAAGTCCAAGCTCTCGCGCGATGTCACGTACTTCGCTCTTGGTCATCTCGCCCAGCGGAAACTCCGCGCGCGCAAGCTGTTTCTGCGTCATCTCGAACAAGAAGTACGACTGATCTTTTGAGAGATCACGACCCTTCTTAAGCCTGAATCGACGGGTCTCTTCGTCATATTCCACCCGAGCGTAATGCCCGGTCGCGACTCGCTCGGCGCCGACCTCGCGCGCGACTTTTACCAGCCGTGCGAACTTCAGCTTGGTGTTGCAGGATACACAGGGAATCGGCGTCCGGCCGGAGAGATAGTCTTCAACAAAAGGACGGACCACGCCGCGCTCGAATTCGTCTTCAAGGTTAAGGACATAGAACGGAATGCCCAGATCCTCAGCCACGCATCGCGCGTCGTAAACGTCGTCCAGCGAGCAACAGCGCGAGGGCTGCGGCTCTTCGTTGGGCGCGAGTCTTCGCCGCTGGTTCCACAACTGCATCGTGAAGCCGACGACCTCGTGCCCCTGACGCTTCAGTATTGCGGCGGCGACCGAGCTATCGACACCGCCGCTCATCGCTACTGCTATATTCATTGCTCGCCGTCTTTGCCCGCGCCTCAGCGCGATGCTATGATTTCCGGTCGTTCAGTAATCTGAAATTATACACAAGGAAGGGTGATGCGTGAACCGTGATGCGTGAAACGGCAGATCACGGATCACGCTTCACGAATCACGACTGATATGACCGCAGAACAGGCGACAGTCGAACAAGCAATCGAGAAACACGCGATCGTGCGAGAGCCATTTTATCTGCCGGTGGGCGAAGAGGTCGGTCTGTTTGAAGCGGCCCATCGTGGGAAGCTGCCGGTCATGTTGAAAGGGCCGACGGGTTGCGGCAAGACCCGTTTCATCGAGTACATGGCGTGGCGTTTGAATCGTCCTCTGATAACCGTCGCTTGTCACGAAGACTTATCGGCGACCGATCTTGTCGGACGTTTTCTGTTGGAAGGCGATGAGACCGTCTGGCACGACGGCCCCCTCACAACAGCCGTCAAAAGCGGCGCGATCTGCTACCTCGACGAAGTAGTCGAGGCCCGCAAAGACACGATTGTCCTGATTCATCCTCTGACCGACGACCGCAGGATCTTGCCTGTCGAAAAGCGCGGCACGATTCTTCAAGCGCCCGACGAGTTTATGCTCGTCGTCTCGTATAATCCAGGTTACCAGAGCGTTCTCAAGGATTTGAAGCAGTCCACGCGCCAACGATTTGTCGGACTCGAGTTCGAGTATCCTCCGGCGCATTTGGAAGCCGCAGTCTTGATCCACGAGGGAAAGGTTGACGAGCAAACCGCGCGCGATCTTGTGCTCATCGGCCAGAAGGTTCGCAACCTCAAAGGCCACGGCCTGGAAGAGGGGGTATCGACCCGATTGCTGGTCTACGCTGCGCAGCTCGTGAGCAGCGGCATTCATCCTCATCTGGCTTGCGAAGTGGCCATAAGCAGCCCGATCACCGACGACCTTGAGCTGCAGCGAAGTATTAGAGAGATCGTCACGACTGTTATCTGACGAAATCTCCGTCGCTCGCCAGGAACTTGCAAACTCTCACCGTTCGGCGTACAACAATTTATGTGGAAGAATGGAAGAATGAGCCTTGCCAAAGAAGATCCTGGTCGTAGAAGACACGGTTGATACTCGCGAACTGATTCATCTTCACCTACTCAGAGAGGGATATACCGTCATAGTTGCGGCGAACGGGCAGGAAGGCTTGTACCTGACCTCTGTCGAACATCCGGACCTGATAATAACCGACTTGAACATGCCGGGAATGGACGGACTCAAAATGACAAAGCAACTGAAGGCGGATGCGGATCTGAAACATATTCCAATTTTGATTCTGAGCGCGCTCGGAAGAGACTTTATGGATAGGGCAATCAAAGCCGGAGCAAATCGGGCTGTGAGCAAGCCCGTATTGTTCGATGAACTCTCCGAAGACGTGCGAGAGTTGTTGATCGAATCCCACCAGGACGAACATTAGAAACACCACCAACAAAAAGATCAGGACATTCCCTGCTCTTGAAAACCCTGGCGCACCTGTGGCAGTTTGTAACTGGCTCCGTCAGCCTCATTCACAAATCGATGCGAGTGAGTTACTGGGCAAGGGCGCGGTTTGATCGTGACGCTAAAAGGGCATCAGGCATGGATCAGGATTCGCGGAGCGCCGGACGACCCGGAGTCGTTCGATCTGGCAACCTGGAACGGCATTGTGTGGGAAATTCCACGCCGCAACTCGCTTGGCGACACGATCTACATTCAGATTCCAGACTATATGCTTGTCGAGACCATGCCCGCCTCAACCAGGCCCGAAGAGCTTTATCGGAAACTAACGGAAGATCACAACAAGACACGCAAAAACGATTTGTAAAGTTTGTTGCTTATTGTGGTATAGTGGGCGTTCTTCGCTCCAGATCCGAAACGAAAGGAACAACGAAATGGCAGACGACAGAACTGAGCGCAATCGCGCCATAGATATTGCAATTGCCAACATAGAAAAGCAATTCGGCAAAGGCTCAATTATGCGGCTTGGCGAGCGCAAGGTTGTGGATGTGCCCGCCATCTCCACGTCGTGTTTGAGCCTGGACGCCGCAATCGGAATTGGAGGCGTGCCTCGCGGACGAATCGTTGAAATCTACGGCCCTGAATCGGGCGGCAAAACAACACTCGCGCTTCACATCGTCGCCCAGGCGCAGGAGGCGGGCGGCGTGGCGGCCTACATCGACGCCGAGCACGCGATGGACGCGAAGTATGCTGAAAAGCTGGGAGTCAACGTGAATGACCTGTTCATTTCACAGCCTGATTCAGGCGAACAGGCGCTGGAAATCGCGGAAGCGTTAGTCCGTTCGGGAGGCGTAGACGTTTTGGTGATCGATTCGGTCGCGGCGCTGGTGCCGAGAGCCGAGCTTGAGGGCGAGATGGGAGATTCTCTTCCGGGACTCCAGGCACGACTGATGTCTCAGGCGCTCAGAAAATTGACCGCGGTAGTGTCGCGATCAAACACTTGCTTGATCTTCATCAACCAGATTCGCGAAAAGATCGGAGTGATGTTCGGCAATCCCGAAACCACGACGGGAGGCCGCGCGCTCAAGTTCTACTCGTCGGTCAGACTCGAGATTCGCCGGACCAGCTCGATCAAAGATGGCGATTCAACAGTCGGCAATCGCACAAAAGTCAAGGTGGTTAAGAACAAGGTCGCGCCGCCGTTCAAAGAAGCCGAGTTCGACATAATGTACGGCGAAGGCATTTCGCAAGTGGGCGATTTGTTGGATATCGCAGTCGAGAACAAAATCATTGAAAAGAGCGGCGCGTGGTTCAGTTTCAAAGGCGAACGTCTCGGTCAAGGGCGCGAGAACGCCAAGGGCACGCTCAAGTCTGACCGCGAGATGGCGACCCGCGTCGAAACTGAAGTACGAAAGGCGCTCGGGCTTTCGACCGTCCAACCTGAGGAGTTAGTAGCCGGCGCGGGCGGCGCAATCGGCGGGTCATCAAGAAAGGTCGCGCCGAAGGAATGACATTAAACAACCGTTGACAACTGCTGTGCCTCTTAACTATTATGCTGGCGGACGCTTGAACCGCACCGCGAGTCAACAGCGCCACTCGGCGCTCCCCAGTGCGGCTCGATACCCTTAGCGGTGTCGCAAATTTCTACCAGTCCTTACTTAAGCGGTAGTTTCGTCTCTTGCCACCGAAAGACCGTTCGCATAGACCTTATCGAACTGGACGGCCCGCGATTCATTCGCCAGCCGAAGAGGTGTGGTGTGTCGTGAGATACCAAAAGGGGGTTCAATGCCAAATCCGGAAGCGATCACCAATACTATAGACAGCAGCCAATTGCTGCAGGCGCTGACGGCTTTAAAGAAAGGCGACTTCTCCGCGCGGCTTTCTGAGAAGTCCACCGGCGTCGAGCGCGAGATCGCGAGAGCCTTTAATGATGTAGCGACTCTCAACTCAAAGCTTGCGAGCGAGCTTGACCGCGTAAGCAAAGCCGCAAGTAAGGATCAAAAGATCACAAGAAACGGGAAGCTGCCGGCCGCGAAGGGTTCCTGGGCGAAATCATTCAAGTCAATCAATTCTATCGTCGATATCATGGCCAGGCCCAAAGCTAAACAAGCGGCTGACGGCGCGGTCACCAAATCGCCTAACGACAGAGAATTGCTGAAGACTGTGGTCGCCCTTAAGAAGGGGGACTTCTCGGTGCGCCTGCCTGACGATTGGGTCGGTATTCCCGGCAAGATTGCCGACACTCTTAATGAAGTGATCGGCCGTAATGACAGGCTGACGAGAGAACTCGAACGCGTGAGCCGAGTGGTCGGCAAAGAAGGCAAGATCGCTCAGCGGGCGATGCTGCCCTCGGCTGACGGCTCGTGGCGAAGCTTGATCGACTCGGTCAACACTCTCATTGACGATATGGTTCGACCGACGACCGAGATGGCCCGCGTGATTGGCGCGGTTGCAAACGGGGATCTCTCTCAGACCATGGCGTTGGAAGTAGACGGCAGACCGCTGAGAGGTGATTTCCTGCGATCGGTCAAGCTGGTCAATGCTATGGTCGGACAGCTTGGGTCGTTCGCCTCGGAGGTCACGCGCGTTGCTAGAGAAGTTGGAACCGAAGGCAAGTTGGGCGGCGAGGCGAAAGTGAAAGGCGTCGCGGGCAGTTGGAAGGACCTGACCGACAGCGTCAACTCGATGGCCGGCAACCTGACTGCTCAAGTGCGCAACATCGCAGAAGTGACAACCGCGGTAGCCCGCGGCGACCTGTCGAAGAAGGTCACCGTCGACGTGCGAGGTGAAATCCTCGAGCTCAAGAACACAATCAACACGATGGTTGACCAGCTCAACGCGTTCGCTTCCGAAGTCACTCGCGTCGCAAGAGAAGTGGGAACTGAAGGCAAGCTCGGCGGCCAAGCCGTTGTGCCGGATGTTGCCGGCACGTGGAAGGACCTGACTGACAACGTGAACTCGATGGCCGGCAACCTCACCGGGCAAGTGAGGAACATCGCCGAAGTCACGACCGCCGTGGCCAACGGCGACCTGTCGAAGAAAATCACGGTCGACGTGAAGGGCGAAATCCTCGAGCTGAAGAACACGATCAATCGAATGGTCGACCAGCTCAACTCATTCGCTTCGGAGGTGACGCGCGTCGCCAGAGAAGTCGGTACCGAAGGCAAGCTCGGCGGACAGGCTCAAGTTCGTGGAGTCGCAGGAACCTGGAAAGATCTCACCGATAACGTTAACTCGATGGCCGGAAACTTGACCGGGCAGGTGAGAAACATTGCCGAGGTCACGACCGCCGTGGCTAATGGCGACCTCTCAAAGAAGATCACGGTCGACGTGAAGGGCGAGATTCTTGAGCTGAAGAACACGATCAACCGGATGGTCGATCAGCTCAACTCGTTTGCGTCGGAAGTTACGCGCGTTGCGAGAGAAGTCGGAACCGAAGGCAAGCTCGGCGGGCAAGCGGAAGTGCCCGGAGTCGCCGGCACTTGGAAAGACCTGACCGACAACGTCAACTTCATGGCCGGCAACCTGACGGCTCAGGTGAGAAACATCGCCGAGGTGACAACCGCAGTCGCAAAGGGCGACCTTTCAAAGAAGATTACCGTTGACGTGAGAGGCGAAATCCTCGAGCTGAAGAACACGATCAACGTTATGGTCGATCAGCTTAACTCGTTCGCTTCCGAGGTCACCCGCGTCGCTCGTGAGGTCGGGACCGAAGGGAAGCTCGGCGGCCAAGCCGACGTGCGTGGGTTGGGTGGCACGTGGAAGGATCTGACCGACAGCGTCAACTCGATGGCCGGGAACCTTACCGCTCAAGTGCGCAACATCGCTGATGTGACTACCGCGGTGGCCAAAGGCGACCTTTCTAAGAAAATCACCGTCGACGTGAAAGGCGAGATTCTTGAATTGAAGAACACCATCAACGTCATGGTCGACCAGCTTAACGCGTTCGCGTCGGAAGTAACACGCGTTGCGAGGGAAGTAGGAACGGAAGGCAAGCTCGGCGGTCAAGCTATCGTGCCTGATGTCGCAGGTACGTGGAAAGACTTGACCGATAACGTTAACTCGATGGCCGGGAACCTGACAGGCCAAGTGAGAAACATCGCCGAAGTGACAACGGCCGTCGCCAACGGCGACCTGTCGAAGAAAATAACCGTAGACGTTAAGGGCGAGATTCTTGAGCTCAAGAACACAATCAATCGAATGGTTGATCAGCTCAACTCGTTCGCTTCCGAAGTAACACGCGTGGCGAGAGAGGTCGGAACTGAGGGCAAGCTTGGCGGCCAGGCCGACGTGCGCGGTGTGGGCGGAACCTGGAAGGACCTGACCGACAGCGTCAACTCGATGGCCGGCAACTTAACCGGACAGGTCCGCAACATCGCCGAGGTCACAACCGCTGTGGCTAACGGCGACCTTTCGAAGAAAATCACAGTCGACGTAAAGGGTGAGATTCTAGAACTAAAGAACACGATCAATCGAATGGTCGATCAGCTCAACTCGTTTGCATCCGAAGTGACGCGCGTGGCGCGCGAGGTTGGAACTGAAGGCAAGCTCGGCGGGCAAGCTCAAGTGCCCGGAGTCGCCGGCACGTGGAAGGACCTGACCGACAGCGTGAACTTCATGGCCGGCAACCTTACCGCTCAGGTGAGAAACATCGCAGAGGTCACAACGGCGGTCGCCAACGGCGATCTGTCGAAGAAGATCACCGTCGATGTTAAGGGCGAAATTCTTGAGTTGAAGAACACGATCAACCGAATGGTGGACCAGCTTAACGCGTTCGCTTCCGAAGTCACTCGTGTGGCGCGCGAAGTCGGAACCGAAGGCAAACTCGGTGGGCAGGCGCAGGTCGCGGGCGTCGCCGGCACATGGAAGGACTTGACTGACAACGTGAATCTGATGGCCGGCAACCTCACTGTTCAGCTTCGCGATATGTCTAAGGTTGCAACCGCCATTGCAAACGGCGACCTAACGCAGAAGATTACCGTAGACGTGCGCGGCGAGATTCTTCAGATCAAAGAAGTGATCAACGTCATGGTCGACCAGCTCAACGCGTTCGCGTCGGAAGTCACTCGCGTGGCGCGCGAGGTCGGCACCGAAGGCAAGCTCGGCGGACAGGCCGACGTGCGCGGCGTCGCCGGCACGTGGAAGGACCTGACCGACAACGTGAATTTCATGGCCAGCAACCTGACCGCGCAGGTTCGTAACATCGCCGAGGTGACCACGGCCGTCGCCAACGGCGACCTGTCGAAGAAGATAACCGTCGACGTTAAGGGAGAGATTCTCGAACTGAAGAACACGATCAACGTTATGGTCGACCAGCTCAACTCGTTTGCGTCTGAAGTGACGCGCGTGGCGCGCGAAGTTGGAACCGAAGGCAAGCTTGGCGGACAGGCTGACGTGAAGGGCGTCGCCGGCACCTGGAAGGACCTGACCGACAACGTCAACTTCATGGCCGGCAACTTAACCGGCCAGGTGCGCGGCATCGCCCGCGTCGTGACGGCAGTCGCAAACGGTGAATTGAACCGTAAGCTGACCATCGAATCGAAAGGCGAGATCGCCGAGTTGGCCAACACAATCAACGCCATGACCGACACCCTGGCGACTTTCGCAGATCAGGTGACGACCGTGGCGCGCGAGGTCGGCGTCGAAGGCAAGCTCGGCGGGCAAGCGAACGTGCCGGGTGCTTACGGCACCTGGAGAGACTTGACCGACAACGTGAACCAGCTCGCAGCGAACCTTACAAACCAGGTGCGAGCCATCGCCGAGGTCGCGACGGCGGTCACGCAGGGGGACCTCACCCGCTCGATTGCAGTCGAGGCGCAAGGCGAGGTCGCGGCCCTCAAAGACAACATCAACGAGATGATCCGCAACCTCAAAGACACCACCCAGAAGAACACCGAGCAAGATTGGCTCAAGACCAACCTCGCGCGGTTCACAGGAATGCTTCAAGGCCAGCGCGACATGACAACGGTCGCCAACATGATCCTTTCGGAACTGGCGCCCCTGGTCGATGCGCAACAAGGCGTGTTCTATGTAAACCAGCCCGAGGCGGAAGGGCAAACGCTGATGAGGCTGCTCGGCGGTTATGCTTACTCGAATCGCAAGAACCTCTCGAACGAGTTTAGGACCGGAGAGGGGATCGTCGGACAGTGCGTGTTGGAGAAGAAGCGCATAATGCTGACCAACGTCCCCAACGATTACATCTTTGTCAGCTCGGGGTTGGGCGAGGCCCCGCCGCTCAACATCATCGTCTTGCCGGTGTTGTTCGAGGAGGAAGTAAAGGCGGTCATCGAACTCGCTTCCTTCAATCGTTTCAGTGAGGTTCACGTAACCTTCCTGGATACGCTGACCGAAAGCATCGGAATCGTGCTGAACACGATTGAGGCGAACACGCGAACCGAGCGGCTGTTGATCCAGTCACAGTCGCTGGCCACAGAACTGCAGAGCCAACAGGATGAGCTGAAGAAGACCAACGAGCGGCTCGAACAGCAAGCCCTGAGCCTCCGCGAGTCGGAGGAGCGACTGCGCAGCCAACAGGAAGAGCTGCAAAACACAAACGAAGAGCTGAAGGAGAAAGCAACGCTTCTCGCTCAGCAAAAGTCGGAAGTCGAAGCCAAGAACCGCGAGGTCGAGGAGGCGCGCTGGGCGATGGAAGAAAAAGCCGAACAGCTCGCGCTCACTTCGAAATACAAGTCTGAATTCCTCGCCAACATGTCTCACGAGTTGAGGACTCCGCTCAACAGCATGTTGATCCTGTCACGTCAGCTCGCGGAGAACACGGAGTCTACGCTAACGCCGAAACAGGTCCAGTTCGCTGAGACGATTCACTCTTCGGGCAACGATCTGCTTTCACTGATCAACGACATTCTGGATCTGTCGAAGATCGAGTCGGGGATGTTGGCGATCGAAACTGCCGATGTTCCATTCATCGATGTAATGGAACAGATGAATCGCAGCTTCCATCAGATTGCGCAGGACAAGGGATTGGACTTCGCAATTGAAATGGAGCCCAACATGCCTGCAACGCTCTCGACGGACCAGAAGCGGTTGCAACAGGTCCTCAAAAATCTGCTGTCAAACGCCTTCAAGTTCACCGACCGCGGGCGAGTCTCGCTTCAAATAAAGACGGTCGAAAAACGCGGCCACTTCGCAATGGACAGTCTCAACCTGGCAGACCTGGTTGTGGCCTTCTCGGTGACGGATACCGGGATCGGGATTCCGGCAGACAAGCAGCAGATAATCTTCGAACCGTTCCAGCAGGCCGATGGCACGACCAGTCGCAAGTACGGCGGCACAGGGCTGGGACTGTCGATCAGCCGTGAAATTGCGCGACTGCTCGGAGGCGAGATCCGAGTCGCCAGCGCGGCCGGAGAAGGCAGCACGTTCACCCTCTATTTGCCGCGCGCCCACAAGACCTCGGGGCGGGTCTCATCGCAAGCGAGCTATGGCCTTGCCGCTGTACTTGCGCGGAATGCTCCGAGCGTCAGTCCGTTTCCGGTTGCCGAATACAGCGAAGTAATAGAGATCGCCGACGATCGCGCTAACATCGCGCCCGGAGAGCGAATCGTGCTGATCGTAGAAGATGATGCCTTGTTCGCGCAGATCCTCCTCGATCTCGCGCACGAGAAGGGTTTCAAAGGGCTGGTTGCGGCGCGCGGTGATGTCGCGTTGACGCTCGCGCGCAAGTACAAGCCCGATGCGATAACGCTGGATATCAAACTGCCGGATCAGGAGGGCTGGACTGTGCTCGATCGTTTAAAGCACGATCCGCAAACGAGCCACATTCCGGTGCACGTGATTACCGCGTACGAGCAGGCGCGTCATCCTCGCGCGTTCGGCGCGTTTATGCACTTGCAAAAGCCGGTCTCTCGGGAGCAACTCGCAGAAGCGTTCGATCAGATCGCCGCGTTTTCACAGCGAGACGTGAAGCGGCTGCTTGTTGTGGAGGACGATGACGCCCAACGGATGAGCATCATCGAGCTGATCGGCGGCGGAGACGTTGATACGGTCGGCGTTGCTACGGCGTCCGAGGCACTCGAAGCGCTCAAGGCCCAGCAATTCGATTGCATGGTTCTGGATCTAAGATTGCCTGACATCAGCGGCTTCGAATTGATCGATAAGATTCAGAGGGAGCTTGGTCAAAACGACCTTCCAATAATCGTGTACACCGGCAAGGACCTCACCGAAAAGGAAGAGAGCCAGTTGAGGCAAGTCGCCGACGCGATAGTGGTAAAGGAGGTCAATTCGCCCGAGAGACTGCTTGCTGAAACAGCACTCTTCCTGCATCGCGTGGAAGCCAACATGCCGGAACCCAAACGCCGGATGATTCAAGAGGTGATGCGGCAAGACCCGGTGCTTGCGGGCAAGAAAGTTCTGATTGTGGACGACGACGTCCGCAACATATTCGCGCTGTCCAGCACCCTGGAAAGCTATCAGATGGAAGTCTTCTATGCGGAGGACGGGCGCGAAGGCATAAAGTTGTTGCAGCAAATTCCAGGCATCGACGTAGTGTTGATGGACATCATGATGCCGGAGTTGGACGGCTACGAGAC
Organism: Blastocatellia bacterium; assembly: GCA_036505875.1. Classification (GTDB taxonomy): domain Bacteria; phylum Acidobacteriota; class Blastocatellia; order UBA7656; family UBA7656; genus Onstottus_A. The sequence continues at coordinate 22,275 of DASXSR010000288.1, read as the reverse complement.
AATGCAGGCGATCCGCAAGATAGAGAGCCTCGCCGAGCTGCCGATCATCGCATTGACGGCCAAGGCGATGAAAGCGGACCGCGACAAGTGCATCGAGGCGGGAGCGTCAGATTACATTTCCAAACCGCTGGACATCGACCAACTGCTGTCGATGTTGCGGGTCTGGCTCTACGGCAGCAAAGCAGCGCGGGCATGAGTGACAACGTGACGAACGACAATCTGGAAGAACTGGAAATCGACTTGTTGCTCGAAGCCGTATTTCGTTATTACGGCTACGATCTCCGGGATTACGATCGCGGGGCGGTGAGACTCCGAATCCGCGAGCGCATGCTGGCGGGCCGTATCCCGACCATATCGCGTTTTCAAGAGAAGGTGCTTCGCGAGCCTGCTTTGTTGGAGCGGTTGCTGGGCGCCTTCTCTCTGCGCGATCTTTCGATGTTCTCGGATCCCGCGTTTTACAATACCTTCAGAACGAAGGTCGTTCCGCAGTTGAGGACTTATCCTTTCGTCCGCATCTGGCACGCAGGCTGCTCGACGGGTGAGGACGTTTACTCGATGGCGATTCTGCTCAAGGAAGAGGGCCTGTATGAGCGGTCACGCATCTACGCCACTGATATGAGCACCCGCGCGATAGGTCAGGCGCGTGTCGGAAGCTTTTCGCTCTCGCTTCCCGATAAGTGTGCCGCTAATTACCGGAGCTCGGGCGGAAAGTGGTCGTTATCGCAGTACTTCAGTAAGAAAGGCAAACGCGCGCTGATCGATCCGGCGCTCAAGAAGAACATCGTCTTTTCCGAACACAATCTTGCGACTGACGGCTCGTTCAACGAGTTTCAAGTTGTCGTTTGCCGAGGCATTCTCGGCAGTTTCAATCAGAGACTGAAGGAGCGGGTCGACAAACTGATTTACGAAAGCCTCAGCCGCTTTGGGGTGCTCGCGCTGGGTCCCGCTGAATCAATCGAGTCGATGCCGCATGAAGATTGCTATGCCCCGCTTGACACGGAAAGCTGTCTTTATCAAAAGCGAGGAATGCCAGGCGCGGCCGCATCAAATTGGTAAATGTTATGGATTGTACGAATGTAAATATTCTGCTGGTCGACGACAACAAGGGCAATCTGCTCGCCTTGGAGACCATTCTTAAGGGCGAAGATCGCAACCTGGTTCGAGCTGCGTCCGGCGAAGAGGCTTTGCTTTACTTGTTGCACAACGACGTGGCCGTCGTTCTGCTAGACGTCCGAATGCCGGGCATTAGCGGGCTCGAGACGGCCGAGTTGATTCGCGGGCGAAAGAAAACTCGCGATGTGCCTATTATTTTTCTGACCGCATATGACAGCGCCGACAAACAAGACCTTTGGAGAGGTTATTCGCTCGGGGCCGTCGACTACATAGTCAAGCCTTTCGACCCGGACGCCTTGAAATCGAAGGTGGCGGTGTTCGTCGAGCTTTTCAAGAAGACGGAGCAGGTGAAACAGCAGGCGGCGCTGCTGCACGAAAAGAACATTGCGTTGGAGAACGCAAATTTCCAGCGACTGGGCAAGCTGGTCGAGCTTGGACAGCGGATGACCGCTGAGCGCGACCCGCAAGCTCTTCTGAAGCTCTTCTGTGACTCGGCCTGCGACATTCTCGGTGCTCGAAGCACACGCGTACGAATCGACGGCCTCGAGGCTGCGTCTGGCAGGAAGTTCCGCGGGAGCTACGAACCAATCTTTGATGCTACTCGCTCGGAAGATCAGCCGATTCGTATTTCGGCTGCTGAAGCGGTTGACGGGAGATCGGCTCTCGCTGCTCCGATTGCTTTGCCGGAAAGGACAGCCGGCTGGTTGTGTCTTATCGACAAGCTCGAGGGCGGCGAGTTCAGTGAAGCGGACGAACGTCTGGCGATGACTTTGACCGGGCAACTGGCGGCCGCTTACGAGAACGCAAGGTTGTACGCCGACGCGCGGCGTCACGCTTCCGACTTGCTTGTAGAAGTGACCGAGCGAAAGCAAGCCCAGGAGGAGAAGGAGAAGCTGCTGCTCAGCGAGAAAGCTGCCCGACTCGAAGCTGAACAAGCGCACAGGCTCAGTTCTGATTTGCTGCTCAGGGAGAAACAGGCGCGGGCTGAAGCTGAGGCAGCCAACCGTCTCAAAGATGAGTTCTTAGCCACAGTCTCGCACGAATTGCGCACACCCTTGAACTCGATACTCGGCTGGGCCCAGCTGATGCGCACAAATACTCTGGACAGTCAAAGCTCCGCGCGGGCTCTGGATACGATTGAACGGAATACGAAATCGCTGGCTCAGATCATCGAGGATCTGTTGGACGTGTCGCGAATAATATCGGGGAAGCTCAGGCTCGAGGCGAGACCAATCGAGCTTGCGCCGGTGATCGAAGCCGCTCTGGATGCGATACGCCCCGCTGCCGATGCAAAGAACATCAGGCTGCGCGTATCAGTCGATCGCTCGGCGCGCGTGTCCGGCGATCCAAATCGCTTGCAGCAAGTGGCTTGGAACCTGCTTTCTAATGCGATTAAGTTTACCCCCACGGGGGGCGAGGTCGCCGTAAGTCTCGAGAGGGACCCATCAACCGCCAGCATAATGGTGACTGATAACGGTGAAGGCATCGCCGAGGAGTTCTTGCCTTACGTCTTCGACCGCTTCAGGCAAGCGGACAGCACCTTTGCTCGAATGCACGGCGGGCTTGGCCTTGGACTCGCGATCGTGCGGCATCTTGTCGAGATGCACGGAGGCGAGGTGCGAGCGGAAAGCGCGGGACGCGGAAAGGGCGCTACTTTCACCGTGTCATTTCCGCTCGTTGCCGTGTCGACCGGTTCATTAAAGGCGCTCCGCGTGCCCGAGCGCCTGAAGGATGATTCGAAACAGCTCGCCGGGTTGAGAGTCATGATCGTCGACGACGAAAGCGACGCCCGGGAGCTGCTTGTCGCGATGCTCGAGCAGCGTGGCGCATCGGTTGTCGCGGCAGCCTCGGTGTCAGAAGCGCTGGCGGCGCTCGCCGGCCCGATTAATGGCTCAATGCCCGATGTGCTGGTGAGCGACATCGGCATGCCCATCGAGGATGGATTTGACTTAATCAGACGAGTCCGAGCATTGGCGCCGCAGCACGGAGGTAAGATCCCCGCCATCGCGCTCACTGCATATGCTACGACCGAGGACCGAAGGCGAGTACTCGAAGCGGGATTCGAGCGTCACCTCGCCAAGCCAATCGAACCTGCCACGCTCGCGTCGGCGGTGGCAAACCTGGCCCGCCGCGTCGCGAAGGCATAGATTCGTGACTTCAATTAGCAAGCCTGGCCAACGCGAGCGTCAGCAACAGCAGCCTCTTCAATCCGAGTTCGCGGCCCACCGGCTCGTACCATTCCGCCAGGCTATGGCAGTTGCCCGACACGCCCCCCACTCCTAACGTTACCGCCGGAACGCCGAGCGAAATGGGAATGTTCGAGTCTGTTGAAGAGCAATCTAGCCGCGGCTCGACGCCCAGCACTCGCGAGCTTTCGATTGCAGCTCTCACGATGGTCGAATCGACAGGAGTCTCGCCCGATGGCCGGTCCCCTACCTGCTCGAGGTCGAATGTGAGAGTGGTTCCGCTCATCGCGCGCTGGGAGTTCTCTTCGCGAACGGCGATTTCAACTACGCGCCTGAGGTAAGCTTCGAGCTTATCGATCTCGACGCTTGAGATGGAACGCACATCCACGACCATGGACGCGCGTTCGGGAATCGCGTTGACCGAACTGCCCCCTTCGATTATCCCCACGTTGTAAGAAGTGCGCGGCGCAAGCGGCGCGGGATACGACGCGAAGCGCGAGATTGCCCGCCCGAGAGCGTGCACAGGGTTCACTATTCCGAAATCACCCCAGGAGTGGCCTCCCGGGCCTCTCACCGTCACCTGGTAACGACGTGACCCGAGCGCCTTATGAGTTATGCGTTCGAGCCCTGGCCCGTCCAGTGAAATAAACACGTCAACCCCGGATTTGAGGTCGCCTCGCGTGAACAGATGTCGCACGCCGCGAAGATTTCCCCCGCCTTCTTCGCCAACCGTAGCGACGAAATAAACAGTTCCCTCCGTCGAGATATCGCCCGCGTCGAGCGCAAGCGCCAGCGTGATGAGGCTCACAATCCCGCAGGCGTTGTCGCTGATCCCCGGCGCGTAGAACCGCAGTCCTTCGCGCCTGACGCTCACGTCGGTTCCTTCGGGGAAGACCGTATCGAGATGGGCGGAGACAACTATTCGCGGCTTCGAGGAAATGCCCGGACGCTCGGCGATCACATTTCCTTCTTCGTCCGATCGCACGCGGCCAAGGCCGATCTGTTGAAACCGTCTCGCGACAAGCCGCGCCCGTGCCCGTTCCTTAAAGGGAGGAGCAGGCGTTTCGCAAATGCGGACAAGCTCCTCGTCAAGTTCCTGGCGCGCATCATTTATGAATTCGAATGCACGCTGAATCAGAGGAGAACCGAGCAGGCTTGAGATCGAAAGACGTTCATCTTTGCGGGGCGCGTAGTTTTGCATTCCGTATGGGTGGCGGCTAAACCAATCTCATAAGTTCTTCGTCGGTAAGCACTTGCTCGCTCTGCTTGGCTCGGCTGAATATTCGCTCGACACGCTCGGCTTCGGGCTCGATGCCGCGGCGCTCGAGCCAAAAGATGACGTTTGATTTTCCGCTCATTGGTCCGATCTCGATCACTTGCTCGCGGCCCAGCATCTTGGCCGGCACGCCGGAATAGACCGCGTCCGCGAGCCAATCGTCGGACTTGCGGAAGGCCTTGATCACCGCCGCCGCGTGAACTCCGGTCGCGGTTCGAAAAGCGTCGCGGCCAACGCCGGGATACGAAACAGGTATCGGCACGCCGGTAGCCTCGCTCACAGTCTCGCAATAGCGGGTTAGATTTGAAAGATCGCGCTCGGCGTAGCCCATGAGCTGAAGATTCACCAACAGCTGGTCCATCGGAGTGTTGCCGACGCGCTCGCCGATCCCGAGGCCGGTGCCGTGCAGCCGGTCAGCTCCCGCTTCGTAGGCCGCAATCGAGTTGATCACGCCGAGCCCTCGGTCCTGATGACCGTGCCAGTCGATCTTGATTTCATCGGTCAGACCCATCTCTGCGACCACAGATTTGATGAAGCAGATCAGCGTTCGCACTCCGTCAGGCGTGGCGTGGCCCACGGTGTCGCAAACGCAAATCCGTTTGGCGCCCGCTTCGATGGCAGCTTGGTAAAGCGCGCGTATAGTTTCAGGCCTGGCGCGCGTCGTGTCTTCGGTCACATACATAACGGGCAGGCCATGCGACACTGCGAACTTCACCGCGTCTTCAGTTGCCGTGAGCATCATCTCCAGCGACCAGTCTTCGGCGTATTGGCGGATTGGACTCGAACCGATGAACGTCCCGACTTCGATAGGCATTCCCACCTTTTCGGAAATATCGATCACCGGTTGTATGTCAGCTCTTACAGTTCGCGCGGCGCAATTCGGCTGGATGTCGAGCTTACAATCCGCGATCTCTTTTGCGAGGCGGGTGACATCGGCCACGGCCCGCGGCCCGGCGCCCGGCAAACCTATGTCGGCGCTGTCAATGCCCAGTGAGTCCATCAGATGAAGAATCTCGATTTTCTTGTTTATTGGGGGATCGATTACCGACGGGGACTGCAGCCCGTCGCGCAGCGTCTCGTCGTCCAGTTCCAGTGGTCGAATCGGAATTTCTGCGGCATCGACTCGGTTCCAATCGTAAATCAACTCACCTTTATCCATCGGCTTGTATCCGTTTCGATTAGAGCAAACGCCCACGTTGAGCGTCAAGAGACTGGACCGTCAACGTCATTGCAAGACTATTGAACCCGGCCTGCTTTCAATCTAGAATATCGCTGTACGGCCCCCGAAGCCCTATGTACCGTGGCTACCCCTCCAGTAGCCCACTGCCTCACAGGAAGCTCCAGTGCAGGGACAGCTCGGCGAAAAACTTCTCCCGAATCTCATTCGAGAGTTAGCTCAACAGAACTCAAGCGGCCTGCTGCGGTTGTCGCGCGGCAAAGTAATCAAGGCGATTTTCTTCGAGGACGGCGCGCCTACCTTCGCAATCAGCAACATTACAACCGAGCAGCTCGATCACAAACTCGTAAAGGAAGGACTGCTCTCTTTCGAGGTGATCGAGCAGGCCAAGCAGCGCGGGGGGAAGACCAACCGGCTCGGCCCTGTGCTGGTCGAGATGGGTCTCCTGGAAGACGAGCAGATGCAGGAGTTGGTTCGCTCTCAGGCGATGGGCATTATACTGTCACTGTTCGAATGGACTGAGGGCGATTACGCGTTTGACCCGCGGATCCGAACTGCTCACGATGTGATGCTGAAGATGACCGCGGCCGAGGTGCTATTGGAAGGAGCGCGTCGTGCGGCGGAGGTCGAGCGGGCGGCTGAAGCGCTTGCGCCCCGCGACGGAGTTGTGATTCGAGCGACGACCAACGGTCTCGGCGCCGACTCGGGCAAGCTGATTCCAACAGAGAGCTATATCTTGTCGCGGATCGAATCGCCCACCCCGGTCAGCGAGGTGGGACCGTTGAGCGGGCTTGGAGAAGCCGACGCGCATCGCGCGGTTTGCGCGTTGATCGCTGCCGGGTTCCTGAAGCTCGCCGGTCGCAACGGAGACCTGCACGATGAAGCTGACGGCCAGGATGAAGAGTCGTTAGAGCACTTGCGCGAGGACGTTGCTCGCAAGCTGCATTTCAGCACGACTGGCGATTATTACGACGTGTTGGAAGTGACGCGTCAGTCCACAATGGCAGAGGTAAAGGCAGCCTACTATCATCTCGCCAAGAAATATCATCCGGACCGATACGGCCGTCGTGACGTGGGTGATTTGCGTAACATGCTTGAGGCGCTGTTTGCGTTGATGACTCAGGCATACGACACTCTAAACCACCCTGCGGCACGCGCGGCGTACGACGAAAAAATTAGAGCAAAGGATCAATCGAGAGTGCCGACCGGGTCGGGGAGCGAGTCCAAGTCATATGATGATCTGCGAATGCCGAGCGGCGACCTCAACGCAGAAACACAAGGAGAAGTCGTCGAGGCGACGACGGCCGCCGCTGCAGCGCCGGCAGTCGAAGCAATCCCTCTCGCGCGCAAGACTGAGCCTCATCTCCCGCCCGCGCAGATGGCCGAGCTTTACTACAATCAAGGGCGCGCGCGATTTGAGAGAAAGGAATATCACGCAGCAGTTCACCTGCTTCGAGAAGCGATCAAGTTGGATTCAACGCGCGCGGCCTATCACTTTCATCTGGGCATAGCCCTGATCCGAAACCCTCGCACTCGCCGTGAAGCAGAGGGGCACTTGTCAAAGGCGGCCGAGCTCGAGCCTTACAACGCGCAGATTCGAGCTAAGCTTGGGCTGTTATACAAGCAAGCTGGATTGCTCAAGAGGGCTGAGCATTATTTTCACGAGGCGCTTCAACTCGATCCCGACAACCGCGTGGCGCGGCGAGAAACCAACGGCGGCGGCCTCAAAACCGATCTCGCTCAAGCCAGCATTTGGAAATCCGACGTCGGCTCGATCGCGAAAAAGATTTTTAAGAAGTGAGAAGTGATTCGTGATACGTGATACGTGATTTGTGAACGAATAACGAATCACGAATCACGAATCATTTCTTCTTGAATTGCGCGCTCGCCAGCTCGATCGCTTTTCTTGCTTCTTCGGCGCTGCGCCAGCCACGAGTTTCCGTCTCCTTTCCCTCCAGTTCTTTGTAGATCCCAAAGAAGTATTCTATTTCACGGAGTCGGTGAGGCTCGATGTCGCTGAAATTCTGAACAGTCTCCTGCCGCGGATCCTCGGTTGGCACACAAAGCAGTTTCAGGTCTTCAACGCCCTGATCGACCATCGCAAGCAAACCCAGAGCTCGCGCCTCGATGACGCAGCCCGAAAATGACGCGCTCTCGACCAGCACCAGCGCGTCCAGCGGATCGCCATCGCGCGCAACGGTCGAAGGGACGAACCCATAGTCGCCTGGATAATGAATCGGCGAATACAGAGTTCGGTCCAGCCGGAAAACGTTTAGCTTGGCGTCGTACTCGTACTTGTTGACGCTGCCCTTTGGTATTTCCACCACGACGTTGAACACCTCAGGCGCGCGATCTCCAATTGGCAATTCAACGTACCGCATTGTCCTCTTACAAGCGATCAATAATGCCGGCGACTCGGCGTATGCCTCCTATGATCAGAACGGCAATTGGTGGGTACACGAGCGCGCCCAGGAGCGTGCTGAAGCTCAGCGCCGCGCTATAACGTCCCGGCACAAACTTGCTAACGACGTAGCCCAAGCCGATCGAGACCAGATAGCCGCAAATCAGGAAGATCAGGCCTGCTCTTCGGCTGATCGATTTATCAATCGGCACTTGCTGTTCTCGAAACACCGAGGTCAGATGGCCAGGGACGTGATAAGTGTAACGTGAAAACACGATGGTGAGGTTCTTCACCAGGTAGATCAATCCGTAAAGCGCCAGAGCGAGGATCGCGATTCGGCCAATCAGCCGCGACTCCTCGATGATTGTAGGCTGGGATACCATCACATAAAACGCCGAGAGAAATAGCGGCACGACGATCAGGACAGCATGCGCTCGCGCAGCCGCCTCCTGCCGGTCGCGAGCCATCCACTCGTCGACTATGCGATCGAAGTGGCGCTGCATCGCGACCACTTCAGCTTGACGCGAAGCGTAGAAAGTCCGCTTCGAGTCATTGTATTGACCGCTGTCGTACGCTGCCCGCCGCCGCGTGTCGCTCAGAATCTGGTAAGCGCGATTGATTTGAACGAACCGGGCGCTGGCGTCGGGAGAAGCTGAAACGTCAGGATGGTATTTGCGCGCGAGCCGGCGGTAGGCCGACTTAATTTCACCGGCCGTTGCGCGCGGCGTCAGTCCGAGAATCCCGTAGAGGTCCGTCATAACGTGAAAACTGCTGATTAAGGTAGGCGCTCGGAACTCACAACAGTATATTACTACTAGCTCGCGACGGGCTCAATAGCTTATCCAGCGTCCAGTTTGGGTACTGCGAGCGCTTCCCCGCTGGAGTCCGAAGTGCCCAACTCACGGCTACCGTCCTGAACCGGCGTTGATAACCAAAAAGCTTTCTGACATCATACGGCGCGTGAAATCGAATTTTCACTTCCATCACGACATTCGAGTCCGTTTCGCCGACACGGACCTGCAAGGCATCGTCTTTAACGGAAACTACCTTACCTACTACGACGTGGCGTGGACTGAGTACTTCCGCACCGTTGGCTTAACGTGGAGCGATCTGCTGGCGCTGGGGGTCGACACGGTGCTGGCGAGAACGACGATGGACTTCAAATCGCCGGCCAAGTTCGATGAGATTCTTGAAGTTCACACCCGCGTGTCCAGACTGGGAAACACAAGCCTCACATTCGAGTTCGAGATCTACCCTCAAAACGAGGACCGGCTAATCGGTTCGGCGACTTCGCTCTATGTATGCGTTGACCCGAAGACTTTAAAGTCAACACCTGTGCCTGATCTCCTCCGCAAACGCGTCAGCGAGTTTGAAGGCTTGTAGTCCGTCCCGATTCCGCGATCGGCGCAAATGCGCTATTCTTAATAAACCGTGGGTGCTAATCATAGCGGCGCAAATGAGGAGAGACCCGTGAATTCAGTTCAAAGAAAAGTCGAGAAGATCATCGAGCCGCAACCGGTCGTCGAAGGCGCGGGGGTCAAGCTCAAGCGAAGCATCGGCACTGGGACGCTCGATTATCTCGATCCATTTCTGTTGCTCGATCATTTCAAGGACAGCAAGCGTGAGGATTACGAAGCGGGTTTTCCGAGACACCCTCATCGAGGCATCGAAACCGTCACCTACGTGTTGCGAGGTTTCGTCGATCATCGCGATAGCCTGGGCAACTCCGGGAGTATCGGACCGGGGGACGTTCAATGGATGACTGCGGGCGGCGGAATCATGCACGAAGAGATGCCGCGCGTGACTCCTGAAGGAATCGACGGATTTCAGCTTTGGGTCAACCTCCCGGCAAAGCTCAAGATGACCAAGCCGCGATACCAAGACATCAGATCGAGCGCGATTCCCGAAATCGACATCGACGGTGGCGCGCGCGTTCGCGTCATTACCGGAGAAGTCGTCGGCGTCAAAGGACCGGTTAGCGAGATCGCCGCGGATCCGACTTATCTCGACGTCTCCATTCCTGCGGGATCTTCCTTCACGCATCCGATCAGTCGTGGTCACACGGCGTTCGCTTACGTCTTCGAAGGCGAAGCCTGGTTTGATAGAGACGAGACGACCTCTCACACGAGGCTCGTCGTGTTCGGCGACGGCGATTTTGTGAAGGTGTTCACCGGTGAAAGTCCAGTCCGATTTCTGATGGTCTCCGGCAAGCCGCTGAAGGAACCGATCGCGCGATACGGTCCTTTCGTGATGAATACCAGAGAGGAAATCGAGCAAACACTTTCGGACCTTCGTTCCGGAAGATTCGCGCAAGAACTGTAAGACGAAGCGCGACTGAAAGTAGCGACTCTCTCAAATAATCCCTTTCACTGTCCTGGACGTGCGGCGAGTCCATCTTGTAGTATTCGAATGCCCGCAGGACCAGTCCCAACAAAAACACAGGCTCATCAGATGGAAATCAAAGGCGGTATTTTGCAGTCTCGGCTTGAGTTCATAAAGGAGCGCTTTGGAACCGAGGCGGTAGAACAAGTGCTGTCAGATCTCTCCGCGTCGGACCAGGCTATTCTGCGCAACCCGATCAACAGCGCCGGTTGGTATCATTTTGAAACCGGCCAGCGACTGGACGAAGCTATCGCTCGGGTGATCGGCAAGGGCGATCCGCGATTGTTTGAAGAAATGGGCGCTGCCTCGGCCGAGCAAAACCTGAGCGGCGTGCAGAAGTTTTATCTTGATCCCGGCAATCCACAGGGCTTCATGTTGCGCGCGCCGTTGATATATCACGTGTATTACGACAAGGGTTGGCGCGATTACAAACCTACCGGCCCAACTTCAGGCGTGATGACTACATACGAGGCAGAGACTTACTCTGCTACCGATTGCCTGACGGTCATCGGCTGGTATAAGCGGGCTCTTGGGATGTGCGGCGCAACGGACGTCGAGATTGTAGAAGAAACGTGCCGGGCCAAAGGCGGCGAATTCTGCCGCTATCGAGTGAGTTGGAAATAAGCTACTGTACGCCAGTTCCTCCGTTACTCTCGACCGCGGCGCGAAGCTGCGCGAGATATTGTGATTCGGGCAGCGCACCCACAAACTCCGTAGTCTCGTTGATGATTATCTTGGGCACGCCGCGCACGCCGTATCGTCGCGCGAGATCGGGGAATTCCTGGGCCTCGATAACATCCGCCGTTACGTGCTCGCTCTCGACTGCCATCTGATGGGCCAACCTGGCCGCTGATGGACAATACGGTCAGGTGGGTGTCGTGAAGACCTTGATGTTCACATCCTCGGTCAGCGTGCCGAGATATTCGCGCGTCTCGTCTGAAAGTTCAGTCGTCCCTTTCGACACATCGACAAGATCGGCGAGCATGGCAGAGAACTCATAGCCTGATGGGATTCCGAAGAAACGCACTCGACCGCGCGCCGCTCCGGTGCACACGAAGGCCGGCACGCGATTGATCCCCAGCGCGAAGGCCTCTTCCTTTGCCTTCGAGATTTCGTGCACGGTCAGCTTCAGCTTGTCAGACAGCGACGCAACTTCTTCGAGCAATTCTTGCGTTTGATCGCACAACTCGCAAGGCTGCTTCCCTGGAATGATGATGGGCGACTGGCGCTCGGTGAACATGACGATATCGACATCGCCTGCGAGGTTTTCGTCAAAGAGTTTTCGGATTGTTTCCTGGTCGTTTTCTGATATTAGTCCCATCGGTCTCTCACTCCTCCGTTCTATTATTCTGTAATTCGACACGTCGTGAGTCAACACCGTCGCGTGAGAGGTTCTGAATCCAAGTGTTGAAACCTTTCCAGCCGCTTTGTCACTCACGAGCGTACCAGGCTTTGAAAACTTAAAAAGGAGTGCCGCCAAATGAAAGCAAGTCTGCCTCGAATTGTTGTCGCCACGGCGCTGTTCGGATTCGCTCTCGCCGCAACCGCCGCGGCGCAGGATTTTCAGAAGAGTTACCGCATCGGCACAGGAGGCCAAGTGCGAATCAGCAACATCTCGGGTGACGTGATTGTCACCGGCTACGACGGTGATGCGATCATCGTCAAGGCCACCAAGAGCGGTCGCGACCAGGAAGTGATCGAGATCGAAGATCGCAGCGGCCCCGCCAATGTCGACGTAGGAGTGCGCTATCCCAAGAATTGCAACTGCGACGCGAGCGTTCGTTTCGAAGTGCAAGCGCCACGTTCGGTGAACTACGACTACGATCGCATCAGCTCGGTGAGCGGCGAGGTCCAGGTGACCGGAGTTTTGGGACGTTTGCGCGCCTCGTCCGTGAGCGGCGACGTTCATATCAAGGAAGTATCCGGCTCAGTAAGCGCCTCATCCGTGAGCGGCGGCGTGAAGGTCGAGATCGCCCGGCTGGAAGGCTCCGACGACATGAAGTTCTCAAGCGTGAGCGGCGACGTGAGCGTGACGGCGCCAGCCACTCTCGACGCCGAGGTTGACATTTCCAGCCTCAGCGGCTCGATAAACACTGACTTCCCGGTCGAGGTTCAGAAGGACCGACACGGCATTCATACTTCGGCGCGAGGCAAGCTGGGCGAGGGCTCGCGACACCTGAAGATGTCGACGGTGTCAGGCAGCCTCAGTTTGCGTCACCCGTAAGAATGTTGCGGACGATTGAGCACGTAGTAACGAATTCATTCGTTTGTTGTCGACAGAACGAATGAATTCGTTACTACGTGCTCAATCACGAATCTCGGGTCACGCTTCACGAATCACGCTCAATTGACGACTTTGACGCGCGGTGCTAAAACTCCTCACAGATGCGAACGCACTACGCGCTCCGGCAATCTTTACGCAGGAGGCTTCTTCCCCCGATTCGGCTTCTCGTCCTTGGAATCCTGACGTTGAGCTTCTCTTGTCAAGGCTCGTGTTCAGTCGCTGTTTGCGCGTCCCCCGATCTAGAAAAGCTAATCGATGAGCTAATCCGGTCGAGCGGCGCCGAAACGGTCGCCGTCGCTTATCACGACCTCGATACCGGTCGCGAATTATTGATCAATCCCGACGTCAGCTTTCACGCGGCAAGTACTATGAAAGTGCCTGTGATGATGGAAGTCTATCGTCAGGCTGCGGCGCGCAAGCTCAAATTCGATCAACGCATCCCGATCAAGAACGATTTCGCGAGCCTCGCCGACGGTAGTCATTATTCCCTTTCTGGCGAAAGCGATTCCGAGCAGTCCCTCTACAAACGGATCGGGCAGCCCCAGACAATTCGCGAGCTGGTTCGGCTGATGATAACCGTCAGCAGCAATCTGGCGACAAACTTGTTGATGGAGCGAGTTACGCCTGAACGCGTGATGGAGCTGATGCGCACGATAGGGGCAGACAACATGCACGTGCTGCGTGGCGTTGAAGACGGAAAGGCTTTCCAGAAAGGCTTGAACAACACGACTACTGCGCGGGACCTGATGATCATAATGCAACTAATAGCGGAGCGACGCGCGGTCTCGGCCAAGGCGTCCGATGAGATGATCAAAATCATGCTCGATCAAAAATTCAACGAAGGGATCCCCGCGGGTTTGCCGAAAGACGCGCGGGTATCACACAAGACAGGGTCGATCACCAGGATCAATCACGACGCGGCGATTGTTTACTTGAAAGGCCGGAAACCTTACGTGCTTGTTATTCTGACTCGCGGGATTGAAGACGAGAAACGAGCGCATAAGTTGATTGCTGACATTTCGCGTGTCATCTACGAAACGTCAGTTGGCGGTCCATCGCGGCGCTCGTGAGTTGGGATTGAACCGCGACCTGCGCATCCCCGACCAGTAATCGGCCCGGGGGAAGTTTACCCTGCCAAAGCGGGAAGGCGTATAATTCGTCCGACGGAGGTGACTTATGGCAGCACTGCCGAAAGAGGCTGCTCGGCCGAAAGAAACATCACGCGAGAGGGATCTGTTTGCCGGGCCACTGGTTCGCCGCTTCACGCTTGAAGAGTTTGAGGAAATGGTGAATCTATTCCCAGATGATCAGTTGGAGCTAATCAATGGAGAGATCATTATGAGCCCGCCACCTGATGATGTTCATATCGAGCAAACAATAAATATCGAGCATCTGCTAGCGAAGCAGGTGAGCGAGATTGAGAAACTCGGTTGTCGCGTTGTGGGTTCCAATGCGTGGTACGCCGTGCCAAAAGAACTCAAAATAATGTGGGTTGAAGCCGGAGTCGAGGGTCCCGACCACGTTTGCCCCGATGCCTCGGTCTGTTACCGTGACTACAAGAGGACCAATCGCCGTCCGCCGGCGTTGCTGGTGGTCGAAGTGCTCTCGGTCTCCAGCCGCAGCGCGATTGATCGCGATTTGATCGACAAGCCCGACATTTATGCTACTCTGGAGATCCCCGCTTACTGGGTGGTAGACCGGCGTGACCAAAGCGTCTGGGTACACACTGCGCCGGAGGATGGGAAATACACTCGCCGAGCGCAGTACAAAGGACGTCGCAAGCTGCCCGCTCCCCGGCTCGAGTTCCTGACAATCACTCCCGCTCAGATATTCGCTGGTTGACGCGTTTGACGTAACCAATGCGAAAAGGCAGCAATCAGTTGACAGCAGCACAGCCGGTCAGGTAAAAATTCTTTTCGATTAAGAATGACAATGAACAAGAGCCATCATACCCATCACCATCATGCCAATCACCATTGGCATCCTGACAGCGTGTTGGCGGTTGTGATGCGCATGCGCGAAGAGTAAAGCAAAGTCACAACTGGAAACCAGAAACCCGCTGTCCAGCGCGAACGCAGACAGCGGGTTTTCGTTTTGACAGATCGGAGTTTTATGTCCGAGGCACTCTCTCAAATTCCCGGCGGCCTTCGTTATTACTTCGGGCGCGAAGCACGGCTGAGACGCAGCATCGAAGACACCGCGATGTCGGTGCTTGACGGCTGGTCCTACGAAGAGATCGCGACGCCGACAGTGGACTACTATTCGTTGTTTGATCGAGCGATGGGCCACTCGGAATCTCATCACGCGTTCAGGTTCACCGACACAGACGGGCGGCTCCTGGCTTTGAGGCCCGACGTCACCTCGGCAGTGGCGCGCGCGGCGGCAACGCTGTTTGCGTCCAGCGAAAGGCCCTTGCGTCTATGCTACGCTGCGTCGGTGTTCCGCCAACAGCCGCGAACGCGCGCGGAATGGCGTAGAGAGTTGACACAGATCGGCTGCGAGCTTACCGGCGCAAACTCGCTCGCGGCAGACGTCGAGTTATTGGTAATTGCTTCGGAGATCCTCGATCGTCTGGGTCTCGGCCAAGACTTTGTGATCACGCTCAACGACGTCGAGATCTTTAACGGCGTTGCGGCGAATCTCGCACTCGATGCGTCAGCTCGAGATGAAATGCGGCAGCTGATCGATGCTCGCGACGCCGTGGAACTCGAACGCTTTCTGACTCCTCACGCTTCCGCCGGTGACCGCCGCGCCTTCGTGCGGTTGACGCAACTCGCCGGAAAACGCGACACGCTGGACAAAGCTCGTAGAGTTATTACAAATCCGCGCTCGGTCAACGGTTTGGATCATCTTGAAAGCTTGTGGCGCGTTATAGAGTCGCTTGGTCTCGCCGATCATTTTGAGATCGATCTTGGAGACGTTTCCAGGCTCGACTATTACACCGGTCTGACTTTCAAAGTCTATGTTGCCGGGGCCGGCGCGAGGATCGGCAGCGGCGGTCGGTATGATGCCCTGACTGCAAAGTTCGGCAAGGCTGAGCCGGCGATAGGCTTTGTACTTGATCTTGAAGCGCTGGCGGATTTGCTGGTGGCGCGCAAACGAGACCTAGGCTCGACTCGCGCGCCGCAACGGGAAGCGTCCCGACTCTCGAACGACGACCCTGCGCTGCTCTTTCAAGAGGCAATGAATCGCCGCGCTGAGGATGCGCGGATTCGAGTGTGCCTGTAGGGCGGCCCCTGTGCCCGCCGTTCAATTATGGAGCGAGTTCCAATGCTGACAGGGGCGGCCAATCCGGACGAGGAGATGAAAAGTTGACAGACCTCACGATCGCAATCGCTAAGGGAAGATTGCAGGCTGAAGCGTTCGAGCTGCTTGCCCACGCAGGGCTTCGAGTGTCGAGCGATGCGCTCTCGTCGCGGCGTCTGATTCTCGAAGACGAGGCGGGCTGTTGCCGGTTCATCCCCGTTAAACCGTCGGACGTGCCGGTGTATGTAGAGCATGGGATTGCAGATTGCGGAATAGTAGGCCGTGACGTGCTGCTCGAAAGCGAGGCCGACGTATTGCAGCCGCTCGCCCTCGAGATAGGCCGCTGTCGCGTCGCGGTAGCCGCGCGGGCGGGCATCTCACTGGATGGGCTGGGCGTGGTTAGGGTAGCTACAAAGTATCCGCGAATCGCCGCCGAGCATTTTGGCGCTCGCGGTATCCCGGTCGAGCTGATCGAGCTGTCCGGATCAGTCGAGCTTGCGCCGCTTCTGGGACTCGCCGACTGCATCGTTGACCTGGTGGAAACCGGCAGGACCCTCAGTGAGAATGGACTCGCGATGCTCGAAGTTATCACCGAATCAACCGCGCGTCTGATCGTCAACCGCGCAAGCTACCAACTGAAGGCGGCTGCTATCGGCGAGCTGATCAATTCTCTGAAAGGTTCGTAGTACCGCATTTATGCGGAAGTTCGTAGGGTTGAGACGAGAATATTACGCCAACAAACTTCCGCATAAATGCGGTACTACGAAACTCCGCTGAAAGAAAAGTCATATGATTGAGATCATTCACAGCCGAGAAACCGAGCGACTGGGTGCAAAGCTGGCGCGCATCCGCGAACGAAGCGTTGCGCTGGATGCTGATCTCATGAACCGGGTCGGCTCAATCATCCAGGACGTGCGAGACCGGGGTGACGCCGCGCTCATCGAATACAGCGCGCGGTTTGACGGTTGTGTAATGAGCGCCGCTGAGCTTCGCGTGAGCGAGGAGACATTGCAACGTTCGGCAGCGCGAGTCGATGGCCAGGTGCTGGAGGCCCTGCGCGAGGCAATTCGCAGGGTGCGGGCTTTTCACGAATCAGAGCGTCAGGATTCGTGGGAAGTCGAAACCGAAAGCGGCGTGCGGTTGGGCCAGCGACTGACGCCCGTCCAACGGGCGGGGTTGTATGTGCCTGGGGGGCTCGCGAGCTATCCGTCGTCGGTTGTGATGAACGTCGTGCCTGCACAAGTCGCGGGCGTCGACCGCATTGTGATAGCTACCCCTCCGCAGACGCTTCAAGAGAGTCCAGCGGTGGCAGCGGCCGTTGTCGAACTCGGCGTCACTGAGGCCTACGCCATTGGCGGGGCGCAAGCAATCGCCGCGTTAGCGTTCGGCACGGAGACTGTTCCTCGCGTAGATAAGATCACTGGACCAGGAAACCGCTACGTTGCGGCGGCAAAGAAGCTGGTATTTGGCGTGGTGGGCATTGATTCGATCGCCGGGCCCAGCGAAGTCGTTGTCGTCGCGGACGACAACGCTCGCGCGTCATTTGTAGCTAGTGATCTGCTTGCACAAGCTGAGCACGGCGACGACGCTTCGGCAATTTTGATTACTACTAGTGAAACGCTTGCTCGTGAAGTCGCCGTCGAGGTTGCGAAGCAGGCTCGCAAGCTGCAACGCAGCGATGTTTTCACCACATCGCTTGAAAACTACGGAGCGATCATCGTCGTTGATCAAATGGAAGAGGCGTGCGCACTGGCGAGCGACCTTGCCCCTGAGCATCTGGAGATAATCGCGCGCGACGAAGAGGCGGTCGCCTCGCGAATCTACAACGCAGGCGCGATCTTCTTTGGTTCACACACTCCGGTTGCAGCCGGCGATTACCTGGCCGGACCAAATCACGTCTTGCCAACCGCAGGCGCCGCGCGATTCTCATCGGCGCTGAGCGTGAATGATTTTCTGAAGCGGACGAGCATCTTGAAGTTCACGGCTGCCGAGCTTGATCGAACGGCCCCGTTGATCGCGGCATTGGC
This sequence comes from Blastocatellia bacterium, assembly GCA_036505875.1. Lineage (GTDB taxonomy): Bacteria > Acidobacteriota > Blastocatellia > UBA7656 > UBA7656 > Onstottus_A. Next base: position 4,183 of record DASXSR010000288.1, on the reverse strand, counting down.
AAACGCCGAAGGTTTGGACGCGCACGCGCACTCGGCTCTGATTCGGCTGGAGGAGGACTGATAATGCGGGATGCGCTGGACAACATAAAATCTCAGGTGCGCAAACTGCGAGCCTACTCGCTGCGCTTCGAGCCCGCCCGCGTCAAGCTCAACCAGAACGAGAACCCGTGGGACATTCCCGCCGAAATCAAGGCGGAGACACTCAGACGCATTGAAGAGCGCGAATGGTCACGTTATCCGGAATTCGTGCCTGCGAGTCTGATCGAACGGCTGAGTGAGTTCAGCGGCTGGCCTTCGGACGGAATTCTCGTCGGGAACGGGTCCAACGAACTGATTCAAGCAGTGCTGATGGTTATCGTGACGGAAGGAAAGCGCGTTTTGATAAGCGAGCCGACTTTCACTCTGTATCGACAGGTTGCAACCGTGCTTGGCGGTGAAGTGATCAGCGTGCCTCTGACCGCAGAATTGAACTACGACGTGAGAGCGCTGACGGATGCGATCCAATCGCTCAGGCCGGATGTGACCATCATCTGTTCACCCAACAATCCGACCGGCTGCGCGATGGACGAGCGCGACCTGGCATCGATTCTTGGGGTGTCGGATGGTCTGGTTGTCGTGGATGAAGCTTATCACGAGTTCGCGGGCGAAACCGCGGTCACGCTCCTGAAGCATCATCAGAATCTAGTGGTGCTGCGTACGTTTTCAAAGGCAATGGCGATGGCCGCGTTGCGCGTGGGATATCTCTTAACGTCGCCGGCGCTGGCGCAAGAGATCTCGAAAGCGTTGTTGCCTTACAACCTGAATCGTTTCTCGCAGACCGCGGCTGAGGTGGCGCTGGAAATGTATGGCTCAAAGCTTGAGCCGCTGGTCGAGCGGATAAATGGCCAACGCGATCGGCTTTATTCTCAGCTGCGCACAATTCCCGGCCTCGCCCCGGTGCCGACGCGGGCAAACTTCATCCTGGTGCGGTCTTCGATCAAGCCGAGACTCGTTTTCGATGAGCTTCTAAAACGAGATATTCTGATTCGCGATGTGAGCGGCTACCCGATGCTTGAGGACTACTTTCGCGTCGGCGTGGGGACACCCGAGGAGAATGAGCTGTTGGTCTGGGAGCTGCGAGAAATCTTTGAGGGTTCTGCGAGTCACTCCGTAGAAGTGAAATGGTTATGAAAACAAAACGGACACGATCGGCGGAATGCCGACGAAAGACAAAAGAGACCGACGTCACCGTTTCGCTACGCCTCGATGGAACGGGCGCCGCGCTGGTCGAAACCGGCATGCCGTTTCTCAATCACATGCTCGAGTTGTTCGCGAAGCACGGTCTGTTCGATCTCGAATTGAAATGTCGCGGCGATCTGGACGTGGACGATCATCACTCGGTCGAAGACATAGCGATATGTCTCGGCCAGGCTTTCTCGGAAGCCCTGGGAGACAAGTCCGGCGTCAATCGCTACGGCTCGGCGATCATTCCGATGGATGAGGCGCTGTGCGGAGCCGCGGTCGATTTGTCCGGGCGCTTCTACCTGGCGTACCAGGTGAGGACCAAACGGCAGAAGATCGGAAACTTTTCGGTCGAGATGGCCGAGCACTTCTGGCGTTCGTTTGCGACAAGCCTGCGCTGCAATCTCCACATCGATCTAATCCGCGGACGGAACACTCATCACATCCTCGAGTCAACCTTCAAAGCGACGGCTCGCGCGATGCGGCACGCTGTCGAACGCGACCCGAGGATCCAGGGAGTGCTGAGCACAAAGGGAGAGCTGTAAGAAATGCCACGCATCGCAATCATCGATTATGGAGTTGGCAACCTGCGCTCGGTTGAGAAGGCATTCCTCGCCACTGGGCACAACGCGTCGATCAGCTCCGACGAGCGAATCTTGCGCGAAGCCGAGCGGTTGGTCTTGCCGGGAGTCGGCGCGTTTCGAGCTTGCATGGAAGCCCTCTCTTCGCGCGGCTTCGACCGGCTTGTGCTCGAGCGAGCAGAAGAGGGCACGCCGATCCTCGGAATCTGCGTGGGAATGCAAATGCTTTTCGAGTCATCCGATGAGTTTGGCCCGAGCAAGGGCTTAGGACTACTGCGTGGAAGAGTTCGCAGGTTCGATGATGATCTGCTCGTGCCGCAAGTCGGCTGGAATCAGGTGCATGTGAGATCGCCGCATCCGCTTCTGAGTGGAATCGAGGACCGCGCGTTCTTCTACTTCGTTCATTCTTATTATTGCGAAGCCGCGGAGGCCGAAGATGTGATCGGCGAGACCGGTTACGGCAAAGATTACGTCTCAGTGGTCGCGCACGAGAACATCTGCGGGGTGCAGTTTCATCCCGAGAAGAGCCAGGCGGCAGGGCTAACGCTTCTTAGCAATTTCGCCGAGTTTCCGCCACAAAGTCACCAAGACACGAAGCTGCATAAAGGCACTTAGGCGTCTTCGAGCCTTCGTGGCGCAATGTATTTTTCATGTTAGCCAAACGAATCATTCCATGTTTGGACATCGACCGCGGTCGGGTTGTCAAGGGAGTCCGCTTCGTCTCGCTCAGCGATGCGGGCGATCCGGTCGAGCAAGCGCGCGCTTACGACGCGGAAGGTGCGGATGAGTTGACGTTCCTCGACATCACCGCGTCATCCGACAACCGCGCGATCATTATCGATCTCGTGCGCCGCGTAGCCGATGAGGTCTTCATACCCTTAACGGTCGGCGGCGGCCTCGGCTCGATCGAAGACATTCGCGCGGTCTTGCGAGCGGGCGCTGACAAAGTCTCCGTGAACACAGCCGCAGTAAACCGACCGGTATTGATTAGCAAAGGCGCGGAAACATTTGGGAGTCAGTGTATTGTATTGGCGATCGACGCCCGCCGAAGAGAACCGGCTCGCGCCAGCAAGGGCTGGGAAGTCTTCACACACGGAGGGCGTCGGAACACCAGGCTTGATGCGGTCGAGTGGGCGAGCGAGGCTGAACGGCTTGGCGCGGGCGAGATCCTGTTGACCAGCATGGACCGCGACGGCACGCGAGACGGATACGATCTGGAGCTTACGCGCGCTATCAGCTCGGCGGTGCGCATACCTGTCATCGCGTCGGGCGGCGCCGGAAAGCTAGAACACTTCTACGAAGCGCTGACCGAAGGCGGAGCAAGCGCGGTGCTGGCGGCGTCGTTGTTTCATTACGGGGAATACAAGATCACCGAGGTGAAGGACTATCTGCGAGGGCGTGGGGTCGTTGTGAGATGAATATCAAAGTTGAAGACGTGAAATTCGACGAGCGCGGACTTGTTCCGGCAATTGTGCAGGACGCTCGGACGCGGCAGGTGCTGATGGTCGCTTACATGAATGCCGAGAGCCTGCGCCGAACGCTTGAGACACAAGAAACCTGGTTCTGGTCTCGATCTCGTTCGAGCTTGTGGCACAAGGGCGAGACATCAGGGAACACGCAGCGGGTGATTGAAGCGCGTCTGGACTGCGATAGCGACACTATTCTGTTGACGGTTGAGCCTGAAGGTCCGGCTTGTCACACCGGCAAGACCTCATGCTTTGATCGTGAGATTGAAGAGAATTCCCTTCCGGACTCCAACCTTGGTGAGGTGCTCGATAGCTTGTATGCCATCGTCGAATCGCGAAAGCAGCAGAGACCCGCAGGTTCTTACACAACTTATTTGTTTGATCAGGGGCTGGACAAGATTCTCAAGAAACTCGGTGAGGAGTCGAGCGAGACGATCATCGCCGCAAAGAACGAGGACCGGAGCGCGCTGGTTAAGGAAACTTCTGATCTTCTCTATCATCTGATCGTTGTTCTGGTTGAACGCGGAGTGACGCTGGAGGAAGTACGCGACGAGTTGACGGTTCGCAGATCCGAACGAGGCGGCGAATGATGTTGATCATCCCCGCAATCGATCTCCGCAACGGCCAATGCGTTCGGCTTACGCAAGGGCGCAAGGACGCAGCGACCATCTACGACAGCGAACCGGTTGCCGTTGCAAAGAGGTTTGAACAAGCGGGAGCGCAGATGCTTCACGTAGTTGATCTCGATGGCGCGTTTTCGGACCCCAACTCACGCAATCGACAGGCTCTCACCAGAATCATTCAGACGATCGGTGTTCCAGTGCAGTTCGGCGGCGGTCTTCGAAGCATCGAAGATGTCAAAGCAGTGATCGAGCTTGGTGTTTCGCGAGTTGTGATCGGCACTCTCGCAGTCGA